>CAZPPH010000117.1:3195-9137 GCA_964588375.1 uncultured Rhodobacterales bacterium | reverse complement strand
ATGTCTCGTCGGTCTCCAGGGTGGAAATGTCGCCCTCCGGCAGGCCCAGTTCGCGGGCCTTCAGGAGCCGGCGCATGATCTTGCCCGAGCGGGTCTTCGGCAGGGTCTTGCGGAAGACGATCTCGCGGGGTGCGACGGCGGGGCCGAGCTTCTTGCGGGCGTGGCCGCGCACCTCGCGCTCGAGGTCGTCGGAGGCCTCGAAGCCGGGGTTCAGCGTGACATAGGCTTTCACGACCTCGCCGGCGGTCTCGTCGGGCACCCCGATCACGCCGGCCTCCGCCACGGCCTCGTGTTCGATCAGGGCCGATTCCACCTCGAACGGGCCGATCAGGTGGCCGGAGGTCTTTATGAGATCGTCCGCCCGGCCGACGAACCAGAAGTAGCCGTCCTCGTCGCGCATCGCGAGATCGCCGGAAAGGTACCAGCCGCCGACGAAGGTCTTGTCGTAACGGGCCTGTTCGTGGAGGTAGGCGCGCATCATCGAGGGCCAGCCGGGCCGGAGGGCAAGCTCGCCGATCTCTCCCGGCCCGAGTTCGCGAAGGCCCTCCCCCTCGCGTTCGACGATGCCGGCCTCGATGCCGGGCATCGGTTTTCCCATCGAACCGGGGCGCACCTCCATGCCCGGCTGATTGGCGATCATGATCCCGCCCGTCTCGGTCTGCCACCAATTGTCGTGAAACGGCTGGCCGAAGACCTTCTCGGACCAGACCACCGCCTCGGGGTTCAGCGGCTCGCCCACGCTGGCGAGAAATCTCAGCGAGGAGAAGTCGTAGGGCGCTGCGGACTCGGCGCCCGCGCGCATCATCATCCGGATCGCGGTGGGGGCGGAATACCAGACCTCGACCTTCTCGCGCCCGATGGTCTCGTACCACCGGTCGAGATCGAACTCCGCCTCGTCGACGATCATCGTCACCCGGTTCACCAGTGGCGCTATGATGCCGTAGGAGGTGCCCGTCACCCATCCGGGATCGGCGGTGCACCAGTAGATCGTCCCCGGCGTCAGGTCGAGCGCGTGGCGGCCCGAATAGGCGTGGTAGGCGACCGCGCCATGCACATGGACCGCGCCCTTCGGCTTACCGGTGGTGCCGGACGTGAAGTGGATGAGGGCGGGATCGTCCGCACCGGTCTCGACCGTCTCGAAATCCGGGCTCGCGGCCGCCAGCGCGGGGCCGAGCGCGACGCAGTCGTCGGGCGCCTCGTCGCCGAGGACGAGGACCAGTTTCAGGCTGGGGATCTCGTCGCGCCAGGCCGCGATCTTGCGTTTGTAGATGCCCGGGGTGGTGACCAGCACGTTGGCGCTGCCGATCTCCATGCGGGTCCGGATCGGCTCCGGCCCGAAAGCCGAGAAAAGTGGCGTGAAGACGAGGCCCGCCTTCAGCGTACCGAGAGCGGACGCGTAGAGTTCGGGCACCCGGCCCATGAGCACGAAGACACTGTCGCCGGGCGCGAGCCCGTGGTCCGTGAGGACGTTCGCGAAGCGTGCCGCGAGGCCCTGCATGTCGCCGAAACTCAGGTCGCGCCGCTCACCCGATTTGCCGAGCCATCTCAGCGCGATCTCGCCCCCGTGGCCCTGGGCGACATGTCTGTCGAGCGCTTCGTGGCAGATATTGACCCCGCCGCCCAGCCCCTCGACCATCGCCCACGCGTCACCGAACGTGTCGCTGTCCGGGCCGCTCACCTGACCGGCCCCGGGCGGGTTGTCTCCGGTCCGGGACGACGTGGCTGCATCATCCTCTTTCATGGCGTTCCTCCCGGGCACCAAGCTCGCAACACGATCGCCCGCACGCATTGACCGCGGTCAATGCAAGGCTTCGGAATGCTCCGACCGCGGAGACGACAGCCGGCGCTCAAGGAAGAACGCAGAAGACCGGAAAGCCGCCCTTCCGGAAGGCGCCCGGGAGCTCGGGGGTCGACACCGGTCCGCGGTTCGCTAGAGTGCGCCGCAGACATGGCCGACAGCAAGATTTCCTTTTCGGTGAACGAAGATAGCCTCTCCGTGACGGTCGACCCGAAGATGTCGCTCGCCCATGTCCTGCGCAATGTTCTCGGCCTCAGGGGAACGCGGCTCGGCTGCGAACAGGGCAATTGCGGGGCCTGCACGGTCACGGTCGGAGGCCGCGCGGTCCAGTCCTGCGACATCACCGTCGAGGCGGTGGCGGGACAGGAGGTGGTGACCATCGACCATCTCGCACGGCACGACCCCCCGCACCCGCTCGTCGGCGCCGTTCTGGACGCGGACGCGGGTCAGTGCAGCTTCTGCCTCGCAGGTATCGTGATGTCTGCCCTGCCGCTCTACGGACGGGCGGACGGGCGGGATGAGCTCGTCCCGGCCCTCGGTCGCAATCTCTGTCGCTGCGGGGCGCACCGCCGCATCCTCGACGCGCTCGGCCGCGCGCTCGACGAGGCGGCTCCGTGACACTGCCCAAGCCCATCCTCGCGCATCCCATGACGGCCCAGTGGATCGCCTTCGAGCGCCCGGGCCGCGTAACCGTTCTCACCGGGCGGGTGGAATTCGGACAGGGGGTCTCGGCCGCGCTGATCCGGCTGGCTGCGGGCGAGCTCGGCCTTGCCGAAGACAGGGTCGACCTCGTCTCGGGCGCGACCGACAGGGTGCCGGACGAGGGACCGACCGTGGGCAGCCTCTCGGTGCAGCAGGGCGGGATGTCGGTGCGGCTGGCCGCGTCGGCGGCGCGTTGGGAATGCCTTTCGCGGGCCGGCGAACTCCTGCAGGTCGCCCCGGAGGCGCTCGAGATCGAAGGTGGCGCGGTGGTCAAGGACGGGCTCGAGACGGGCCTCGACTACTGGAGCCTGACGGCGGAGGCCGCTCTCGCAGGCAAGGTCGAGCAATACGCCGCCCCGCTGCCCCCGACACTGCGTCCGCCGCCCGAGACGACCTCGCGACGGGCCGACGTGCTCGCGCGGCTTCGGGGCGAGCGGTTCATCCAGGACCTCGGGTTCCCGGACATGCTGCACGGGCGGATGATCCAGCCTCCCTTCGGGACGAAGGGGCTCGGAACGTCCGAAGACGAGATCGGGGGGCTTGCCGGCGCGGGCGTGAAAATCTTCCGCGACGGTGCGCTCGTCGGCGTGACCGGGGCGGACGAGCACCGCGTCGCCGCCGCCGCGAACCGGCTGCGCGAGGGGCTCGACTGGGAGCGCACGCCGCTGGCCGAACCGCTCTCGGCGCTGGAGACAGGCGCCGGCGAGGTGGAGGCCGTGGTCTCGACCGGGGCGCCGCCCGAGGCGGCCCCCGCCGTGTCGATCTCGCTGTCGCGACCTTGCATCGCCCATGCGTCGATCGGGTCGTGCTGCGCCCTGGCGCGCTTCGAGGGCGGGCGACTGTACGTCTGGTCGCACAGTCAGGGGGTGTTCGGGCTTCGGGGCGCGCTGGCGCGGGTGCTGGGACTGGAGCCCGACGCGGTCACCGTCCGGCATGTCCCCGGCGCGGGATGCTACGGTCACAACGGGGCCGACGACGTCGCCCTCGATGCGGCACTTCTCGCCCGCGTCAACCCGGGCCGTCATGTCCGGGTGCTCTGGGCGCGCGCCGACGAGTTCCGCGCCGGCCCGCTGTCACCGGCGATGCGCAGCGGCGTGCGGGCGTGGCTCGGCGATGGCGGGCGGATCGAGGGCATGGAAGTCAGCGTCACGAGCCCGCCTCACAGCAGCCGGCCAGCCGGAGCGGAGGCGCCGAACCTCAGGTCGGGGGCGTACATGGCGGCACCGGTCCCGCTCGAGCCGCCGAAAGACCCGCCGGCGACGTCCGGTGGCGGGGCGGACCGCAACGGCAAGCCCTGTTACGATGTTCCCGCCCTCTCCGTTCTCAAGCGCAGTGTCACCGGCACCGGCTACCGCCCCTCGGCGCTTCGCGGGCTCGGCGCCCAGGTCAACGTCGCCGCGATCGAAGCCGCGATGGACGAGCTTGCCGAAACCGCAGGCACCGACGCCTTCGACTTCCGGCTCGCGCATCTCTCCGACCCCCGTGCCCGGTCGGTGATCGAGAAGGTCCGGGAGATTTCAGGCGGCCTCGACGGCGGCGGCGAGCGCGCCCGGGGCCTCGGCTTCGCCCGCTACAAGAACGCATCGGGATATTGCGCCGTGGTCGCGGAACTGGAGATCGGCGACGACATCCGCTGCACGAAACTCTGGGCGGCGGCCGATGTCGGCGAGGTCGTGGACCGCACCGGAGCGATGAAGCAGGTCGAGGGCGGGATGCTTCAGGCGCTTTCGATCACGCTGCACGAGGGCGTGCGCTTCGAGGGCGGGGAGATCGCCACGGAGCGCTGGGACGACTACCCGATCCTCGGTTTCGACGAGGTGCCGGACATCGAGGTCGGCATCATCGACCGGCCCGAGGAGCCGCCCCTCGGCGCCGGCGAGATCGCGGCGGGGCCGACGACTGCGGCTTTGCTCAACGCCGCCGCAAGGGGTCTCGGGGTGCGGCCGGTGGAAATGCCGCTCACCCGGGAGACGCTGCTGCGGCTTCTGTCCTGACCCCGCGTCAGAGACCGAAGAAGCGCCGGGCGGTCCCCGCGACGATCTCCGCGCGGCCGGCCTTGGAAAGGTCCGGGCAGGCGTCGACGAGTGCGAGGGGGTTTGTATCGCCCATGTCGAACGGGTAGTCGCTGCCGAGCATGATGCGATCCGCGCCGACCATGTCGACGAGGGTGCGCAGGTGGTCGGGGCGGTAGACGCAGCTGTCGTACCAGAGCCGGCCGAGATAAGCCGAGGGCGGTTCGGGTATGAGCGCGTTCACTTCGGGCCGCACCTTCCAGGCGTGATCGAACCGGCCGATGTAGAACGGCGCGAACCCGCCGCCGTGGGCGATGTAGACCTTCAGATCGGGGAAGCGGTCGAGCACGCCGCCGAAGACGAGGTGGTTGAAGGCGATGAGTTCCTCGAGCGGCTGGGCCACCGAGTTGACCATGAAGAACGGGCTGAGCCGCTGGCCGTCGGAGAAGCCGAGCGGATGCACCATCAGCCCCGCCCCGAGGCTCGCGAGTTTTTCGTAGAGGGGATCGAGGCTTCGGTCGGAAAGTTCACGCTCCATCACCCGGCTGTCGATCTGAAACGCCCGGAGCCCGAGGTCCGAGAACGCCCGCTCCGCCTCGGCGATGGAGGCGGCGGTGTCGGTCATCGGCAGCGTACCGAGGCCGACGAAGCGGTCGGGCGCCTTGGCGACGAGGTCGGCGACATGGTCGTTCTGGCGCGCGGAGATCTCCGCGAGGAGGTCCGGCGATGCCCAGTAGTGCTGCTGGCCGGGCGCCGGGGCGACGACCTGCAGGTCGACGCGCATCTTCGCCATGTCGGCAAGGCGCCGCTCGACGTTCAGGAACTTATCGCCGAGCTCCGCCTTCTGCTCGGCGTCGCGCGCCTTGCTCTCGGGCGACATGTCGCGCTGGTAGGGCACGCTGTCGGGGCGAATATGGTCGGCGACCATCTCGTTGACCGCCGGGCAGAGCGTGTGGGTGTGTGCGTCGATGATCATCGGGCCTCGGGCTCCTCTACAGTCCAGCTCTGGACGATTTCGGTGCCCGCCTGCCGCAGGATCACCGACATCGGGCAACGCGCCTCGAGTTCGGACTTGAACCCGCCGAAATCGCCGGGGTCCATGTCGGTGCGGACCCTCATGTCGAGCTCGATACGCGGGAAAGGCACCGGCACGTCCGCCTCCCTGTCGATGCCCCGGTGATCGAGAAAGCCGAGGCAGGACATGGCGGTGAACTCCAGCGCGACGCCCCGCTCGTACGCGATGCGCGCGGCGATGACATGGGTGCAGCTCATCAACGCCCCGAGCATGGTTTCGAGCGGTGTCGGGCCGACATCGGTGCCGTGCCGGTAGGGCGGTTCGTCGACGACGAAGGAATGGCCGCGGGCCTTGATCTCGGTGAGGCTCATCGTCGGGCAATGCGCCTCGAGGCGGACCTTGATGAGCGGTTTCG
>CAZPPH010000117.1:0-3095 GCA_964588375.1 uncultured Rhodobacterales bacterium | reverse complement strand
CCCGGAACGGCCGCGAAGGCATCGATGCTCTCGACGGCCTCCACCGTCTCGATCTGGGCGATCGCCGGCACGGGGCCGAGGGCGTTGAGACAGGTCTCCATTTCGTCCGCCGAGCGCAGTTGCGGCAGCACGACGGCATCGGGTGACAGCCCCGCGCAATTCGCGAGTTCGTCAGACCGGGTGCCATCGCAACGTACCACCGAATAGAGACCCAGCCGCGCCGCGCGCGCGACCATGAGGGCCGCATCGGCCGGGGTGAGGCCTGTCCCCTCCCGGTCGATGAAGAGAGCGTTCACGCCCGTGACGCTCTCGGGCACCTCGCCCCCGCGCGGGTTCAGCATGACGAGCGCGCCCCCGCACTGGAGATGATCGTCGAGGCGCCGGGTCAAGCCGTCGCTGCCGTGCGGACCGTCATGAAATCGAGCGCCATGATCTCGGCATTGCCCATCGGCCAGCCGAAGGCGGTGCGTATGCAGGCGAGCCCGGCGTCGTGAAGTGCCGCCCCGTCCATCGTGTCGACGCAGTCCTCCGCGACGATCACCGCGTAGTCGCGGACGTTGGCGGCGACGGCGGTGGCGAGCACGCAGGAGTTCGTGTTCACGCCGGTGAGGATCAGCGTGTTGATGCCGTGCGCCCTCAAGTGAAAGTCGAGGTCGGTCCCGACGAAGCAGTCGTAGCGCTTCTTGGTGTCGACGACGCGGTCCTCGGGGCGGTGCAGCTTCGGCATTATGGTGCACCCCGGCATCCCGTCGAGATTGTGCTTCAGCACGTTCTTGCGGGTGGCGTTCGGGTCTTCCGCCCGGGTGCGCCAGAACGGGTTGGCGCGGATCTCCTGCGCATCGCGGTAGCGGGTGACGATGTGGATGACGGGCACCCCGGCGGCGCGGGCGGCCTCCATCAGTTCGGCATTGGCGTCGATCACCCGGCGCGCGGCGTCGGCGGCCACGGGCATGGTGGCGACCTCGGGGTCGAGGTGGCCCCGGTGGCAGTCGATGGCGACGACGGCGGCCTTCGGCGCGTCGACGCCGAGGTTGGGGGAACGGGTCATGTGAGCGGGCTCCATCCGGTTTGCAGCAACGCGCGCTGGTCGATGCCGAAGACATCGGCCAGCCAGTCGTTCATGATTTCCTGCCCGATGGTGGGGTTGTCGTGCTGGCAGTGCTCGGCCCCCGTCTCGTCGGGCTGGAGAAGCCGCAGGGTCGAGTTCACGCCCTTCGAGACGGCGTATTCGTGCACCTGGGTCGCCGCCGAGACGGTGAGCACGTCGTGGCCGCCGTGGAGCACCAGAAGCGGGCATTGCATGTGGTCGAGATGGCCCTCGAGGGCGAAGGCGCGGGAGGTCTCGAGCGCTGCCTCCATCGTATCCGCCCCCATAACCCACTTGATGTGCATCGCGAGGCCGAAACTCTCGTCCTTGTCGCCCCACATCTCGTGGACCGACCAGATCGCCCCGTGGGCGATGCAGGCGGCGAGGCGATGCTCGTAGCAGGCCGCCCGGGCGGCGTAGTAGCCGCCCATCGACGAGCCGGCGCAGGCGATGCGGTCGGGGTCGACATCATCGCGGGCGAGCAGCCAGTCGACGCAGGCGCCGACGGGCACTTCGGTGTCGTGGCGGGCGGGCAGCTTGTGGCGGCGGAGCGTCCCGCCCTGCCCCGGCAGGTCGACCATCAGCACCGAGATGCCGCGCTGGAGCGCGCCGTGGGCCTGCATGAACCACATCTCGTCCTTGATCGAGTCGAGCCCGCCGAAGCAGATGAGCACCGGCATCCGGTCGCCCGGATAGGGCGCGCGCACGAAGTAGCCGCAGATCGGCTTGCCGTCCTCATAAGGGATGTCGACGATCTCGCCCGGCGGGTTGAGGTACTTCAGGAACCGGTGGCTGCAGGCCTCCATCTTCTCGAAGGTCGGCAGCCGGTCCGGCGCCTCGGGCTCGAGGTAGAACTCGGCCTGTCGGTAGTAGTCGGCGGCACGGAGAAAGCAGTTCATCGCGGTGCGGACATGGCCCTTCTCCTCGGCCTCGACCCCGCGCGCCCAGTTCTGGTCGGCGATGCGCATCCACTCGCGGTTCCAGCTGTCGTAATCGCCGGGGATCATCCGGCTCGCGGCGAGAAAACACTCCGACACCGCGCCGCCGCCTTCCTGGGTTTCGCCGAGGCCCCGGCGGAACTGGTAGGTGAGCCAGGGGTGTTCGGGCCAGTGGTGCCAGCCCATCGGCTCGTAATGCGGGCTGAGGTCGGTGGGCGCGAGGTCGATGGCGTTCTCGGGAACGGGCTGGTTCATGAATGCGTCCTTTCGGGCGGGAAACGGGTATGCCAGTCGGTCGCCTGCTGGTAGGCGTCGCCGATGCGGATGAGTGTCGCCTCGTCGTCGGCGCGGCCGACGAGCTGGAAGGCGACGGGAAGGCCCGCCCCGTCGAAGCCGCAGGGCACCGACAGCGACGGCAGGCCGAGATAGTTGATGCCGCGCGTGGCGTGGGTGACGGCGCCGATCTTGCCCGCGATGTCCTCGAGCGAGCCTTCCGTCGTTTCGGCGATGGTGGGCACCTCGCGCGGGACGGCCGGAATGAACACCGCGTCGCAATCGCCCATGGCGGCGGCGAGCCAGGCCGCGCGGACTTTCGGACGCAGGCGCAGGGCGGTCGCGTAGGCGGTGGCGGGGTAGAACATGCCCGGCTCCAGCCGGTCGCGCACCTGCCGGCCGATGGAACAGGCCGGATCGCGGAAATGCGGCCCCAGTTGCGCCGAGGCCTCCACGGCGAGGACGATATGGGCCAGCGTGTTGACGAGGCCCATGTCGGGGGCGCCGGTCTCGACGACCTCGGCACCGGCTCCGGCAAGTGCTGCAAGGGCCGCGTCGAGCGCGGCGGAGACAGCGGGGGTCGCCGTGTCGAAGTAGTATCCCGTGGGAACGCCGACACGCAGCCCCCTGATATCGCCTGACAAGTCCGGGCGGCAAAAGGTCGGGGCGATGACGGTGCCGTCCCGCGGATCGGGGCCCGACATGATCTCGAGAAGAAGCGCGCAGTCCCGCGCCGAGCGTGCCAGCGGCCCGACGCAGTCGAGGCTCCACGACAGCGGCCAGACGCCGGCCCGGCT
>CAZPPH010000116.1:0-9202 GCA_964588375.1 uncultured Rhodobacterales bacterium | reverse complement strand
TCAGGCACTCGGGGCGTTCCGCGTCTCCGAGCTCCGCACCGCGTTCCGCCGCTAGCGGTCGCGCAGCTTCGCCAGCAACAGCCGGAACCCGCCCGGAGCCACGATCGGGGTGATCGCGAAACCGAAGACGAAGCCGGCGACCTCGGCGACCCAGTCGTTCGTGCCGCCGAAGACGAGGCCGAAGAGAAGCTGGAGCGCCAAGAGGACGCCGATGAGCGAGAAGGCCCGGTATTGCGGTGCGCCCGCAGCGCCGAGCCGGACCCAGAGCAGGAAGGTGAAGGCGCCGATGAGGCCGTAGACGGCGGGGAAACCGCCGAGAAGCGGCCGCGTGTCGTTGGTCAGCGCGGCATAGGCCAGAGCGCCCACGGCCGCGGAGCCGAAGAAGACAACCATCGCGGCGAGCGGGCTCACCGTCTCCGCGACCATCTTGCCGAGCGCGAGAACGAAAACGAGCACGAAGAGCACGTGCGTGAAGCTCGCGTGTATGAAGCTGTAGGTCAGAAAGCGTCCGATATCGTGCAGGTTGAAGCTGCCGATCTCGATCATGTAGTCGAGGATCGGGCCGTAGAAGGCGTAGGATTGCACCGCGCTCGCGCGCCAGCCGACGCCGCCCGCCCCCCCGAGCAACCCGCGCGACGCGCCCCAGAGCGCGATCTCGACGAAAAGGATCGCAAGCGCCAGCGCCACGATCACCGGCGGGACTGAATTGAACGGGCTGGCATCGGGGTCGTGAGACATCGCTGGCCTTTCTTGACGCTTCTCCGCCCCCTCGGTAAGCCCCGCGGGCGCGGAAATCCACCGCCCGCAGGAGAGCTTCATGGCAAGGCCGTCTTTCACCCCCCGCGTGCTGTCGGGAATCCAGCCCTCGGGCGGGCTGACGCTGGGCAATTACCTCGGCGCGCTGAAGCGCTTCGTCGAGATGCAGGACGTCGGCACTTTCGAGACGCTCTATTGCCTCGTCGATCTCCACGCGATCACCGTCTGGCAGGAGCCGGAGAAGCTCACCCGCGCGACCCGCGAGCTCGCGGCTGCCTTCATCGCCAGCGGCATCGACCCCGAGCGCTCGATTCTCTTCAACCAGAGCCAGGTGGCCGCCCACGCCCGGCTCGGCTGGCTCTTCAACTGCGTCGCCCGGATGGGCTGGATGAGCCGGATGACGCAGTGGAAGGACAAGGCGGGCAAGAATTCCGAGAACGCCTCGCTGGGGCTTTTCGCCTACCCCGCCCTCATGGCCGCCGACATTCTCGTCTACCACGCCACCCATGTGCCGGTGGGCGAGGACCAGAAGCAGCATCTGGAGCTGACGCGCGACATCGCCGCGAAGTTCAACCACGACTACGGGGTCGATTTCTTCCCGCTCACCGAGCCGGTGATCGAGGGGCCGGCGACGCGGGTGATGAGCCTGCGCGACGGCACCAAGAAGATGTCGAAGTCGGACCCCTCCGACATGAGCCGGATCAACCTGTCGGACGATGCCGACACCATCGCCCAGAAATTCAGGAAGGCGCGGACCGACCCCGAGCCCCTGCCCGAAACCTACGCCGGCCTGAAGAACCGGCCCGAGGCGAAGAACCTCGTCGACATCTGGGCGGGCCTCTCCGAGACCTCGAGCGATGCCGTCATGGCCGAAGTCGCCGGCATGGGCTGGGGGGACTTCAAGCCGAAGCTCGCCGAACTCGCCGTCGAGAAGCTCTCGCCGATCTCGGCGGAGATGGCCCGGATCATGGCCGACCCCGCCGAGATCGACCGGACACTCGCGCGCGGCGCCGAGCGGGCGGGGCACATCGCAGAGCCGATCCTCGCGCGGACGATGGATATCATGGGGCTCGTGCGCGGCGGGTGAGCCCCTTTCACGCGGGTGAATCATTCGCGGTCTACCAAAACGGGGCACCGGTATCCCCAAGCGGTGCAGGGCGGCAGGAACGCCTCGCCTCGTCCCCGAAAGTGGCCCTTGAGGGGCAGTGTTTCTGCCGCCGTCAGCCCTCGCGCTGTCGCGACCCCCGGTGCGCCCCGCGCCGGGGGTCTGCCTTTCGGGGCTGGCCATCGACGGGGTTTCCGGTCTCTCATGGTCGAACATGCCGAGCCGATGCATCTTCAGGAGACCCGCCAATGACCCACGCCAAACCCGACCTGACCATTGGCCATGCGCACCTGCGCGTCTCCGACCTCGACCGTGCGATCGCGTTCTACGGCGACGTCATCGGGCTCGACCTGAAGCAGCGCTGGGGCGACAGCGCGGCCTTCATGTCCGCCGGCGGGTATCACCACCACATCGGCCTCAACACCTGGGACAGCAGGGGCGGCACACCCCCACCGAAGGGCCATACCGGGCTCTTCCACGTCGCGTTTCTCTATCCCGACAGGCCCGCTCTCGCCCGTGCCGTGGCCCGCGCGGCCGATCACGGCGTCGACATCTACGGCTGCGCCGACCACGGCGTGAGCCAGGCGGTCTATTTCGACGACCCCGACGGCAACGGCATCGAGCTCTACTTCGACCGACCGGAAGCGGAGTGGCCGCGCGACGAGGCGGGCATGCTGGCGATGTACAACGAGAGGTTCGACGTGGGCGAGCTGATCGCGGAAGGGCACGGCTGACGCTTTACCCTCCGCACGACCCGGTCTAATGGGGCGGACATGGCGAGCGGCACCAACATCCGGACCTTTTTCGAGGGCACGTGGCATGACGGCGACGTGCCCGTGATGCGCGCGGCAGACCACGGCGCATGGCTCGGCACCAACGTGTTCGACGGCGCGCGCTACGCCCACGGCGTGGCGCCCGACCTCCTCGCCCATTGCGAGCGGGTGAACGCCTCGGCGCGGGCCTTCATGATCGAGCCGACCATCGCGCCGGAGGAAATGGCCGGCATCGCGATGGAGGGCCTCGCGGCCTACCCGAAGGACGCCGCCGTCTACATCCGCCCGATGTACTGGGCGATCGACGGCGGAGCCTCGGTCGTGCTCACCGAACCGGGACGGACGGGCTTCGCGATCTGCCTCGAGGAAATCCCGCTTGCCCCGGCGGACACGGCCATCACCCTCGGGCGCACCCGCTTTCGCCGCCCGACCATCGAGAGCGCCCTCGTCAACGCCAAGGCCGGCGCCCTCTACCCCAACAACGCCCGGATGCTCGCCGAAGTGCGCGCCCGGGGCTTCCAGAACGCGCTCGTCGCCGACGCCATGGGCAATGTCGCGGAAACCGCGACGGCGAACGTGTTCATGGTCCGCGACGGGGAAATCCTCACGCCTATTCCCAACGGCACCTTCCTCGCCGGCATCACCCGGGCGCGTCACATCGCCCTTCTGGCCGCCGAGGGCGAGGCGGTGACCGAAACGGTGCTCACCTTCGAGGACTTCGAAAGCGCCGACGAGGTGTTCGTGACCGGCAACATGCACAAGGTCACGCCCGTGACCGGCTTCGAGGACACCCGCTACCAGCCCGGCCCCGTCGCACAGCGACTGAGGGAGATGTATTGGGACTGGGCGCTCTCGGCGAGGTGAACATGCGTGAGTTGACGCTGCTGGCGGGTGGACTTCAATGTCGGACTGTCCCGAGGGTATCAATGCGCCTCCTTGCCCTTCTTCTCTCGATCGCCCTGTCGCCCTCTGCCGCAACCGCTGCGGGAGCGGTCCCGTTCGATGACACCTGGCAGGAACAGCGTTTCTCCATGTTCTCGTCGAACCGATACGACTTCGGTGAAGACAGGCTCACCGTGCAGTCGGACGGCACGGTGTCGCTGGTCTGGGCCCGCCTGCCCGAGGCGAGCTGGGGCGTTCAGTCCGCCTCCTGGCGCTGGTCGGTTTCCCGCTCGGTTCCGCCCACCGACCTGAGGCGAAAAGGCGGCGACGACCGCAACCTCGCGCTGTACTTCGTGTTTCTGCCCGTAGCGGAGGCGCGGGCCGCGGGTCGGTCGAACATCCGCCGGCTGCTCGATGCGGACAACGCCCGGGTTCTCGTCTACGTCTGGGGCGGCGCGGAAGGCCAGCCCCGGCTGCAGGCCAGCCCCTATCTCGGTCCGCGCGGCATGACCGTGGCGCTGCGGCCCGCCGGCACCGGCACGGCGGACGAGGCGGCGGACCTCGCCGCCGATCATCGCGCGGCCTTCGGCACTGCGCCGGGTGCGCTCGTGGGCGTCGCAGTCTCGGCCGACAGCGACGACACCGCGACCGTGATCCGGGCCGAAGTCGCCGACCTTCTGCTGCGCTGAACTTCCCCTCGCGATGTCTTGCGCCCTTCGCCGGCACCCGCCATCATCGGGAGGAGGAGAACTCTATCATGCGCAAGTTTCTCGTCGTGCTCGATGACAGCCGCGAATGCCTGAACGCCATGCGCTTTGCTGCCATGCGCGCGGCCCAGACCGGCGGGGGTGTCCAGATACTCTCCGTCATCCCGCCCGAGGAATTCCAGCACTGGATCGGAGTCGGCGAACTCATGCGCGAGGAGGCGCGTGAACGTATCAACGCCCATTTCGAGGTCTTCGCGAAGTGGATGCGCGACCGCCAGAACGTGGACCCCGAGCTCGTGATCCGCGAGGGCGAGGCAGTGCCGGAAATCCTCGCGCAGATAGACGAGGACGGCGAGATCGGTGTCCTCGTGCTCGGCGCGGGCACCGGCAAGGGCGGGCCGGGCCCGATCATCACCGACCTGTCGAGGCGATTTGGCACGCTTCCCGTTCCGGTCACGATCGTGCCCGGCGAGTTGTCGAAAGAAAGGCTGGAAGCGATCTGCTGAACAGTTTAGAACGGTTCCAAGTCTTGAACCGGAGCGCCGAAGGCGTATCTCAGGTCCGATAACGGAGGGAACGCATGTTCATCCAGACCGAAGCGACGCCGAACCCGGCGACCCTGAAATTCCTGCCCGGCCAGACCGTTCTCGAAGCCGGAACGGCCGATTTTCCGAGCCCCGAGGGCGCGGAGAAATCCCCGCTCGCCCGTCGCGTCTTCGCCGTCGATGGGGTGACCGCGGTATTCTTCGGCACCGATTTCGTCACCGTGACCAAGGCGGAGACAGCGGAGTGGGACCATATCAAGCCCGGCATTCTTGGCGCGATCATGGAGCACTTCCAGTCCGGCCATCCGGCCATCGAGGGCGAGGCCAAGGCCGCCCATGCCGAGCATGACGGACCCGACGGCGAGATCGTCCACCAGATCAAGGAACTTCTCGACACGCGGGTGCGCCCGGCGGTGGCTCAGGACGGTGGAGACATCACCTTTCACGGCTTCGAGCGGGGCGTCGTCTACCTCCATATGCAGGGTGCCTGCGCGGGCTGCCCGTCGTCGACCCTGACGCTCAAGATGGGCATCGAGAACCTCTTGCGGCATTACATCCCCGAAGTGGTCGAAGTTCGGCCGGTCGCCGTCTGAGCACCTTGCCACAGACGATTCTGGCCTTCGACACCTCGGGGCCCTACATCGCCGCGGGGATCCGGCCGTCGGAAGTGCCGCCTCGCTTCGAGGAGACGGCCAAGGGGCAGGCGGAACGCCTCATGCCGATCTGCGCCGAGCTTCTCGGGGAAGCTGAACTGGCGCCGAGCGATCTGACAGCCATTGCCGTCGGGGTCGGGCCGGGCAACTTCACCGGTGTCCGCATTGCCGTGAGCGCGGCGCGCGGCATGGCTCTGGCGCTTGGCATTCCCGCAATCGGCGTCACGGGTTTCGAACTGCTCAGTCAGGAGCTCGGCCGTCCGGTCCGGGTCGTCCTCTCGCTGCCCGCGCCGCAGGGCCGGGCGTATATCCAGGTCTTCTCCGAGGGCAGGCCCGTCGGCATTCCTGCGCTGACGACGCCCGGATCCCCCGATAGCGGCCTCGCGCAACCGAACCTTCTCGTTGCGGGATACCGGGCGAGGGACATCGCGGAGCCCTACGACGCGCCCTGGGACGAAAGTTGCTGGGACAATCGCTCGCCCGAGATGACGGCCGCGAATCTGGCGCTCATCGCTTCGGGCAAGCTCGAAACGGCCGGCGGCGTCTGGCGCGACCGCCCGGTTCCGCTCTACATCCGCGCCGCCGACGCCGCGCCCCCCCGGCACGCGGCGCCAAGAATCATCGCATGACCCCGGAAGAGCTTTCCGCCCTCCACAGCCGGGCGATGACCAATGCCACCCCCTGGTCGCCGGCCGCGTTCACCGACACGCTCGCGGCCGCCGGGACGTTCCTTTGCCCTGTCCCGCGTTCATCTCTAGAGGACGTCTGCACGGGAGACCCGGAGCGCCCGGGGCAGCGGCCGGGTCCGGCTCGAGGTGCGGGATTCCTCCTCGGGCGCGTGCTGGAAGACGAGGCCGAGCTTCTCACCCTCGCCATCGAACCCGCTTTGCGCCGGCGAGGTCTCGGACGCGCATTGCTGGCGGCCTTCGAGGCCGAGGCGACCTCGCGGGGTGCAACCAGCGCCTTCCTCGAGGTCGCGGAGACCAACGCCCCCGCCCTCGCGCTCTACTCCGGAGCCGGCTGGACGGAGGCGGGCCGCCGCCCCGGCTACTACCCGCGCGAGGGCACCGACCCCGAAAGCGCCCTCATCCTGGTCAAGACGATCGGCGTGCCGTGACGTTGTGCCCATCCCTCCGCGGCCGCTCATTTCGCTATTGACCCCCCCGGGCGGCTCGGCCCTTAATCGACAATGATCCAAACGATCCATCTGGGACAGGGTCGGCCCCTGCCCTCATGAGAATACACGGGAGAAACTCAATGACCTTCATTAAGAAACTGCTCGGCGCGACAGCGCTCGTCGCCGCATCGGTGACGGCGGCCAGTGCAGAGCCCGCGCTCATGTACGACCTCGGCGGCAAGTTCGACAAGTCGTTCAACGAGGCGGCCTACACCGGCGCCCAGCGTTGGGCGGAAGACACCGGCAATTCCTACCGCGAGATCGAGGTCACCTCGGAGGCCCAGCGCGTCCAATTTGCGACCCGGCTTGCCGAGGCCGGTTTCAACCCGATTGTCGTGCTGGGCTTTGCAAACGCGGCTACCCTCGAAGAGGTCGCACCGAAGTACCCTGACACGAGCTTCGCGATTGTCGATGTCAACTGGCTCGACATCCCCAATGTCCGCCAGATCAGCTTCGCCGAGCACGAGGGCAGCTACCTCGTCGGCATGCTCGCCGCGATGGCCTCGGACTCCGGCACCATCGGCTTTGTCGGGGGCATGGACGTGCCGCTCATCCGGCATTTCGGATGCGGGTATGCCCAGGGCGCCAAGGCGATGGACCCCGACATCGAGATCATCGCCAACATGACCGGCACGACGCCGGCGGCGTGGAATGATCCGGTCCGCGGCGGAGAGCTCACGAAGGCCCAGATCAGCCAGGGGGCCGATGTTGTCTATGCCGCGGCCGGCGGCACCGGCGTGGGCGTTCTTCAGGCGGCGGCGGATGCCGATATCCTGTCGATCGGGGTCGATTCGAACCAGAACTACCTCCACCCGGGGCAGGTTCTGACCTCGATGCTCAAGCGCGTGGACAATGCCGTTTACGACGTCTTCGAGGCGGGAACCGAGGGCTTCGAGCCAGGCGTGCACATCATGGGGCTCGAGAATGAAGGCGTCGGCTATGCCGTCGACGAGTTCAACGAGGAGCTCATCACCGACGAGATGAGAGCCACGGTCGACGAAGCGCGCGAGCGGATCATTGCCGGCGAAATCGATGTCGTTTCCTACTACGAGAACGACAGCTGCCCGGTGCTGGACTTCTGAGTGGCGCTCGACACCGAAACCTCGGGGCGGCCGTCACCGGCCGCCCCTGACGCTTCCGCCCCGGCGATCGAACTTCGGGGCATCTCCAAATCCTTCGGCCCGGTGCAGGCCAACAAGGACATCTCGATCCGGGTCATGCCCGGCACGATCCACGGCATAATCGGGGAAAACGGGGCAGGTAAATCCACCCTGATGTCCATTTTGTACGGTTTCTACAAAGCCGACGCCGGCGAGATCTTCATCAACGGTCAGAAGACCGAGATCCCCGACAGCCAGGCCGCGATCCGCGCCGGGATCGGGATGGTCTTCCAGCACTTCAAGCTCGTGGAAAATTTCACCGTCCTCGAGAACGTCATTCTCGGCGTCGAGGACGGGCCGATGCTGCGCCCGTCTCTCTCCAAGGCCCGCAGCGCGCTGAAGAGCCTCGCGAAGGAATACGAACTCAACGTCGACCCCGACGCGGTGATCCAGGACCTTTCGGTCGGCCACCAGCAGCGCGTCGAGATCCTGAAGGCCCTCTACCGCCAGGCGCAGATTCTCATTCTCGACGAGCCCACGGGCGTGCTGACGCCCGCCGAGGCCGACCAGCTCTTCCGCATTCTCGCGAGGCTGAAGGAGGAAGGGAAAACCATCGTTCTCATCACCCACAAGCTGCGCGAAATCATGGATACGACGGACACCGTCAGCGTCATGCGGCGCGGTGAGATGACGGCCACGGTGACCACCGCGGGCACCAGCCCCGAAGAGCTCGCCGAGCTCATGGTGGGCCGCAAGGTGCTTCTGGAGATCGACAAGAAGCCGGCGAAGCCCGGCAAGCGCGTGCTCGAGGTCGAAAACCTCCGCGTGGTCGACAGCGCCGGGGTCGAACGGCTGAAAGGCGTGAGCCTTCACGTGGCCGCCGGGGAGATCCTCGGGATCGCCGGGGTGGCCGGCAACGGGCAGACGGAGCTTCTCGAGGTGCTCGGCGGAATCCAGAAGGGCACCGGAACCGTCCGGATCAACGGCGAGGAGATCGACCTTTCGGGGAAGTATTCCGACGCCCGGACGCGGCGGCACCGGGGCATCGCCCATGTTCCCGAGGACCGACAGCGCGAGGGCCTCATCATGGATTTCTTCGCCTGGGAGAATTCCTGTTTCGGCTACCATGACGACCCGGCCTACAACCGCGGCCTTCTGACCGACAACGACGCGATCCGGCGCGATGCCGAGAAGAAGATCGAGAAATACGACATTCGCCCCACGAACTGCTGGCAGACCGCCAAGAACTTCTCGGGCGGCAACCAGCAGAAACTCGTGGTCGCCCGCGAGATGGAGCGCGACCCCGAGCTTCTGCTCGTCGGCCAGCCGACGCGCGGCGTCGATATCGGCGCGATCGAGTTCATCCACCGCCAGATCATCGCGCTGCGCGATGCCGGCCGGGCGGTTCTGCTCGTTTCCGTCGAGCTTGACGAGATCATGTCGATGTCGGACCGCATCGCGGTGATGTTCGACGGCCGGATCATGGGCGAGCGCCTGCCGTCGG
>CAZPPH010000115.1:0-9400 GCA_964588375.1 uncultured Rhodobacterales bacterium | reverse complement strand
AAGCACATGTCGAGGCATTGTTCGGCGTTTCGTCATGCAGGAACGTGAACACCTGGGTGAACATCTTCACGGTCGCGCCAACCATGAGAGAGATGTCGACCTTGAGTTCCGCGCTCTCAATCGTGCTCGCCTCGCCGTTCGTGACGCGCATGATGCGGTTGTTGAAATGCGTGAAAGTCCCGAGGGCGAACTCTGAGTCAGGCGGCACGGTAACGGCCGGCGGAACAGCCCCGTCAAAGCGATAACCACTCTGGAGGCCGGTGTTCACCAAGGTCGATGGCTTCCCCCACCGAATTTCCTCGGTGCCTTCACCACCAAGGTCGAAAACGTCGTTAGGTGTCGTGTCCGTCCAGTTGCCGGTAACGTTGTTGATGGTCACGTCCTGCAAGGTCGCAGCTGTCGCGCTCGAGGCCATCAAACCCAGTGCTACCGCGGCAATGGCGGGTTTTGTCATGTGCATTTGGCTCACTCCGCCAGTTCAGTACAATAATTGCGTGTGACACCCGAACCCGGGCGGTGCACACCACTCGATATTCACAGAAGGCCACCACGTGTGACCCGGTCCATGAAAGATGGCAGGAATAAGGTGGCTACACAATATTGACACATCATTCGTGCGATTCTTGCGGTGAATCGCCCCGGAATCGGGGCAATTCAATCACAGTCGGGAAACAATCCCTCCGACTTTCCGTCGCTGTCGGCGAAATCAAGCCGATCAGGCGAGGTTCCGGACATCCGTCAGTCTTCCGGTGATCGCCGCGGCCGCCGCCATGACGGGCGACATCAGGTGCGTGCGCCCCTTGTAACCCTGCCGGCCCTCGAAATTCCGGTTCGAGGTCGAGGCGCAGCGTTCGCCCGGTGCAAGCTGGTCGGGGTTCATGCCGAGACACATCGAGCATCCTGCCATCCGCCATTCGAAACCCGCCTCCTCGAGCTTCGCCGCGATGCCTTCCTCTTCGGCCTGCAGCCGCACGAGGCCCGAGCCGGGCACGATCATCGCGCGCAGTCCGTCCTTGACCTTCTTGCCTTCCATGATGCGGGCGACCTCGCGAAGGTCCTCGATGCGGCCGTTGGTGCAGGAGCCGATGAAGACGGTGTCGATCTCGATGTCCTGCAGGCGCGTGCCGGGCTCGAGGCCCATGTAGGCGAGCGCGCGGCGCGCAGCGTCTGCCTTGCCGCCGGGGAAATCCTCGGGCGCGGGCACGACGCCGGTGATCGGCAGGACGTCCTCGGGCGAGGTGCCCCAGGTCACGACCGGGGCGATTTCGCCGGCATCCAGCCGCAGAACCGTGTCGAAATGCGCGCCCTCGTCGGACTTCAGCGTCTTCCAGTAGGCCAGAGCGGCTTCCCACATCGCCCCTTTCGGTGCGTGGGCGCGGCCCTTGACGTAGTCGAAGGTCTTCTCGTCGGGCGCGATGAGACCTGCCCGAGCGCCGCCCTCGATCGCCATGTTGCAGACGGTCATCCGGCCTTCCACCGACAGGGCGCGAATGGCGGAGCCGGCATATTCGATGACATGGCCGGTACCGCCCGCGGTGCCGGTCCTGCCGATGATCGACAGGGTGATGTCCTTCGCCGTAACGCCGGGCGGCAATTCACCCTCGACCTCGACGAGCATGTTCTTCGACTTTTTCTGGATCAGGGTCTGCGTGGCGAGCACATGCTCGACCTCGGACGTGCCGATGCCATGGGCGAGCGCGCCGAAGGCGCCGTGGGTGGCCGTGTGGCTGTCTCCGCAGACGATGGTCATGCCGGGCTGGGTCCAGCCCTGCTCGGGCCCGACGATATGAACGATCCCCTGACGCGCATCGTCGATATCGTACATCTCGATGCCGAAGTCCTTCGCGTTCTGGCGCAGCGCCTCGATCTGGATGCGGGATTGCTCGTCCTTGATCCCCTCCACCCTCGTCGGATCGGTGGGCACGTTGTGGTCGGGCACGGCAACTGTCTTCTCCGGCGCGCGGACCGTCCGACCCGTCATCCTCAGACCCTCGAAGGCCTGTGGACTCGTGACCTCGTGGACGAGATGACGGTCGATATAGAGATGGGTGGTGCCGTCCTCGGCTTCGTGGACGACATGGTCGTCCCAGATCTTGTCGTAGAGGGTACGGGGCTGTGACATGGGTGGCTACCTCGGTCGGGAAAACTGGATGATCATGCGGTGCGCGGTCAGCCTTGCCCCGGCCGTGTCCGGCGGTGCGCACCGAAGAACCGCCAGGGAAGGCGGGCGTGGTCGTCCAGATCGAATACCGGTCTCATGGAGCGCGGGTGTATCCCGCCGAAGGGAACGGTTCAAGCGTCGGCGGGTTGATCCGACGATCGGCATCGGGCGTAATTCCTTCCATGGCATCCATTGAACGACGAGGCCTCCTGATGTGCGCCCTTGCCGCGATCAGCCTGCCCACTGCGGCGCGGGCCGAATACCGAGGCCATGAGACGCCGCGCTGGCGCGTGATCAGGCGGGAGGGCCTTTTCGAGCTCCGTGACTACGAGGCCTATCTCGCGGCGGAAGTGACGATCCGGGCAAAGCCGGACAAGGCTCTGCGACAGGGCTTTCAGACACTCGCGGGATACATCTTCGGCGGCAACGACGGGGGTGCCAAGGTTGCGATGACATCGCCGGTCACCCGCGAGCCGGCGAATATCGACATGACCGCGCCGGTGACCCGCGAAGCGGCAGGAGATGCCTGGACGGTGCGATTCATGATGCCTCGGGAATACACTGCCGACACCCTGCCGAAGCCCGACAACCCCGCCATCCGGATCGTGACCCTCGAGCCGGGGATGCGCGCGGTGGCACGGTTTTCGGGGTTTGCGACCGAGGCGCGGATTTCCGATGCTGAACGCGGCCTCCGACGCTGGATCGCCACGCAGGACCTTCAAGCAACCGGCGCGGCCGAGGCGGCCTGGTTCGACGATCCCTTCACTCTGCCCTGGAGGCGTCGTAATGAGGTTTCACTGCCTGTTGCCATGTCGTAGGGCAGTTGGGTGGAGCGGTTCGACGCGCTCCGGAGGGGCTTCGTTGCGAGTATACCTTACCATCAGAGCAACCGTTCTTGCCTGCGTGGCGGCCCTCGCCGTCGCGGCACCTGCGGCCGCTCTGGACGAGATGCGGTTTTTCGCCAGCGGCACCAGCGAAGCGGTGCGCGAACGGCTCGGCAATGCCTCGTTGCTCGCCGCCGCCCGGCGCGAGGGCACGACCGATCCGGTCGAGCTGCTCGCGACGGCGCGGGCCGAATACGCCCGGCTGATCGAGGCGCTCTACGCCGAAGGCTATTACGGCCCCGTCATCTCGGTTCGGGTCGACGGACGTGAAGCGGCCGATATCCCGCCCTTCGAAAGGCCTGACCGCATTGGCGAGATCGTGGTGCGTGTGCAGGCCGGCCCGGTCTTCCGCTTCGCCGAGGCCGAAGCGAGCCCGCTGGCCCGGGGCACGGCCCTGCCCGAGGACTTCGCGCGCGGACGCGTCGCGCGGACGACCGTTCTCGTCGATACCGCCCAGGCCGCCGTCGACGGATGGCGTGAGACAGGTCATCCCAAGGCCGATATCGCCGGCGAGAGCGTCCGGGTTCGTCACCGTGAGGCGGAAATGGACGCTGAAATATTCGTCGACCCCGGCCCGCGGCTGCGGTTCGGAGCGCTTGATGTCGCGGGCAACGAAAACGTGCGCACAAGCGCCGTCCGGCGCATTATCGGCTGGCCCCGGGGTGCGGTGGTCACACCGGATGCTCAACGACGCGCGGCCGACCGGCTGCGCCGCAGCGGGGCCTTCCGCTCGGTGGTGCTTACCGCGGCCGAGAGCCCCAATGCGGACGGAACCCTCGACCACCGCCTCGTTCTGGTCGAAGACAAGCCGCGGCGCTTCGGTTTCGGCGGCGAAATATCGACCGAGGAAGGTCTGAGGGTCTCGGCCTTCTGGCTTCACCGCAATCTTCTGGGTGATGCCGAGCGGCTGCGATTCGACGGAGAGGTTGCGGGGATCGGCGGTCAGACCGGGGGTGTCGACACCACGCTTTCGACACGGTTCGAGCGCCCGGCGACGTTCTTCGTCGATACCGACCTCTTTGTCGGGCTGAGTTACGAAAGCCTGCGCGAGCCCGATTTCGACTCGGACAACTTCGAGGTGGAGGCAGGCCTGAGGCGCATCGTGAACGAGAGACTCTCGATCGAGGGCGGCATCGGCTTTCGCTCGAGCACCGTGACCGACGCGACCGGCACCGGCACGTTCCGGCTGCTGACCCTGCCGGCCCGTGCCACATGGTCGACGCGCGACGATCCGCTCGATGCCACCGAGGGCAATTTCGTGGATCTCGGGGTGACACCGTTCGTGGGTTTTGCCGATGCCGGGACGGGCGCCCGGCTTACGCTCGACGCGCGCACCTACCGGAGCCTCGGCGAAGACGGGCGGTTCGTGCTCGCCGCGCGAGGGCAACTCGGCTCCATAATAGGTCCCGACATCGGCGCGGTCCCCGCGGACCTGCGATTCTTCTCGGGCGGTGGCGGCACGGTGCGCGGCCAGCCCTACCAGTCTCTCGGGATCCGTCTCGACCACGGACTGATCGGCGGCGCGGCCAGGCAGACGGGGGGAATGAGTTTTGTCGGACTCTCCGGCGAGATCCGGGCCGCTGTCAGCGACACGATCGGGCTCGTCGGCTTCGTGGACGCGGGGTACATTGGCGAGAACGCGCTGCCGGACGGCACGGGGGGCTCCCACGCCGGCGCCGGGCTCGGGGTGCGCTACGATACAGGGCTCGGCCCGATTCGGTTCGACATCGCCGTCCCGGTGACTGAGAGCCCCGGTGCCTCGTTCTTTCTCTACGTCGGGATCGGACAGGCATTTTGAGACGTCTTTGGACCATATCGCTCGCGATTTTCCTCGCACTTGCCGGCGTCGCAGAGGCCCAGGAACAGGACGAGGGCACGCGCCTCGAGCGGCTCATCGAGAATTCGCTGTCCGGCATCGGGCGCGAGGTCACGGTGCGCGGCTTCCGGGGGCTTCTGTCGGGCCGGGCGGAGATGGCAAGCCTCACGGTCGCCGACGAGGAGGGTGTCTGGCTGACCCTGAGCGACGCGGTGCTCGACTGGAATCGGCTGGCTCTTCTGCGGGGACGCCTGCAGGTGAGCGAACTCACGGCGGCGCGGATCGAGATGCCGCGGTTGCCGGAGGCCGAGGCCGAGATCAGTCCCGAGGCAACCGGCACGGGGCTCAGGCTGCCCGACCTGCCGGTAGCCGTGATCGTCGCGGAGCTTTCGGCCGAGGACCTCGTGCTCGGAGCGCCGGTTCTCGGCCAGCGCATGACCATGACGCTCGACGGATCGGTCCGCCTCGATGACGGCGAGGGCGAGACCCGCCTCGAACTGGAGCGCACCGACGGCCGCCGAGGGTCGATATCGCTGGAAGGCGCCTTTTCCAACGCCACGCGCGAACTCGACATCGACCTTCTGTTCGACGAGGCGGAGGGTGGCGCGGCCGCGAACCTTCTCGGCATCCCCGGCGCACCCGCCGTGCGGTTCTCGGTCGAAGGGTCCGACCCGATCGACGATTTCACCGCCCGCATCACGCTGGCGACCGAGGGCACCGAGCGCCTCGGGGGGGAGGTGCGAACCGTCGCGGACGCGGAAGGGCGCCGCTTCGAGGTCGCACTGGATGGCGATCTCCGTCCGCTTTTCGAGCCCGAGTACCGCGACTTCTTCGGGTCCCGCGCCGCGCTCGAGGCGACCGCCATCCTCCAGCCCGATGGCGAGACGAACATCCCGAACTTCGCGGTGCAGACGCGGGCGCTTGAGCTCGAGGGCCGGGCGGTGATCGGCAGCGATGGCCTTCCCCGGCTCATCGATCTGGAAGGCGCGCTTGCCGCCCCCGGCGGCGGCGCGCTTGTTCTGCCCGTCGCGGGGCCGGAGACCTTGATCGAACGGGCCATCGTCGACATCGGCTTCGACGCGGCCGCGGGGGAAGCCTGGGACGGCATCGTCTCGATCGAGGGTCTGTCGCGCGAGGGCTTCAGCACCGAAAGCCTTGTTCTCGAGGGAACCGGCACGATCACGGCCGATCCCGCCGCTGTCACCGCCGACCTCGATTTCCGAGCCGAAAATCTCGATTTCGGCCGCGCCGAAGCGCAAGATGCCTTCGGCGAGGCGGTGACCGGCCGCGCCGAGATCGACTGGACAACCGGTGGCCCGGTGAACATCGAAACCCTTCGGATCGAAGGCGAGACCTATTCCGCGGAGGCCGAGGGCCTTATCGCCAATGCCGCGAGCACGCTCGACATCGAGGGCACCCTCGGCGCACGCGCCGAGGACCTGCGGGCGTTTTCGGGCCTCGCGGGCCGGCCGCTCTCGGGGGACGTCCGGGCGACGGTCTCCGGCCGGGCCGGTGTGTTCTCGGGGCTCGCCGATATCCGGGCGACGGCGATCGGCCGCGACCTTGCGGTCGGGGAGGACCGGTTCGACCCCTATCTTTCCGGCGAGACCACACTCGAGTTCGCATTGCGACGCACCACCGCGGGAACCTTCGTCGATACGCTGCGACTGACGAGCGACGAGGCCGAGATCGCCGCATCCGGCACCTTGCGGAGCGGCGAGGGCGGACTTTCCGCAAGGGCGCGCCTCGGCACGCTCGCGCCTCTCGCCCCCGGTCTCTCGGGGGCCGGCGAAGTGGAACTCGACGCGACGATGAGCGGCGGCATCTGGACCTTCATGCTCGATGGCGAAGCGCTCTCGACGCAACTGTCGGCCGAAGGAACACTCGCAGGCGCCCCGGACGCGCCGGTGCTGACGGCGGCCGGCGAGTTCGCCGCCGCCGACCTCGACGCCTGGTCGGCGCTCGCGGGGCGTGACCTGGGAGGTTCGGCGGAGCTTGAATTCTCCGCGCGGGCCGAACCGCTCGTGATGCGCTACAATCTGGGTGTCGAGGGCCGGCTTCGCGATGTCCGGTCCGGGGTGGACGAGCTGGACCCTCTTCTGGCAGGCGAAGCGGACGTCGCCCTTGACGGCGAGTTCGACGACGGGACGATCCGGATCGAACGTGCCGCGTTGCGCACCGGGGCGGCCGAATTCGAAGCGTCCGGGGTGGTCGGCCCCGACCTGCGCGGACTTGCCGCCGAAGCGCGCCTTCGGCTTGAAGATATCGGCTTGCTGGCCGAAGACGTGGCGGGGCCCGCCTCGCTCGTCGTTACGCTGGAGCCGCAGACTCCGCTCGGCCCCTGGGATGTCTCGCTAGATGCGGAAGCTCCGGGTCTGCGGGCGGATGCAGACGGCACGGTACGCGATCTGACTGGGGTGCCGGAAGCCTCGGGCTCGCTGGACCTCACGGTTGAAGACCTCGCGCCGTACGGACCGATCCTCGACCGGCGGCTCGGAGGGTCGGTGGCGCTTTCGGCGGCGGGCTCGGTACGGGCCGACCTTTCGACCTTCGACCTGAGCCTCGAGGCATCGGCGGAAAACGCGGTGACCGGCGTCGCACCGGTCGACCGGGTGCTCGCGGGTACCGCGAGGCTCGAGCTCGACGCTACCCGCGCCGGCGAGGAAATCGAAGTTCGCTCGGCCATGTTGAGCACACCGCTTCTGGAGATTGATGCGCAGGGCGCGCTCGGGGCGGACACCGCTTTCGGCTTCGACGCACGACTGGCCGACTTGGCCCCGTTCGTCGATGGGTTTTCCGGACCCGTGACCGCCGAGGGACGCGCCGAGAGCGCGGGCGCGGACCGTGTGGCGCTCGATGTGTCCCTGACCGGCCCTGCAGGCGCGCGGGCGGACGTCTCGGGGACCGTGGCGGCTTCCGGCGCCACCGCATCCCTCGACATCGACGGCGCCGCGCCGCTCGGCCTCCTGAACGGCGTCATCGCCCCCCGGGCTGCGGCCGGCAGCGCGCAGTTCGACCTGCGGCTCGACGGACCCCTGGCGCTCGAGAGCCTCTCGGGACGGATCACGACGAGCGATGCGTTGGTGACCGCGCCGGTCCTCAACCTCGCCCTCGAGAATATCGCGGGCTCCGTCGATCTTTCCGGCGGGCGTGCGGTCGTCGATCTCGACAGCCGGTTCCGGGGCGGCGGCAGCGTCCGCATCGACGGCCCGGTCGGGCTTTCCGGCGGGTTTTCCGCCGATCTCTCGATCATTCTCGACAGGGTGCGTCTCACCGACCCGGCGCTCTATCAGGCCTTGCTGGACGCCCGGCTTTCGGTGATCGGCCCACTTACCGGCGGGGCGGAGATTGCCGGCCGCGTCGCCGTGCGCGAGGCCGAAATCAGGATCCCGTCTTCGATTGGCGGCGCGGGTGCGGGAATACCCGATCTGACCCATGTCGACGAGCCGCCGGATGTGCGGACGACACGGGCAAGGGCAGGGCTCCTCGGCAATGGGGCGGCCGGAGACGGTGTGCCGGTTTCATACGGGCTCGACATTCTCGTGGACGCGCCGAACCGCATCTTCGTGCGTGGCCGGGGGCTCGACGCCGAACTCGGCGGTCAGGTCCGCATCGCGGGCACAACCAGCGATGTCGCTCCTGCCGGACGGTTCGACCTCATCCGGGGGCGGCTCGATATTCTCGGCCGGCGGCTCGGCCTGACCGAAGGCTCGATAGAACTCACCGGCGCGCTCGACCCCCGTTTGCGGCTGGTTGCCGAAACCCGGGTCGAGGACGTGGACGTGAGCATCATCGTCGAAGGCCCGGCCTCCGACCCCGAGATCCGCTTTGCCTCACGGCCCGAGCTTCCCGAGGACGAGGTGCTCGCCCTTCTGCTCTTCGGCCGTGGAATCGAGACGCTCTCGCCGCTCCAGATCGCCCGGCTGGCGGGTGCGGTGGCGACACTGGGCAGTTCGGGCGGCGGCCTGCTCGGCGGGCTGAGGGAGGGCGTGGGCCTTGCCGATCTCGACGTGACCACCGGCGAGAACGGCGGAACTGCCGTTCGGGCGGGCGCCTACATCGCCGACAATATCTACACCGATGTCACGATCGACACCGAGGGCGAGACCGAGATCAACCTCAATCTCGACCTGTCGGAGTCGATCACCGTGCGTGGCAGCACCTCGAACACCGGCGAAAGTGGCCTCGGGGTGTTTTTCGAACGCGATTACTAGGCCGGCTGAACGCCGCGAAATCGGCTTTTTTGGCGCTGTCATTGAGAATGCGACGATCGAGTGTTAACTTGAGGTCATCGCCGGAGTGCCGCGGAGTTGCGGCACGCTGCTAAGGAGGACCTTGATCTGGCTGATACCGACAGTGCGGTCGCAAGCGCGCCCGCCCGAACACCGACAGGCACGCCCCGTGCGGCCTTCGATACCGTGACCAGCGAGCGTATCCTGGAGCGGATTCTTTCATCTCTCGAAGACGACAAGGCCGAAGACGTGGTTCAGGTCAACCTGAGCGGCAAGTCCGACATGGCCGACTACATGATCATCGCGT
>CAZPPH010000114.1:0-9410 GCA_964588375.1 uncultured Rhodobacterales bacterium | reverse complement strand
AGCGGTTTCAGGATCGGCGCGAGGATCACGATGTTCGGGGTCGTCTCCATGACGCAGCCCGCCGCGATGAGGATCAGCACCATCATCAGGATCAGGACCCAGGGCTCGTCACTCACGGCGGTTGCCGCCGTCACGAAGCCCTGGGGCACGCCGATGATGGCGAGGGCCTGGGCGAGCGGGAGAGAGAAGGCGATGATCGGCAGGATGACGCCGTTCACCTTGGCGGAGCTCACCAGCATCGCGGGGAAGTCGCTGAGCTTCAGGGTTCCCAGAATGAACCCCATTATGATGGTGACGACCACGGCGGTCGCCCCCGCCTCGGTGGGCGTGAGCCGGCCCGAGAAGATGCCGTAGAAGATGATGCCGGGCACGATGAAGGCATACCAGCCGGACTTGAGCGCCACCCCGAGCCGCTTCGCCCATTCGCCGAAGCTCATGTTGCCGCCGCCTTCCCAGCCCTTGAGCCGGTTCATGATGATGTTGGTGGCGAGGATCGACAAGAGGATCGCGAGGCCGGGGATCACGGCGGCGAGAAACAGGGTGGAGGCCGAGATGCCGAGCACGAGGCCGATGATGATGTAGGCGATCGATGGCGGGATCAGGATGCCGGTACAGGCGCCGGCGGCGACGAGCGCGCAGGCGTAGGGGCGAGGGTAGCCCGACTCGACGAGCCGGTCGATGGTCATGCGCCCGACCGCGGCCGCGCCCGCCGCGTCGGAGCCCGAGATCGCGGCGAACATCCCGCAGACGAGCACCGTGGCCGACCCGAAGCCGCCCTTGGCGAATTGCGTCAGCGCCTCGGCGACGTCGAGAAACTTGCGCGACAGCCCCGTGCGGACCAGCACATCCCCGGTGAGGATGAAGAGCGGGACCGCCGTCAGCGCGAAATGGTCGATCCCGTGAAACAGGCTTTCGCCCACGAGCGAGAGCGGGAGCGCGCCGGAGACGATGAGCATGAGGATCGCGGCCGACCCGATGGCCGCCCAGACCGGCACGGCGAGCGCGACGAGGACGACGAAGAGAATGACGGGTCCGTAGAAATCCCATCCCAGTTCGACGGTCTGGGCCTCTAGCTGGTTCCAAAGCATGGCGTGACCCTCAGTCGAAAAGCTTGTCGCCTTCGAACACCGGGCGGCCGGCACGAAGGTCGGAGACGTCGCGTAGGAACGACTGGATCAGGCGGAACACCACCAGTGCGAAGCCGATCGGCACCGCGGAGAGGAACCATACCTGGCTGATGCGCAAGCCATGGGTGACCGAGCCGAACTTCGCCGATACGAGAACGGTCTCGAAGGACCAATAGAGCGCGACGAGGGCGACGGCGAACATCACGATGTCACCGAAGATGTAGAGCAGAGCCTTCACCCGGCGTCCGACGTACTGGAGAATGACGTCGATCCGGATGTGTCCGCGTTCGCGCACGGCGGCGGCCGCTCCGATCCAGGCGAGATAGATGAACGAGTAGCGCACGATCTCCTCGCCCCAGATGGACGAGTAGGACATGATTTCCCGCCTCAGCACCTCCACGAACATCGTCACGACGAGCATCACGTAGAAGACGAGAAGCGCCCATCGCTCGGCGTTCCGGTTCAGCGCATCAAGTATCCGCGGCATTCAATCCTCCCGTGGTCTGGCGCGGGTTGCCCCGTCCCGGACTGGTCGTTGCGACGTTGGAGTGGCGACAGGCCGGGCCGGCGCGGTGTGCGCCGGCCCGTATCTCGTCACGCGTCGTGAACGTAGTAGCGACCCTTCGTGCCCGCGGCCTCTTCGAGCCGCTCGAACGCCTCCATGGAGCCGGCAAGATCGACCTTGAACTCGTCCCATTCGGAGCGCTGGTAGCCGCCGGCTTCCTGCCATTCGGTGAGCTGGTCGTCGCTCAGCGAGTGGAACTGGACGCCGGACTTGCGCAGCTCGGCCATGGCGTAGTTCCGTGCCGACGGCACCTTGGCGAGGTTCTGGTGCGCCGTCATCTCGCCGGCGAACTCGATGCCTTCCTGCACGTCGGCCGGCAGGCCCTCGAACCACTCGAGGTTCACCGAGTAGACCTGGCTGTCGGGCACCGCCTGGGTGAAGGTGACGTGGCTCAGGATGTCGGCGAAGCCGAAGACATAGAGTGCCCCCACCGAGGGGTCGAGCGCGTCGGCCACGCCCTGCTTGATCGCCGAAGGCGTCTCGCCCCAGGCCACCGGCGTCGGGTTCGCGCCGACCATGCGGTAATACTGCTGGAGCATCTGCGAGCCCGGCACGCGGAACTTGATGCCCTGGAGATCGCTCGGCGCGAGAACCGGGCCGGAACCACCGGCGCGCACGGCGACGACGCGCGGGTCGATGACGACGTAGAACAGCGGCTTGAAGCCCGCCGCCTCGATCTTGGGGTGCACCTCGCCCGTCCACGCGTCCGAGGTGACGAGGTTCGTGAAACGCTGGTTCGAGCCGCAGAAGTAGGGCAGGTTGATCAGGTCGACCGCGCTGGCGAAGGGTGCGAAGTTCGACAGCGAGTGCTGGGCGCACTGGATGGTGCCGCCCTGAACGGCCTGGACGAGGGCGCCGCCCGCGCCGAGCTGTCCGCCGGGGGCGAGCTTGACATAGACCTTGCCGTTGGTGGCGTTCTGGATGTTCTCCTTGAGGTCGAGCTGCATGATCGGGTAGCTGCGCGTCGCGCCAAGAACATAGGCCGTCGCGACGGTCATGATATGCTCTGCTGCCGCCTCGCGCTCGCGCTCTTCCTGCTGGGTCTGCGCCACGGCCTTCTCCGACCAGAGCACGCCCGCCGCACCCGCGACCATCGCCGCGGTGAACCCGCCTGTCCCGGCGAGTTTCAGGAAATTCCGGCGCTCCGCCGACGCCAGCTCGTTGTCTTTCTTTTCCATTGGTTCCTCCCTACTGATTTCTGTCTTTGTCCGACTTTCGCGCCAGGGCTTCACGCCGGAGTATCGCCGCCACGAAAGCGATCGAAGCGGCCAATAACAGCAGCATTTCCTGTACGTCCGTGAGAAAGTTCGCGTTCGCCGTGGCACCCATGAACACGTTCAGGGCGAATACGGCGAACAGGATCGCTGAGGCTGTCAGTGCCACCTTCGCGCCCTCCCCAAGCACTCGATGAGTCGCCTGAAATGTAAGCGCTTACAATTTTTCGTGCAAGCCCTTACATCGCCAGATGGATTTTTTGCGCTCCGGCATCTAGATTGGTCTGCAAGGAGATATGAAAAATCGAGATTTGGGGCGAGGCGCCCGGGAGATCACGGGAAAATGCCCTCCGAGCCATTGCAACCCCAAAGGCCTGTTCCGACCCTCGAGGATGTGGCCCTCCTGGCGGGAGTATCCACCGCGACGGTCTCACGCTGCCTGAACGCGCCCGACAGGGTGTCTCTGGCCACCCGAGAGCGCGTGATGACGGCGGTGCGAGACCTCGGGTACGCCCCGAATTTCGGCGCGCGCGCCCTTGCGGCACGGCGAACCAATACGTTCGGCGCGATCATTCCCACGATGGAGAACGCGATTTTCGCGCGGGGCTTGCAGGCCTTTCAGGAAGAGCTGGGTCGTTCGGGCATCACGCTTCTGGTGGCGAGCTCGTCGTACAGACCGGAACTCGAAGAAGAGCAGATCAGATCTCTGGTCGCGCGTGGCGCGGACGCCCTTCTGCTGATCGGTCATGACCGTACCGCGGAGAGCTACGCGTTTCTCGAGCAGCGCGGGGTGCCTTACGTGGTGGCCTGGGCTTACGACCCGGAGAAGTCCAGAGTTTCCATCGGCTTCGACAACCGGGCCGCAATGAAGGCACTGACCGAGGAGGTTCTCGGTTTGGGTCACCGACGCCTGGGTCTCATCACGGCCGAGCGGAACGGAAACGACCGCGCTCGCGAGAGGGCGGAAGGCGTCCTGGCTGCGGTGCGCGAGCGGGGTTTGCCCGAGGGCGCTATTCGTATCCTGGAGACGAGTTATTCCATCGCCAACGGAGCCGCTTCATTCCGGGAACTGATGGCTGCCGGCGAGCGGCCGACCGTGGTTCTGTGCGGCAACGACGTTCTCGCCGCCGGCGCATTGACGATGGCGAAGACCCTCGGAATCCGGGTGCCCGAAGAGGTTTCGGTGACCGGGTTCGACGATATCGAACTCGCTCAGATCCTGTCTCCGTCTCTGACCACGGTGCATGTGCCGCATCTCGAGATGGGCAGGGGTGCCGCGAAGCTTCTCCTGAAGCTCCGAAACGGCGAAACCGACGTGAAGAGCGTGGAGCTGACGGCACCGGTGGAATGGCGCGAGTCCCTCGGCCCCGCGAGGCGGGTGGCAGACACTTCGGGCCATGGCGGTTCTTAGCGGCGCCCGGCCGAAGCCCCCGCGAGCCGCGAGGCATGCCGCCGGCATGCGGTTGCCGTCAGGCGGCGGGGTGGGCAAACGCCGGGACCCTCATGCCTCGTCGCCGTCGATCACCAGTTCGGAAAGGTTCTCCGACGCTTCGCGGAGTGCCCCGAGAAAGCCAAGCGCCCTTTGGAGGTCGAAGCGCTGTGTGGGCGCGTGAAACGACAGCGTGGCCATCAGACGGCCGTTGACGTCGCGGATCGGCACGGCGAGGGCGATCATGTTTTCCATGAACTCCTCGCGGTCGAGCGAGTACCCGTGCCGAGCCACGTCGCGGATCTCGTCGAATAGCGCTTCGGGGTCGGTGATGGTGTTGGGGGTCCGGGCGTCGAGATCGGTGGCCTCGAGATATTTCTTCAGGTGGTTTTTCTTGAGCGAGCTGAGATACATCTTTCCGCCGGCGGTGCAATAGAAGGGCACGCGGGTGCCGATCGGCAACTGGATCCGAAGCGGCCACTCGGTCTCGACCCGTTCGATGTATTTCATGGCGTCACGATCGGGCAGCGCGATATTGCACGTCTCGCCGATTTCGCGGCTCAGCCACCGGAGGATCGCCTGACGTGCCGTCCTGATACGCAGCGACGACAGGATCGTGCCGGCCATGGTGCGCAGGCGGGGGCCGGGCGAATAGGTCCGGCCGTCGAGGTCATGTTGCAGGAACCCTTCCTCCTCCAGCGTCTTGAACAGCCGATGGATTGTTGGTTTCGGAAGCCCGATCCCGGAATTGATTTCGGTAGGCGTCACCGGAACTCCGGCCTTGGCGACCTGTTCGATCACCAGAAGAAGCCGCAGGTTCGTGGGGATCGTACTCGATCTGTCTTCTTCATTGTCCATCGACACCTCGTCCTCATCGTCAAGAAAAGCAGAGCCTTCGAAAGACCGGGTGAGCCGCTCGCCCCTCTCCCCCGGAGAAGTTCGGGGGTCGGGTTCAGCTCCTCTTTGCAACTGCTGATCGGGTTTGCTGAAATCATCTTTCCGCCAGTAGATCACGGAGGGCTGCCGTCCGCCATGGGCGGTGACCCGCGGCGGCGCTCCTGACGACCAATGGTGCACACACGTCGGAACGTGGCGATCCGACGGGCATCATCACGATTTCGTCGCCATCCCGTGCATTTCCGGGCCATGCCGATTTCCCGCGTCTGAATTTCAATCTATTTCTGAGCGATGGATATCGTTCTGATCACGACGGTTATCGCATCGCTGTTTCTTGTCATCGGCGCGGCCGAGCCCCTCGCCGCGCGCCTGCGTCTGCCCTACAGCGTGATCCTCGCGGCTCTTGGTGTCCTGATCGGGGCGGGAGCGATCTTCTTCCTTCGGACCGAGCTGACGGACGCTCTCAACCCCGTGGCCGAGGCGATCCTGGGGCTGCCGATCCGGTCCAACGTGTTTCTCTACGTCTTCCTGCCGACGCTGCTGTTCCAGGCGACGCTGGGCATGAATCTGCGGCGGATGCTCGACGACTGGGTGCCGATTCTCGTGCTCGCCGTCGTGGCGGTGGTCGTGGCGACGCTCGGCGTGGGCTACGCCCTGTCATGGGCAAGCGCGTTGCCGCTCGCGGCTTGCCTGCTGATCGGCGCCATCGTGTCGACGACCGACCCCTCGGCGGTGGTCACGATCTTCCGGTCGATCTCGGCGCCGCGCCGTCTGGCACGGATCATCGAGGGCGAGAGCCTGCTGAACGATGCGGCAGCCATCGCGCTTTTCGGTCTGTTCATGGGCTTCGTGATGCTGGGCGTGCCGGACCCGAGCCTTGGCGATGCACTTGCCCGATTCCCGGTTCTGATCGCGGGCGGTGCGTTCACCGGCTGGCTGGCGGCGCGGGTCGCGGTGTGGGTCATGGCGCTCTTCAGCCGGCACGAACTCGCTCAGATATCGATCTCGGTGGCGCTGCCGTACCTGGCGTATATCGGGGCGGAGCAGAGCATCGGCGCCTCGGGTGTGATCGCCGTGGTCGCTGCCGGGCTGACGCTGAACCTGACCGGGCCCGGACGCCTGCCGCCGCAGGCATGGGCCAATCTGCGCGAGCTTTGGGATGTGCTCGCGCATTGGGCAGGGGCGCTGATCTTCATCCTCGCGGCCCTCCTTATTCCGCGCATGCTGGAGGAAGTCAGACTCGCGGATTTCGTTCTGGTCGGCGTGGTGATCATCGCCGCCATCGCGGCGCGGGCGGTGATCCTGTTCGGGTTGTTGCCGCTGTTGACGCTTCTGCGTCTCTCGCCAGCTGTCGAGCGTCCCTACCGGGTCGCGATCCTCTGGGGCGGTTTGCGGGGCGCGGTGACCCTCGCGCTCGCGCTCGCGGTGACCGAGAGTTTCCTTGTGCCCGACGCGATTCAGCGTGTGGTGGGCATTCTCGCAACCGGCTTCACGCTCTTCACCCTCATCGTGCAGGGCACGACCCTGCGCTGGGTCATCGGACGGCTGGGGCTCGACCGGCTCTCGCCGATCGACGAGGCGCTGTCGCGGCAGGTGGTCGCCGTCGCGTTGCAAACGGTTCGCGAGGACGTGGCGCGCACGACCGAGAATTACGAGTTGAGCCACGATACCGTGCGGGCGGAGGCGAAACGCTTCGGCGAGCGGCTGGACGCAGCGGTCAAGACCGCCGAAGAGAGCGCCGATATCCTCGATCGCGACCGTGTCACCCTCGGGCTCATCGCGCTCGCGGGCCACGAACGCGACACCATCCTCGCACGCGTGCGCGAGCGGACGATTTCGGCGCGGATGGCCGAACAGGTCCTGTCGGACGCGGACCGGCTGATCGAGGGGGCGCGTTCGCAGGGGCGCAGCGGGTACCAGCGCGCGGCCCGTCGCAGTGTCGCCTATGGAAGGGCCTTCCGGGCCGCCGTCCTTCTGCACAACCGGTTGGGCCTGCCCGGTCCGCTTGCCCGCATCACTGCGGACCGGTTCGAGCTTCTGCTGTCGCACCGGCTGATCCTGCGCGATCTCGGCGCCTTCATCGACGGACGCATCCGGCGCATTCACGGTCGGCGGGTGGCGGAATTGCTGCACGAACTGCTCGCGCGGCGGATCGAGGCGGTGGAGACCGCTCTCGAGGGGCTCCGCCTGCAATATCCGGGCTACGCAGAAGAGCTTGAACGCCGCTTCATCCGGCGAACGGCCCTCCGGCTCGAGGAACGGGAATACGCGGCGATGCGCGAGGACGGTCTCATCGGTGCCGAGGTCTTCACCACGTTGATGCAGGATCTGGGCGCTCGCCGGTCGGCCGCGGAGGAACGGCCGCGTCTCGATATCGCGCTGCGCAGGGCCGAGCTCGTCCGCCAGTTCCCGCTCTTCGCGGATCTCGACGATGCCGCGCTGAAGCGCCTCGGGCGCGCGTTGGAAACCCGGTACGTCGACGCCGCCGACATTGTCATCCGCAAGGACAGTGTCGTCAGGAGCGTGTGGTTCATCGCCTCGGGTGCGGTGGAACTGGAAAGTGCGGGCCAGACCTGGAGGCTGGGCCGCGGCGAGATGTTCGGCCAGCTGGCAATCCTGATGAAGAAGGCCCGCCGGACCGAAGTGCGCGCGATCGCGCCGTCGACGCTCCTTGTGCTTGACGAAACGCGGTTCCGCCGCCTGCTGGGCCGCAGCAAGGCTCTTCAGGCGGCCGTCCGCGCCAGCGCTGACAAGCGCGGCATCGAGCCTGACGCGCTGTTGTCGGATGACCCGCAGGTGGCTTGACGCGGAGCTTGCCGGAGCGCCCGGGCGGCGGGGCAGAGGCGGACCTGGCGCCGTTCGAGGTCGGGTGGACTGTGCCGGCGGGCGCTCGCTGCCGCTTCAGAATGGCGGCGGGTCGTCGCTGACGAGCCGAAAGCCCAGATGCGCCGGCGGACTTCCGACGGCGCAGCCGCCGCGCGCCGGATCGCGCACGAGGTAGGGGATGACCGCGTCGTGTTCGCCTCCGACATGATAGGCCGCGCATCTTGCGCCCCGGGCGAAGCCCTCGCCGCGAAAGCAGTCCTGCGTCCATTCCCAGACATTGCCGTCAAGATCGACAACGCCTTCGGGGCTCTCCGACCAGCTGCCGCTCGGGCGCAGGCGACGGTCGACGAGCCCTTCGACAAGGTAGGACGACGCCCAGGTCAGGTTCGGATCGGTGAAGATCGGGTCGGGCGCATCGGGAAGGACGTCTGCTGCCATCCTCCGCCACTCCGCACGCGTGGGCAGGCGAAACTCGTGGCCAGACGTCTCGTTCAGCCACTTCAGATATTCGGTGACGTCGATCAGGCTCAGGCCGGTGGCGGGCCAGCTCGTGTCGGTCTGTCCCGAAGGGGGGCGCAGACGCAGCTTGCAGGCGCCGGCGTCGGCACATCTGTTCCATTCGCCGGTCGTGACTTCATGGATTTGGGCGTAGAAGGCCGACCCGTCGCTCATCACGACGGGTCGGGGAGTCATGGACGGCAGGTCGGTCATGTCGGCCCCCCAGGGCCGAAGCGCCGCAACCCCGAGGAAGGCGACCGCCACGGCCAGTCCGGAGACGCCGATGACCGGAAGCCAGGCAAGCCGGAAAGACGTGGCGGTCGGCATGTCGCTACCCCCCGGGATCAGGCTTCGGTGGGCCGCGGCGCCACGACCTGTTCCATCAGGTCGTTGTCCCACCGTCCGTCGACCACGAAGTGCGCTGTCGCGCCCTTCAGGGCCGCGATGATGAGGTTGTGGTTCACGTAGGCATAGACGCCGGGCTGTTCGAAGGTGTACATCGCCGCCGCCGCGCAACCGCCGCGCACGAACCACGTCTCCATGTTGGTCAGCGGCGGGTCGCTGAACGAGGTCTCCCAGACGTAGTCACCGTGGCCGCCGATGAGGTGCGGACGGCTGTCGACGTTGCACGAGTTGTGCACCATCAGCACGGTCTCCCCGACCTTCGCCTTCAGAGCGCCGTCGCCCGTCAGGGCCCCCACCGCGCCGTTGAAGACCTGATGGGTCGGCACGAGCGTCGCCATGGCATCGAGACTGTCGGCGTAGTCGTCCCCGGCCGCTTCGTAGAACCTGTAATCTCCGTTCTCGTCGCGCGGCAGGTAGTAGTCCTGCTCGCCGAAATAGGCGATGCTGTC
>CAZPPH010000113.1:0-9473 GCA_964588375.1 uncultured Rhodobacterales bacterium | reverse complement strand
GCCATCGCGCTGGCGCGCGACAACAACCTGCCGATCATCGTCTTCTCGCTCGACGAGCCCGGTGGCTTCCGGGGCATTCTCGCGGGGCAGGGGACCTATACAACCGTCGGCGGATAAGGCTATAGACAGCCATCAACGAGCAGAAAGGGTGCGAAAAAGCCCGATGTCAGATGATTTCGAACTCGACACCGACGACCTCACGCGCCGCATGGACGGCGCCATCGCCAACCTTCGCACCGAATTCGCCTCGCTGCGGACAGGGCGCGCCTCGGCGTCGATGCTGGAGCCCGTGCAGGTCGAAGCCTACGGGCAGATGACCCCGGTCAACCAGGTCGGCACGGTGAACGTGCCCGAGCCGCGCATGGTGACACTCAACGTCTGGGACAAGTCGCTGGTCGGGAAGGTGGAAAAGGCGATCCGCGAGAGCGGGCTCGGCATCAACCCCCAACTCAACGGCACCATCATCATGCTGCCTATCCCCGAACTGAACGAGGAACGCCGCCGCGAACTGACCAAGGTCGCCGCGCAATACGCCGAACACGCCCGCGTGGCGGTCCGGAATGTCCGGCGCGACGGGATGGACCAGCTCAAGAAGGCCGAGATTTCCGAGGACGACCGGAAATTCTGGGAATCCGAAGTCCAGGATCTGACCGATCGCTACATCGCCCAGATCGACGCCGCACTGGACACGAAACAGGCTGAAATCATGCAGGTTTGACCGCGGTGCGCCCCGCCGACCCGCTTCGCATGCAGTCATGATTTAGGCATAGTAACGTCACATTATTCACCGAATAATAGGTTCGGGGCAGGGGCAGCAGGAATTGGAACGAAAATGTTAGCCAGAAACGAAGAGCGCGTCGGCCCTTCCCACGTGGCCGTCATCATGGACGGCAATGGCCGCTGGGCGCAGAAACGCGGCAAGCCACGTCTCTTCGGCCACCACGCCGGCGCGAAGCGCGTTCGCGAGATCGTCGAGGCCTGCCCGGAACTCGGAGTGAAATATCTCACCATCTTCGCCTTCTCCACCGAGAACTGGAAGCGGACCCAGACCGAGGTTTCCGGGCTGATGCGCCTGTTTCACCGCTACCTGACGCGCGAGGCGCAGTCGCTGGTCGACAACGGCGTTCGCGTGCGCTTCATCGGAGACCGGATGAAGCTCGAGCCCACGCTCGTCGAGCTCATGGACAATCTCGAACTGATGACCTCGGGCAACGACCTCGTGCACCTCACCGTCGCGCTGAACTACGGTGGGCGCGACGAGGTGACCCGGGCCGCGAAGCGGCTCTGCCGCGAGGTCGCGGCGGGGCGGGTCGACCCCGAGCGCGTCGATGCCGAGGATCTCTCCCGCTATCTCGACACCTACGTTCTGCCCGACCCCGACCTCGTGCTGCGGACCTCGGGCGAGGCGCGCATCTCGAACTTCCTTCTCTGGCAGTCGGCCTACGCGGAATACGAGTTCATCGACACGCTCTGGCCCGACTTCACGAAAGAGGAATTCGCCGAGGTCGTGGCGGGCTACGCCGCCCGCGACCGACGCTTCGGCGCCGTGGTGGGATGACAGCGGGCGCCCGCTGGTCCGACCTCCGCCCGCGCATCCTGACAGGAGCCGCGCTGGCCCTCGGCGGCGGCGCGGCGATGGCCCTCGGCGGGACGGTGTTCCTCTTCGTCACCTCGCTGGCCGCCGGCATTCTCGTCTGGGAACTGAGCCGCATGGTGGCTCCCGATGTCGACAACCGTGCGGTGATCCTCGCCCTTCTTTCCGCCCTCGCGGTCGCCATGGCCGGCGAATTCGAGACCGGCTGGGCCATCGGCCTCGCCGTCCTGCCCGCCGTTCTCGGGCTTCTCACATTCGGCCCCCGGCGCTGGATGTTTTTCGCCTACGCCCTCGCGATCCAGGGCGCGGCCTATGAACTCACCGTTTTCCGGGCGGATTACGGGGTGAAATGGCTGTTCTGGCTCCTCCTCGTCGTCATCGTCACCGATATTGCGGGCTATTTCGCCGGCCGAATCTTCGGAGGCCCGAAATTCTGGCCGCGGATCAGCCCCAACAAGACGTGGTCCGGCACAATGGCCGGCTGGGTGGCAGCCGGCCTCGTCGGCGCGGCATTTCTGGCCTTTACGGCGGCCGGCCCTTCCGTGATCCTCCTGTCCATGCTGCTGTCGTTTTCCGCCCAGATGGGCGACATCGCCGAAAGCGCCCTGAAACGCTCCGTGGGCGTCAAGGACGCCTCCGATCTCCTGCCTGGCCACGGCGGGCTTTTCGACCGGTTCGACGGGGTGCTCGGCGCGAGCGTGTTCATGCTGCTCGTCGCAGAGTTCACGGCCGGGCCGGGGCTCGCCTGATGCGCCGGGTGACGATCTTCGGCGCGACGGGGTCGATCGGCTGCCAGACGGTAGAGCTTATCGCCCGCGACCCCGACGCTTACGAAGTGGTGGCGCTGACGGGCGGGGAGAACGTGGCGAAGCTGGCCGAGCAGGCCATTCTCCTGCGCGCCGAGATCGCCATAACCGCCGAGGACCGGCTGCTGCCGGACCTGCGGGCGCGGCTGGCGGGCACGGGCATCGCGGCGGCGGCGGGCCGGGCGGCCCTTCTCGAAGCCGCGGCGATGCCGGCCGACTGGGTGATGTCGTCGATCGTCGGCGCCGCGGGCCTCGCGCCGGGGCTTCTGGCACTTGCCCACGGCAGCACGCTCGCGCTCGCCAACAAGGAAAGCCTCGTCACCGCGGGCCCGCTCCTGATGGGCACGGCGCGCGAGCACGGGGCCACCGTGCTGCCTGTCGACAGCGAGCATTCCGCGGTGTTCCAGGCCCTCGTCGGCGAGGATATCGCCTCGGTCGAACGCATCGTCATCACCGCTTCGGGCGGCGCGTTCCGCGACTGGCCGGCCGAGCGGCTCGCTCATGCCACGCCCGACGAAGCCGCCTGTCACCCCAACTGGGACATGGGCCAGCGGATCACGATCGACAGCGCGAGTCTTTTCAACAAGGCGCTGGAACTGATTGAGACTCATGAGTATTTCGGCATCGCTCCGCGCCGGATCGAAGCCCTCATCCACCCCGAGAGCCTGATCCACGCGCTCGTGGGCTTCAACGACGGGGCGCTGATGGCCCATGTCGGCCCGCCGGACATGCGCCATGCCATCGGCTACGCGCTGAACTGGCCCGAGCGGAAGGCGCTGCCGGTCGAGCGGCTCGACCTCGCGAAGATCGGCCAGCTCACATTCCGTGCGCCCGACGAGGCGCGCTATCCCGCGCTCCGGCTCGCCCGCGAGGTGATGGAGGCCGGCGGGCTGGCCGGTTCGGTGTTCAACGGCGCCAAGGAAACGGCGATGGACGCCTTCATCGCGCGGCGCATCGGTTTTCTCGACATGGCCCGCGTGGTCGAGGAAACCCTCGCGAAAATGTCGGGCGAAAGCCACGGCTTCGCCCAGATCACCCTTGATAGCGTGACCGAAGCGGACCATCTGGCACGCATCAGGGCCGGCGAGGCCATTGCCGCAATCGAGAGCATCGAGGCTTAACGGATAATGGACATCATCGGGCTGGTGCCCTCCTTCGGCGGGTTCATCTGGACCATCGGCGCATTCATCATCGCACTGTCGATCATCGTCGCGGTGCACGAATACGGCCATTACATCGTCGGGCGCTGGTCGGGGATCGAGGCGGACGTGTTCTCGATCGGGTTCGGGCCGGTGCTCGCCTCGCGCGTCGACAAGCGGGGCACCCGCTGGCAGGTCGCGGCGCTGCCGTTGGGCGGCTATGTGAAGTTCAAGGGCGACGCCAACGCGGCCTCCGCGAAGGGTGACGAGGAGGAGTTGAGCCATCTCACCCCCGAGGAGCGGCGGGCGACGATGCACGGCGCGCCGCTCTGGGCGAGGGCGGCCACCGTCCTGGCGGGGCCCGTATTCAATTTCGTCCTGTCGTTCATCGTCTTCGCAGCCGTGCTGCTCTTTCGCGGCGTGGCCTCCGACCCCCTGACCATCGAGGACCTGCGCCCGCTTCCGGGCAACTACACGCTCGAAGCCGGTGACGAAATCGTCGCCATCGCCGGCGAGACGACACCTGAGCTCGACGGTTTCGACGGGTTTCTCGACCGCCTGCCGGTGGAGCCTGTGCTCGACTACGAAGTGCGCCGGGACGGCGAAACGCTGACCGTGCCGGGCCCGTTCCCCTATCCCTCCCACGCCGTGGCGATCACCCCCTCTTCGGCGGCCGAGGAGGCGGGGCTTCAGGAGGGCGACGTGATCCGAGCCGTCGACGGAACGCCCGTCTTCGCCTTCTCCCAGCTTCGCGAGATCGTCGGCGAGTCGGGTGGCGAGCCGATGACGCTGGAGGTCTGGCGGAGCGGCGAGACGCTTGAGGTCACGCTCACGCCGCGGCGGATGGACCTGCCTCTCGAGGACGGCGGGTTCGAGACCCGCTGGCTCATCGGTATTTCGGGCGGGCTGTTCTTCGAGCCGGCCTCCGAGACGCCGACGCTCGCCGAGGCGGCGGAATACGGCGTCGATCAGACGATCTTCATCATCCGCTCGTCGCTCTCGGGGCTCTACCACATGGCGGCCGGCGCGATCTCGACCTGCAACCTCTCGGGCCCCATCGGCATCGCCGAGACATCCGGCCAGGCCGCGAGCGCGGGCTGGATCAGCTTCATCTGGTTCATCGCGGTGCTGTCGACGGCGGTGGGGCTTCTGAACCTCTTCCCGATCCCGGTGCTCGACGGCGGGCATCTGGTCTTTCACGCCTGGGAGGCGCTGACCGGCAGACCGCCGTCGGACCGCGCGCTCAATGCCCTGATGACGGTGGGGCTGGGTCTCATGCTGATGCTCATGGTGTTCGCGCTGACGAACGACCTCTTCTGTCCCTGATGTGACCGAATTTCGCCCCAAAGCGGTCACATTCGACCGTTACCCGGGTGAGGTTTCAAGGTGTTTCAGGTGGGACAGATGCAGACCATCCGCTCCGGCTACCAGGGCCTTTCACTTCTCGTCGACCTCAACTGGGATCGGCTTCTCTATCTTGCGACCCTCGTCGGCGCGCTGATGGCCGGTGGCTGGATCGGCACGCTTCTCACCCAGTTCTGACGGAAACCTTCGCGCCAAGGGATTTTGACAAAGCCGGGCCTTTCGCCTACTCGAAACCCTAAGGGTAAGACGAGCAGGGCGGGGACATGATGCTTTCAAGAGGTCGGCCGAACGGGGCGTCGCTTTTGCGCCTCGCCACTCTCATTATCATCATGGCGTTCGCCGGCGTCCCGCGCCCCGCGGCGGCGCAGAGCTTCACGTTCTCTTCGGTCGCGGTGGAGGGGAACACCCTCATCGAGCCGGCGACCATCGCGGCCCTCGCGGATATCCCGAGGGGAGAGGCGCTTTCGGCCGCCGAACTCGCCGACCGCCAGCAGGCGGTGCAGGCCTCGGGCTTCTTCCAGACCGTCGAATTCGTGCCGCAGGGCGCCCGGCTTCTCATCCGCGTGGTCGAACGACCGATCGTCAACCGCATCAACATCGAGGGCAACCGCGCGATCGACGACGCGGCGCTGCTGCCGCTTCTGTCATCGCGGCCGCGCCGGGTCTACTCGCCACAGGCCGCCGAGGCCGACGCGCTCGCGATCCAGTCGGCCTATGCCGAGGCCGGCCGCTTCGCCGCCACCGTGCGGCCGGCGATCATCCGGCGCTCGGGCAACCGGGTCGACCTCGTCTTCGAGGTCACCGAAGGGCGCGTGGTCGAGATCGAACGCGTGGGTTTCGTGGGCAATCGGGCCTATTCCGACCGCCGGCTGAGGCGGGTGATCGACTCCAAACAGGCCGGCGCGCTGCGGATACTCATCCAGCGCGATACCTTCGTTGAAGACCGCATCGCCTTCGACCGGCAGTTGTTGCGGGATTTCTATTCGTCGCGCGGCTACGTCGACTTTCAGGTGCTCGACGTGACGAGCGAGTTTTCCCGTGAACGGGGTGCGACCTTCATCACCTTCACCGTTGCCGAGGGCCGGCAGTTCCGTTTCGGCCAGATCAGCGCCTCGACGAATCTGCCCGAGGTCGACCTCGCCGAGTTTCGCCGGGCGATCCGGCTCCGGTCGGGGCGGACCTACACGCCCATCGCCCTCGATAACGAGATCGCGCGGCTCGAACGGCTCGCCCTGCGGGAAGGCCTCGACTTCGTGCGCGTCGACCCGGTGATCACCCGCAACCCGCGTGCCGGCACGCTCGACGTCGACTTCCGGATCGTCCGCGGCCCCCGCATCTTCGTCCAGCGGATCGACATCGAGGGCAACGAGACGACCCTTGACCGGGTGGTCCGGCGCCAGTTCGACACCGTTGAGGGCGACCCGTTCAACCCGCGCGCCATCCGCGAATCCGCCGACCGGATCCGCGCACTCGGGTTCTTCGAGACCGTCACCGTCGAAACGAGGCAGGGGAGAGCGGCCGATCAGACCATCGTCGATGTCGACGTGGTCGAGCAGCCGACCGGCACGCTCAGCTTCGGCGCGGCCTATTCGAGCGATACCGGACCCGGCTTCGTCGCGGGTTTCTCCGAATCGAATTTCCTCGGCCGGGGCCAGTCGCTCAGCGTCGACGTCTCCATCGGTACCGGCGACCAGAACACCCAGATCACCTTCACAGAGCCGTTCTTTCTCGACCGCAACCTTTCGGTGAGCTTCTCGGCCTTCTACGAGACCACCGATTTCGACGACCGGAGCTTCTCGACGACGGAACTGGGTTTTCGCACCTCGGCGACTTTCCCGATCAGCGAGAGCACACGGCTGAGCTTCAGCTATCTTCTCGCCCAGGACCAGTTGTCGGGCACCTCGCCGGCCACGTCGGAGATCATCCGCGCCGAGGATACCGACGTGATCACGAGCCAGCTCGGGTACGAACTGAATTACGATTCGCGCCGAACCGGCCTCGACCCCGACAGGTTCTACCGCCTCAGCTTCGGACAGGCCGTGGCGGGGCTCGGCGGAGAGGCCAGCTTCGTGCAGACGACTGTCTCGGGCGTCGCCGAACGCGAGGTGCTGCAGGGCGACGTGACGCTGCGGGCCCGCGGCCAGGCCGGCGCCGTTCTGAGCTTCGGCGACTACGACACCCGGACGAACGACCGGTTCTTCAACTCCAGCCGCAAGCTTCGCGGCTTCTCGCCCCGCGGCATAGGTCCGAGGGATTTCGAGGCGCCCGACGAGGACGTGCTGGGAGGAAACTACGAAGTCTTCGCCAGCCTCGAGGCGGAATTTCCTCTCGGTCTGCCCGAGGAATACGGCATCACGGGTGGCGTTTTCGCCGATTTCGGATCGGTCTGGGGGCTCGACGTGGATTGCGTGGCCTGTGTCACGCCGGTCGACGACAGTTTCGCCCTGCGCTCGGCTGTGGGGGTGGCCCTGTTGTGGGACACGCCGATCGGACCCTTGCGGTTCAACTTCGCCGTGCCGGTCTCGACGGTGGAGGGCGACGAGACCCGAAGCTTCAACTTCGACATCGTCGCCCGGTTCTGAGCCATGCGCCCGGCCGCCGCCGTCATCGCCGTCTTCTGCCTGCTCGCGGCCCCGGCCCCGGCGCAGAAGGCCGGCGGCGAGGGTGCGCCGCTGCAGAGCCCCGTGCTCATCATCGACCAGGACCGGCTCTTCGCCGAAAGCCAGCTCGGCGCGGACGCCCTCGGACGCATCGAGGACGAGGCGCGCGCCCTCGCAGCGGAGAACCGGCGGATCGAGGCGGAGCTTCTTCAGGAGGAGCGCGCGCTCACCGAGGAACGGCCGGGCCTTGCGGCGGAGGAATTCACCGCCCGGGCGACCGCCTTCGACGACAAGGTGCAACGGCTCAGAGCGGAACAGGACGCCAAGGCCCGGGAGCTGGCCCGGGCGCGCGAGGAGGTGCGGGCGGACTTTCTCGGCGAGATCGGCGGCGTGCTCTCGGACATCGCCCGCGAGCGCGGGGCGGTGGTGATGCTCGACCGGCGCCAGGTGTTTCTCTCGGTCGACGCGATCGATGTCACCGACGAGGCGATCGAGCGAATCAACCGGGCCGTGGGTGAGGCCGGGGGCCCCGACTAACCCTCTGGCTTGTCGGAGCAATCCCGCCTTGCTAGGGAAGCGCGACCTAACGAGGGCACGGGCTTGCCATGAGCGACACCATCACGACCGCAGACATCAACATCATCCGGCGCGCGATCCCGCACCGCTACCCGTTCCTGCTCGTCGACAAGGTCGTCGAGATCGACGGCACGAAGCGCGGCGTCGGTGTCAAGAACGTCACCGTGAACGAGCCGTTCTTCCAGGGCCATTTCCCGCAGGAGCCGGTGATGCCCGGCGTGCTCATCATAGAGGCCATGGCGCAGACCTCCGCGGTGATCGTCTCGCTCGGCCAGAATCTCATCGATTCCGGCGCGCTCGTCTATTTCATGGGCATCGACTCGGCGAAGTTCCGCCGCAAGGTGATTCCCGGCGACACCCTCAGAATGGAGCTCGTGACGCTCCGGGGTGGCGGCAAGGTCTGGCGGTTCCAGGCCCGCGCCACCGTCGGGGACGACCTCGCCTGTGAGTGCGAACTGATGGCGATGATCCAGCTGCCGCCGAAAGCGGGCTGAAGGCGGACCGGGGGCGCTGCCCCCGGACCCCCGGGATACTTGCCGGCCGATGAGATCCGCGCGGTCGCCCGGGGCATGACGGCGCGGTCTCATCATCGGCCTCGAAATATCCCGGGGGAGCCGCGAACGCGGCGGGGGCAGCGCCCCCCTCGTCAGCCGCGCCAGATCCAGCCGCCGCCGAGCACGCGGGTGCCGCCGGGTGCGTAGAACACTGCCGCCTGCCCGGGGCTGACCCCTTCCTCGGGCGACAGAAGCTCGACCTCGCCCTCGGTGTCGGAGAGCGGTCGCAGCACGGCGGGGGCGGGGGGGCGCGTCGAGCGCAGCTTCACCTCGATCTCGCGGTCGGGGCCCGCGAAGGCGCCGTCGCCCAGCCAGTTGATCTCGCGCACCGGCACCCGGCGGGTGGCGAGCATCTCTTTCGGGCCGACGATCACGCGCCGCGCCTCGACGTCGAGTCTCACCACGTAGAGCGGCTCGTCGAGACCGCCGATGCCGAGCCCCCGGCGCTGGCCGATGGTGAAATGGATGACGCCGGGGTGCGCACCCAGCACCCGCCCGTCGGCATGGACGATCTCGCCGGGCTCGGCGGCGCCGGGGCGCAGCTTCTCGATCACCGCGGCGTAGTTTCCGTCGGGCACGAAGCAGATGTCCTGGCTGTCGGGCTTCGACGCGACCGCGAGGCCGTAACGCTCGGCGAGCGCCCGGGTCTCGGCCTTCGAGACGAGGCCGCCGAGGGGAAAGCGCAGGTAGTCGAGTTGCTCGGCCGTGGTCGAGAACAGGAAATACGACTGGTCGCGCGCCGCATCGGCGGCGCGGTGCAACTCGGGGCCGGCCGGCCCCGCTGCGCGGCGGATGTAATGGCCCGTCGCCATGCAATCGGCGTCGAGGTCGCGGGCGGT
>CAZPPH010000112.1:8008-9508 GCA_964588375.1 uncultured Rhodobacterales bacterium | reverse complement strand
ATGTTCTCGTAGTCGAGCACGTAATGGGGAAAGCCGCGCTCCTCCGCCACCCGGCGCGCGTCGTGTATGTCGACGCCCGCGCAGCACGCCCCCTTCTTCTTCAGCGCGGCGCCATGGTCGTAGAGTTGCAGCGTCACCCCCACGACATCGTAGCCCTCGTCGGCCAGCATGGCCGCGACGACCGAACTGTCGACACCGCCCGACATCGCCACGACCACCCGCGTCTCGGCGGGGGCCTTGGCGAAGCCGAGGGAATTCAGTCCTGCCGCGTCGAGCGCCATCTCTGCTAACCGGGTTCGGAGAGTTTCGCGGGGAATATAGGAAAATCCGATCTACTCACAAGGGCCCGCTTCACCGGGCATTAAATCTCCGGGCCCAAGGTCACCACGCTTTGAGCGGAGGGGTGACGCGATGTACCTCAGGAAGATCGAGGGTCGCCGCGCGGTGAGACTGCCTGACGGGACGGTGATGACGCGCGCGGACCTGCCGGACCCGGGAACGCGGCGCTGGGTTGCGAGCCGCAAGGCCGCGGTGGTGCGGGCGGTCGAAAGCGGGCTCATCTTGCGCCGCGAGGCGTTGGAGATCTATTCGCTCTCGGGCGAGGAACTCGATGGCTGGACAGAGGCGGTTGGCAGGCATGGCGAGGCCGCCCTGAAGGCGACCGCACTGCAACGCTATAGACAACCTCAGGTTGATTAACGTATTCCTTCCACAAGGTAACCGGCAGTTAACCAAATTCCGCCATCAAGGATTTCGATAGCGGGCTACCTGCGGAGCAAGAACATGCGTGTCCTCCTCGTCGAAGACGACCCGACGACCTCGCGCAGCATCGAACTGATGCTGACCCATGCCAACCTGAACGTCTATGCGACCGATCTCGGCGAGGAGGGCATCGACCTCGCCAAGCTCTACGATTACGACCTCATTCTGCTCGACCTGAACCTGCCCGACATGAACGGCCACGATGTCCTGCGCCAGCTCCGTCTCGCCCGCGTCGACACGCCGATCCTCATTCTCTCGGGTGCCGACGACACCGAGAACAAGATCAGGGGGTTCGGCTTCGGGGCGGACGACTACCTCACGAAGCCCTTCCACCGCGACGAGCTCGTCGCGCGCATCCATGCCATCATCCGCCGCTCGAAGGGCCACGCGCAATCGGTCATCCGGACCGGCAAGGTCGAGGTGAACCTCGACGCGAAGACCGTCGCCGCGGTCGGCCGGCCGGTACATCTCACGGGCAAGGAATACCAGATGCTCGAGCTTCTCTCGCTGCGGAAGGGCACGACGCTGACGAAGGAGATGTTTCTCAACCATCTTTACGGCGGCATGGACGAGCCGGAACTGAAGATCATCGACGTCTTCATCTGCAAGTTGAGAAAGAAACTCGCCCAGGCCACCGAGGGCGACAATTACATCGAGACGGTCTGGGGCCGGGGCTATGTGCTGCGCGACCCCGAACCGGAGGTCTCGAATGGTCCCGTGGCCGCCACCGCCTGAAAC
>CAZPPH010000112.1:0-7908 GCA_964588375.1 uncultured Rhodobacterales bacterium | reverse complement strand
CACCGCCTGAAACGGCGAGGACGCCCCGGCCGCCCGTGACCGTAACCACCTGAGAGAGGCCGGGCCGCTCACCTTCCGGTGCAGGCGCCCGTCGCGGAGGCTGGACGCGCCTCTTCATGCCCCCTAAACCCGGGCTGACCGGAGCGGAGGGGGCGGAATGGCGGCCACCGGCGGCATCGACGACGCGATCGCCGAGAAGGATGTCGAAGAGCTGACGCGCGCCGAGGCGATGGCCGAGCTCGCGCGGCTCGCCGATGCGATCGGCCGGGCGAACCGCGCCTATCACGCCGAGGACGCCCCCGAAATTTCCGATGCCGAATACGATGCTCTCAAGCGGCGCAACGCGCAGATCGAGGCGCGGTTTCCCGACCTCAAGCGGGCCGACAGCCCCTCCGAACAGGTGGGCGCGGCACCGTCGGAGACCTTCTCGAAGGTGCGCCACGAAAAGCCCATGCTGTCGCTCGGCAACGCCTTCGACGACGCCGACGTGGCCGATTTCGTCCGCTCGGTGCGCGTCTGGCTGGGGCTCGGCGAGGACGCGCCGCTCGCCTTCACCGTCGAGCCGAAAATCGACGGTCTGTCGCTGTCGCTTCTCTACGAGGCCGGCCGCCTCATCCGCGCCGCCACCCGCGGCGACGGCGAGACGGGCGAGGACGTGACCGCAAACGCGCGCACCATCGACGACATTCCCGAGCGGCTGACCGGCGCGCCCGGGCGGCTCGAGGTGCGCGGCGAGGTCTACATGAGCCACGCCGATTTCGCGGCCCTCAACGCCCGGCAGGCGGCGGCCGGCGCGAAGACCTTCGCCAACCCGCGAAACGCCGCCGCCGGCTCGCTCCGCCAGCTCGACGCGAAGGTGACGGCCGCGCGGCCGCTGAGGTTCTTCGCCTATGCCTGGGGGGTCCATTCCGAACCGCTGGCCGACACCCAGTCGGCCGCCATCGCGCGCCTCGCCGGGATGGGCCTGGCCACCAACCCGCTCACCCGGCGCCACGAGACCCTCGAGGGCATGCTCGCGCAATACCGCGAGATCGAGACCGAGCGCGCCGGCCTCGGCTACGATATCGACGGCGTGGTCTACAAGGTCGACGATCTCGCCCTCCAGGCCCGCCTCGGCTACCGCTCGACCACCCCCCGCTGGGCCATCGCCCACAAGTTTCCCGCCGAACTCGCCTGGACGCGGCTCGAGGCGATCGACATCCAGGTCGGCCGCACCGGGGCGCTGTCGCCGGTCGCGCGGCTCCAGCCGGTGACCGTGGGGGGTGTCGTCGTGTCGAACGCCACCCTCCACAACGAGGATTACATCGCGGGACGCGACGCGAAGGGCAACGAGATCCGCGGCGGCAAGGACATCCGCGTGGGCGACTGGGTCGAGGTCTACCGCGCCGGAGACGTCATTCCGAAGATCGCCGATGTCGACCTCGACAAGCGGCCCGACGGGGCGGAACCCTTCGTCTTCCCCGAGACCTGTCCCGAATGCGGCTCGGACGCGGTGCGCGAGGAGGGCGACGCGGTGCGCCGCTGCACCGGCGGCCTCGTCTGCCCCGCGCAGGCGGTCGAGAAGCTGAAGCACTTCGTGTCCCGCGCGGCCTTCGACATCGAAGGCCTGGGTGCCAAGCAGGTCGAGGCGTTCTACGTCGACGGTTGGGTGAAGGAGCCCGCCGACATCTTCGAGCTGCGCACGCGCTACGGCACGGGGCTTCAGCAGCTGAAGAACCGCGAGGGCTGGGGCGAGAAATCGGCGGAAAAGCTCTTCGACGCCATCGACGAGCGGCGCCGGATCGGGCTTTCCCGGGTGATCTATTCCCTCGGCCTCCGTCATGTGGGGGAGGTGGTCGCCACCGACCTCGCGCGCCATTTCGGCACCTGGGAGGCCTTCGCGGATACCGTCGACCGGGCGGCCGCCGAGCCCGCCGCGGCTGCGTCGGACGCGAGGGCGCGACGTTCCCTCTTGGCCGATAGCCCCGCCTGGGCCGAGATCACCGGTATCGACGGAATCGGCGAGGCGGTGGCGGTGGCGCTCACGACGACGCTCAGCCAGGAGGCCGAGCGGGCCTCGGTCGACCGGCTGGTCGCCCATCTGGAGATCGAACCGCCCGAGGCGCGGGCCACGGGAAGCCCCGTGGCGGGCAAGACCGTTGTCTTCACCGGCTCGCTGGAGAAGATGACGCGGGCCGAGGCGAAGGCGCGCGCCGAGGCGCTGGGGGCCAAGGTTTCGGGGTCGGTCTCCGCGAAGACCGATCTCGTCGTCGCCGGGCCCGGCGCGGGCTCGAAGGCGAAGAAGGCCGCCGAACTCGGGGTCGAGACGCTCGACGAGGATGGCTGGCTCGCGCTCATCGAGGGCCGATGAGCCGCCCCGAGGTCCTGTTTCCGCTGTTCGCGGACCTCACCACGCTGCCGGGGGTCGGGCCGAAGCTCGGAAAGTCGCTGACGGAGGCGGGGCTTTCCACCCCGAGAGACCTCGCGTTCCATCTGCCCTACGGGGTCATCGACCGACGCCCGCGGGCGACCCTGCAAGGGCTCGCCACCCCGGCGACGGCGACGGTCGAGGTCGGGATCGGCCCCCATCATCCCCCGCGCCAGAAGGGCCGGCCCTACCGGATCGAGGTGAGCGACGAGAGCCTGACCTTCCAGCTCGTGTTCTTTCATGCCGCCGGTGACTGGCTTCAGAAGAGCTTCCCGACCGGCGCGCGGCGCATCGTCTCGGGCAAGGTCGAGATGTACGACGGCCTCTTCCAGATGGTGCACCCCGACCATGTGCTCGTGCCCGGCACCGACGCCGGGCTGCCCGAGTTCGAGCCGGTCTACCATCTCACGCAGGGGGTGGCCCTCAAGACGCTGACAAAGGCGGTGCAGGGCGCGGTGGACCGGGCGCCCGACCTCGACGAATGGGCCGACGCCGCCCTCGTGGCCGAACGGCGCTGGCCGGTCTGGCGGGCCGCCCTGCGCGCGGCCCACGCGCCGAGAGGGGAGGCCGACCTCGCGCCGACGGCCCCCGCCCGCGAGCGGCTCGCCTATGACGAGCTTTTCGCGCACCAGCTCACCCTCGCCCTCGCGCGCGCTCGCGACCGGCGGCGAAAGGGGGTCGCGTCGAAGGCCACCGGCAAGCTCCAGTCGAAGCTTCTCGCAGCTCTGACCTACACCCCCACCGACGCGCAGATGCGCGCCATCGGGGAAATCGCCGACGACATGGGCGAGCCGGCGCGCATGTCGCGGCTTCTGCAGGGCGACGTCGGGTCGGGCAAGACGCTGGTGGCCTTCTCGGCCCTGCTCGTCGCCGTCGAGGCGGGCGGGCAGGGGGCGCTGATGGCGCCCACCGAGATCCTCGCGCGCCAGCATCTCGCCGCCTTCCGCCCGCTCGCCGAGGCCGCCGGCGTGGTGGTGGACATTCTCACCGGCCGCGACAAGGGGGCGGAACGGAAAGCCAAGCTCGCGGCTCTGGCGAAGGGCGATATCCAGGTGCTCGTGGGCACCCACGCTCTGTTCCAGGAGGGCGTCGATTTCGCCGACCTGCGCCTCGCGGTGATCGACGAGCAGCACAGGTTCGGCGTGGCCGAGCGGGTGGCGCTCACCTCGAAGGGCCGCGCGGTCGACATGCTGGTGATGACGGCGACCCCGATTCCGCGCTCGCTCGAACTCGCGACCTACGGCGACCTCGACCTGTCGGTGCTCGACGAGAAACCGCCCGGCCGCACGCCGATCACCACCGCCCTCGTCAACGCGGGGCGCATGGGCGAGGTGGTCGAGCATCTCGCACAGGCCGTCTCGGAAGGCCGGCAGGCCTACTGGGTCTGCCCGCTCGTCGAGGAAAGCGAGGTTTCCGACCTCACCGCGGCGACGGAGCGCTTCGCGCGCCTGCGTGCGGTGTTGGGAGAGGGCGTGGTGGGTCTCGTCCATGGCCAGATGCCCCCGTCCGAGAAGGACGCCGCGATGGCCGCTTTCGAGGCGGGCGAGACGAAGGTGCTCGTGGCGACGACGGTGATCGAGGTCGGCGTCGACGTGCCGGGGGCCTCGATCATGGTGATCGAGCGCGCCGAGAGCTTCGGTCTCGCCCAACTCCACCAGCTTCGCGGCCGGGTGGGGCGGGGAGCGGCGGCCTCCACCTGTCTCATGCTCTACCAGCCGCCCCTCGGCGAGACCGCGCGGCGGCGCCTCGAGATATTGCGCGAAACCGAGGACGGCTTCCGGATCGCCGAGGAGGACCTCGCGATCAGGGGCGCGGGCGATGTCATCGGCACCGCGCAGTCGGGCCTGCCGCGCTTCCGCATCGCCGACCTCGAACGCCAGGCGAACCTCATGGGTATCGCCCAGCGGGACGCGCGGCGGCTTCTCGCGGATGACCCGGGGCTCACCAGTGCCCGTGGCGGGGCTGCACGCACGCTTCTGTGGCTGATGGAGCGCGACAAGGCGATCCGCCTCATCACCGCCGGCTAGAGCATCTCGCCCGGGAGCGCGCACCGGTTTCGCGCCCCTCGAACATGCGAGATCGAGGAATCGGAGCGGGGCCCCGAATGCGAAGGAACGAGACGCGCTTCAGAAGCGATGTTCCGTCTTGTTCACGAATGTTCCTAAAAAGTTCTTTACATTCCCGCCTGGAAATGAGAACAAAGGGTCAACACGAATATCAGAGAGCAGGATCGCCCCGATGACACGCATTGCAAACCGTTTCGCCGCCGCACCGGGCTCTCTCATCCAGGATTTCGCGGGAGGTGCGGCGCTTGTCGTCATGCTTCTCGCGGCCCTCCATCTACCGGGTCTCGTCTGACCTTTTCTGCCTGCGGTCTGTCGTCCGGCCCCCGCGCATCTTCTGTCCCCAATAGGTGATGCGAATTCGTCCCCATCCCGGGCCGCCCCACGGCCCCGGGGGGCCGGAAGTCCGTCAGACACGCCACTGCCGCCGCCGTCCCGCAAGGGACGCGCGGCGGTTTTTTCGTGATCGGAGAGTTTCAGGCGGTTTCGCGGGCCGCCTCGGCCCTTTCCATCGCCTCGGCGGTCGCCTCGAGGGCGAGCATGATCGAGGCGTGCCGGTTCTTGAAGTCGCGCGCGGGTTCCAGGACTTCGAAGCCTTCGTAGGGCGCGCCGGGCGGGGGGCCGTTTTCAGTGAGCATGGCGTGAAGCGCATCGCGCGCGGCCTCGATTTCGGCCCGCGTGCGCCCGATCGCATGGGCTCCCGCGAGGGCCGCGGCCGCCTGGCCGAGGGCGCAGGCTTTCACCTCCTGCCCCAGGGCGGCTATGCGCCCGTCTTCGACCCGGACATCCACCGTCACGGTCGAACCGCAGAGCGGGGAGCGGCGCTTGATCGTCGCGTCGGCTGTCTCGAGCCTGACGGTATGGGGGATCGCCGAGGCAAGTTCGAGAATCCGGCCCGAGTAGAGCTTCATGAGATCGCTGTCGGCCATGGCCAATACACCTTGTTGCGCCTAAGAACCTAGGGCGCATCCCTCCCGGAGAAAACCCCGATGCCATTCGATCCCGAAACCCTCGCCTACGACGAACGGGGCCTTCTGCCCGCCATCGCGCAGGACGCGGACACCGGCGAGGTGCTGATGCTCGCCTGGATGAACGCCGGGGCCGTCCGGCGCACGCTGGAGACCGGCCGGGTGACCTACTGGTCGCGGTCGAGGCAGGCATTCTGGGTGAAAGGCGAGACCAGCGGTCACGTGCAGGAACTCGTCGAGATGCGGGTGGACTGCGACCGCGACGCGCTTCTCGTCACCGTGCGCCAGACCGGGCCGGCTTGTCACACCGGGCGGCGGAGCTGTTTCTTCACCGCGGTGCGCGGTGGCGACGAGGTGGAGATCATCGCGCCCGACGCGTGAGCGGAGCAGCGCCCGGAGCCACGCATTTTCAGAAGGCTGACGGTGCCGGTCAGAGCCCGACCATCGCACGCACCTCCGAAGGCATGAGGCCGTCGTCGCGGTATTTCGAGATGGCCCGCGCGTCGTCGCGCTTGGCGAGCCGCCGCCCGCCCGCGTCGCGGATCAGCCGGTGGTGGTGGTAGGCGGGCACCGACAGGCCGAGAAGCGTGAGCAACAGGACCTGCACCGGCGTGAAGTCGAAGAGATCGGTGCCCCGGACCACCTCGGTGATGGACTGGAAGTCGTCGTCGAGGGCCGAGGCCATGAAATACGACACGGCGCCCGAGCCTTTTCGGGCAAGGACGATGTCTCCGGCGGTTGCGACGAGGGTTTCGGGGGCAACCGCGTGATCCCCGGCACGGGCCGCACCGGTCTCGGTGAAACGGACCGTTCCCGTGCGGGCGGCGGCGGCCGCCATGTCGAGGCGCAACGCGTCGCCGGGGGCGCGGCTTTCCATCGTCCGCGCCCTGCAGGTGCCCGGGTAGACCGGCCCGTATGTCGCGCCCTCCTGGGGGGCCGTGGCGGCGGCGGCGATGTCGGCACGCGTGCACGAACACGGGTAGGCGAGGCCCATCGCGACAATGCGGCCGAGTGCGGCATCATAGCGGGCGAGGTGCTCGGACTGGCGCAGTGCCGGGCGCGGCCAGTCGATCCCGAGCCAGGCGAGGTCCTTCTCGATGAGGGCCACCCACTCGTCGCGGGAGCGTTCCGCGTCGGTGTCCTCTATGCGCAGATGAAATGTGCCGTGCGCCGCGCGCGCGCGGTCGTGGGCGAGCAACGCCGAAAAGGCGTGGCCAAGATGCAGGGGGCCCGTCGGAGAGGGGGCGAACCGGGTCGCGTAGCTCACGACCGGGTGAGCACGAAGACCCGGGAGGTCAGGCCGCGTTCGGGCAGGTGGTCGCCGTCCTCCTCGAAAACGACGTCGCAGGCCGGGTCGGACCGGACCGCCGCGAGGGCGTCCATGTACGCGGAATCGCCGAGGGTGTGCTCGTTGTAGGAAAAGGCCAGACGCGCACCCGGGGCGAGACCCGCCCAGAGGTGCGCGAGCGTTTCCGGTGGCGCGGCGCCCACGGAGACGACACCGGTGGCCACGACGGCACCGTAGCGGCCGAGGGTTTCGGGGCCCGGCGGGGCCTCGGGCTCGAAGGTGAAGGTGCGCCGGTAGATCGCGAGGCCGATGGCCTTCGAGATCATTCCCGGCGAGGGGTCGCAGCCGTCGATGCGCGTGAACCCGGCACCCGAAAGCGCCACCCCCGAAAGCCCTGTGCCGCAGCCGTAGTCGAGCACCTCCGTGTCGGTGTTCGCCACCGTAGCCGCCAGCGCTTCGGCGACCCGGCGGGGGGTGACGTAGCCCGCCCCGCCGACGTCGGCGTCGTACCGTTCGGCCCAGTCGTCATAGACCGAAACCATTTCGTCCGGGCTCGTGGAGCCATAGACCTTCTCGAAGAAATCCTTTTCGCTCATGCGGACAACCTAAGACCTGCGTTCAGGCCGCGTCCAGTGCCGCAGCACCAAGCCAGCGCTGCCAGTCGGCCTTGGCGCGATCGGTATAGGCCTTGTAGCGGTCGCGCCGGCCCCGGCGGCCGCCCTTCGCGTCGACCGGCGGGAAGAGACCGAAATTGACGTTCATCGGCTGGAAGGTCTTCGCGTCGGCCCCGCCGGTGATGTGGTTCAGAAGTGCACCCATCGCGGTCGTCTCCGGCACCGGCGCGAGGGTGCGGCCGGTAAGGTCCGCCGCGGCCATGCGCCCGGCGAGAAGGCCCATCGCGGAACTCTCGACGTAGCCCTCGACCCCGGTGATCTGGCCAGCGAAGCGGATATGGGGCTTCGACTTCAGCCGCATCCCGCCGTCGAGCAGCCGGGGGGAATTGAGGAACGTGTTGCGGTGAATGCCGCCCAGTCGCGCGAACGTCGCCTCGGAAAGCCCCGGAATCATGCGGAAAACTTCCGTCTGCGCCCCGTATTTCATCTTCGTCTGGAAGCCGACGATGTTGTAGAGCGTTCCCAGCGCGTTGTCGCGGCGAAGCTGAACGACCGCCCAGGGCTTCAC
>CAZPPH010000111.1:0-9692 GCA_964588375.1 uncultured Rhodobacterales bacterium | reverse complement strand
CTCATGACAGAATGCGCCCCAAAGGCCTTCCGCCCAGCCCATTTCGAGTGCCTGCTCGCCGGCGACCCGCACGACGACGCCTGCCTCGCCGCCCCCGTCGATGACCGGACGGTGGTCCGCGCCCGCGACCGCTTCCACGCCCACCGCTGGCGCGCCCCGCCGGTCTGCGACCTTCAGGACCTCCCTGCCGACCCCGCTCATCGCGGTGGAGGCGTGGGCCGGGCGCTCGTCGGGACGATCCATGCGCAAGCCGACAAAAAGGACGCAAGTGGCGTCTACCGGACAACGCAGCACTTCAACGAGACCGCCTGTCGCCCCTATGATCACGCCGGCCGGCCGGCGCCGGTCATGAAGTTCGAAAGGGTCTGATGCGTCTTGTTCCCGCCTTGCTGACAGCGCTCGCGCTCGCCGCCTGCGGCGCGCCGCAAACTCCGGTCGACCGGCGCGCGGCAGACCTCGACCTGCCGCCGATGAAGGTCTTTTCGACGCCGCAGGTCACGCGCACCGCGAAGTCGAACCGCGAGATCGCCCGCGATTTCATGGAGCTGTCGTTCTTTCTCGAATCGGGCCGCCGTCTTCCGGTGTTCACCCGTTTCGAGGAACCGATCAGCGTGCGCGTGACGGGCCGCCCCGTGCCTTCGCTCGGCCGGGACCTCGGACGGCTTCTCGGACGGCTGCGCGGCGAGGCGGGCATCGAGATCGCCCGCGTTCCCGCCGATCAGCCCGCCTCGATCACCATCGAGGTGGTTTCGCGCCGCGATCTTCAGCGCGCGGTGCCCCAGGCGGCCTGTTTCGTCGTCCCGCGCGTGGCGAGCTGGGCCGAGTTCCTGCGCTTCAGAAACTCCCCCCGGCTCGACTGGACGACGCTCCGGACGCGCGAGCGCATGGCGATCTTCCTGCCGGGCGACGTCGCCCCTCAGGAGGTCCGCGACTGTCTCCACGAAGAACTCGCCCAGGCGCTCGGGCCACTGAACGACCTCTACCGGCTGCCCGACAGCGTCTTCAACGACGACAATTTCCACACCGTGCTCACCGGCTTCGACATGCTGATCCTCGCCGCGACCTATGCCCCCGAACTCCGTTCGGGCATGTCGCCGGACGCCGTGGCCGCCGAGCTTCCCCGCGTGCTCGACCGGCTCAACCCCCGTGGCCGGGGCGGCGGCGCGTTCCGTCCCGATCCCACACCGCGGGCATGGATCGACGCGATCGAGACGGCGCTCGGGCCCAGCGCCAGCCCGACCCGGCGGCGCCTCGCCGCGCGCGAGGCCGTGGCCATCGCCAGCGACGAACGCTGGAGCGACACGCGGCTGGCCTTCTCGCTCTATGCGCTTGGCCGGCTGACCCTCGGCTCCGAGCCCGAACTGGCGCTCGCCTCGTTCCTGCAGGCCGGGTCCATCTACCGCGCCGAGCCCGGCACGCAGCTGCAGGCGGCCCATATCTCCATGCAGCTCGCTGCCTTCGCGCTCTCCGCCGGCCAGCCCGACGTCGCCGTCGAGATCGTCGACCGGAACCTCCGGCCCGTCGCCGAGGCGGAGAATGCCGCGCTTCTGTCGACGCTCCTGATGGTCAAGGCCGAGGCTCTCACCGCTCTCGGGCGCACCGGGGAAGCCGCAGAAGTGCGGCTCGACAGTCTCGGCTGGGCCCGTTACGGCTTCGGCACCGACGACGAGGTGCGCGCCCGCGCGCGCGAGATCGCCGCACTGAGGCCCGGGGGGGATGGAGACCCGACATGATCGTGATCGCGGCAGTCCTGGCCGGCGGCCTCATCGGCGCGCTGACCGCGAAACGGCGCGGCGGCAAGCCCGCCGACATGGCGCAATACGCTGCGGGCTACGCCATCGCCCTGGGGCTTCTGGGGCTCTTCGTGACGATCTTCCTCGAGCGGATGCTCTGAGGTGATCCGCGAAGGCCGGTGCGGCTGGCCGCCGCGACACATTGCGGAGCTTTCGCGCGCCGCAAACTGATCGCCGTCAATGCCGGATCGGCCGACGTGGCTAGAATCAACCGCATGACTGAAACGGCGAATCGGGAAGTGCAGGACGCGGAGCAGGACACGCATCGGGTGTCGGTCATCGACGTGCCCGAGGCCGTTGGCGTGTTCGACGGTTTCGAGGCCCTGCAGAAGGCTGTCTACGATTTGCGCATGGTCGGCTTCAGCCGCTACGACATGAGCCTGCTCGGCACGGCCGAAGCGCTGGAAGACCGCCTCGGCAGCGCATACTGGCGCTCGGAGGATCTCGAAGACGACCCGAGGGCACCGCGGGCCGCCTTCGTTTCGGAGGAAGCCTTGGGCGAATTCGAAGGCGCGATCATCGGCGGGTTCGCCTTTCTCGGCACGGTCATCGCGGCGGCCGCACTGGCGAACCCCATCAGCACCCTGGGCGCCTCCATCGCCGCGATCGCCATAGGGGGCAGCCCGGGCGCTGTGATCGGCGCGCTTCTGGCACGCCGCGCCGCCCGCCACCACAGCGACTATTACGCCGATCAGCTCCGCCGCGGGGGCATTCTTCTCTGGGTCCGGGTGCCCGACGCGGAGAAGGAGAGGCTCGCGACCACGATCATGAAGGGCCATTCGGGCCGCGACGTTCACGTCCATTCCTGGAGCGAATGAGGCGCCGCCGCGGCTCTTTGGGCAAACCGTCCTTCGGCCCTTGCCACCGGCGCGGATCGGACCCAATTTGCGGGACGACGCCACGAGATGCGAAAGAGACGAGGACGCCGATGTCTACGGATGCGACACAGTCCGGTTTCATCAGGGACTTCACCAACCGCTATATCGAGAAGGACAACCGGCTCGCGTCATCGAGCCTGATCCTCACTTTCGCGGTCTATTTCACGACGCTCTTTCTCGCCCTCGAGGCGATGTGGACGTGGTGGGCGGTCGCCCCCCTCGTCATCCTCAACGCCTTCGCCGCCGTCCGCCTCTACGTCATCCAGCACGATTGCGGGCACTGGTCGCATTTCGAGACGCGGGCCCAGAACGACCTCGCGGGCTACGCGATCTCCACCTTCACGCTCACGCCCTACAGGGCGATGCAGCGCAACCACAACGTCCACCACGCCTTTCTCGGCGACCTCGACCACCGCGAGACGACCGAGGTCCACACCATGACGCTCGCCGAATGGGAGCGGGCGGGGTTCTGGCAGCGCCTGGCCTACAGGCTCTACCGCAACCCCCTCGTGATGCTTCCCATCGGCGGGTTCTGGACCTTCGTCATCCGCTACCGCTGGCCGAAGAACGCCGCGAAGATCGGCATCAGGGGGGTGATGCTCCACAACGCCGCCGTGCTGCTCTGGTGGGGGCTCCTCTACGCCGGCTGGGGCTGGAACGGCCTCGCACTTTACGCGCTGACGGCACTGACCTCGGGCTGTATCGGCGTCTTTCTCGTCTATCTCCAGCACAATTTCGAAGACACCTACTGGGACCACAAGCCCGACCTCGACTACGAGCGCGCCACGCTGCAGGGCTCCTCGGCGCTCGACCTCGGGCACTGGTGGGACATCGGGACGGGCAACATCGCCTACCACGACATCCACCATTTCAACCCGCGCATCCCGCTCTACCGGCTCCGCCGGTGCCACAACGCGCTGCGCGAGCATGTCGCGATCCGCACCATCGAGTGGCCCGAGGCTCTGCGCGCCTTCACCCTCAAGCTCTGGGACGAGGAGAACGAGCGCCTCGTCCCCTTCCCGAAGCGCCGCCCCGCCTCCCGGGCTGCGGTTCCCGCGGAGTAGGCCGGTGTTCATCGCCATGAACCGCTTCCGCGTGCGCGCCGAGAACGCCCGGGCCTTCGAAGACCTCTGGCTCCGCCGCGAAAGCCGGTTGCCCGAATTCGACGGCTTCGTCGAGTTCCACATGCTGAAGGGCCCCGAGAAGGACGGCGTGGTCCTCTACGCTTCCCATACGAAATGGGCTTCCGAAGACGCCTTCCGCGCCTGGCTGAAAGCACAGGACTTCAAGTCCGGACATGGCGGCCGGGGCGCAAACCGCGAGCTCTACGAGGGCCCGCCGGACTTCGAGGGCTTCACCCCGATCCAGACGATCGGTTCATAGGCCGGCTTTCAGCCCGGCAGGGCCATCTCCGCCGCGCAGGCCGGGAAGGCAGAACTCCAGCCGACCACGGACCCTACTCCTCGCGCTCCGTCGTGAACGTCAGGGGGTATCCGGCACGCGCGCCGGCTTCCGTGCCGATCCGCGCCTTCTCGTCGGCGACTTCCTTCGTGAACACCGCCACCACGCAGGCACCCTTCTTGTGCGCGGTCAGCATCACCCCGAGCGCTTCGTCCTCGCTCATCCGGAACACCATTTGCAGAACCCTGATGACGAAGTCGCGCGGCGTGAAATCGTCGTTGAGCAGAATGACCTTCCAGAGCTTCGGCCGTTCCGGCTTCGCTCTCGCTCGAGACTTTCGGACCGTGACCGTCCTGCTCATCGCTCACCCCCGGGCTGACGCCACCGGAGCCTCGCAAACCGGCCGCGCCCCGTCCAGCGGCCCTTCTGTCGCTCCCGCCCACAACCCATTCCATTGAAGGACGAGATACCGGCAGGGTCTCGCTTTCCGTGCAGGCTCTTCTGTCGTTCCACCGCTCGCCTCCGCGCTCGACAGCCAGCCGGGCCGGGCACATAACCATCGCATGAAGACCGCGAGATTTCTTCCCTATCCCTCGGCGCCACAATGAGCGGTCGGCACTCCCGAAGGCTGCTCGCCCTCGGTTTCACGGTCGCCCTCGCGGTGACCCTGTTCTTTGCCATGCAGGCTCTGCGACACGCCGGCGCGATCGGCCCTGCCGCCGACGCGCCGATCGAGGGCTGGATGACCCCGCGCTACATCAGTCTCAGCTGGGACCTGCCGCGCGAGGTGGTCGCCGAGGCGCTCGGGGTCGATCTCGGCGGCGGCAGCGGGCCGCGCAGCCTCGCCTCGCTGGCCGAGGAGCGCGGCGTGCCGGTCGAGGTGCTTGTGGACGAACTCGAGACCGCCATCGAATCCTACCGGGCGCGCGCGCGATGACCGACACGGTCTTCGGCCTCGTTTCGAGTTGGGGCGTGCTCGCGATCACGCTGTCGGCGTTTCTCTCCTGCCTGCTCGTGCCCATTCCCACATCGCTGATGATGCTGGCCGGCGGCGCCTTCGCGGCCGCCGGCGATCTCTCCTTTCCCGCCGTGGCCGGCGGCGCCTGGCTTGGCGCGGTCGCCGGCGACCAGACCGGATTTCGCATCGGCAGGACGGCCGGCCCCGGCATCGGCCGGTTCGCGGCCCGTCACCCAAGGCGCGAGGCGCTCTTCGCCCGGGCTCGCCGGGTCGTCGACGACCACGGCGGCTACGGAGTGTTCCTTTCGACATGGGCCGTCGCACCGCTCGGACCCTACGTGAACCTCGCCGCCGGCGCGGCGGGCCTCGGCGCATGGCGTTTCACGCTATGGGATGCCGCCGGCGAGGCGATCTGGGTCATCGGCTACGCCGGTCTGGGCTACCTCTTCGCCGACCGGATCGAAACTCTCGGCGCCTTCCTGTCGAACGCCTCGGGCTTTCTCGCCGCGGGGACCGTGACCCTGCTTCTCGGCCTTCTTCTCCTGCGCCGGCGGGCGGTCCGGCCTTCGCGCGACTAGGCGCGCGTCCGCGCGCGCCGCCGACGGAATGCCGACGCGGCGCCGACACTTTGCAGACGGCCCCTTCCGCCCCATATTCATCTCATGATCAAGTTCACCCCGATCCTTCTCGCGATCCTCTACGCGCTCGCCATGTACCGCTTCTCGGTCTGGCGCACCAAGCGCGAGCTCGACGCGAAATCCACCGAACTCGCGGACCCGCAGTTGAAGAAGCTGACCGACCGGATGGCGGCGGCGCTCGACCTGCCGCGGATCCGCGTTCATATCTACGAGATCGACCCGGTGAACGGCCTCGCCGCCCCCGACGGGCGCATTTTCATCACCCGCGGCTTCTTCAAGAAGTACCGGCAAGGCAATGTTTCCGCAGAGGAAATGGCGAGCGTCATCGCCCACGAACTGGGCCACGTGGCACTCGGCCACTCCCGCCGCCGGATGATCGACTTCTCGGGCCAGAACGCGCTGCGCACGGCTCTGGCGATGATCCTGTCGCGCTTCATCCCGTTTGTCGGCGTCTATATCGCCGGGTTCATCACGTCCCTTCTCGCCGCCCGCCTCTCGCGCTCGGACGAATACGAGGCCGACGCCTACGCCTCGGCCCTGCTGGTCAAGTCCGGCATCGGCACCGATGCGCAGAAGTCGCTGTTTTCAAAGCTCGAAGAGCTTACCCAGTCCAATCACGGCGCGGTCCCGGCCTGGCTCATGTCGCACCCCAAGACCGCCGAGCGCGTCAAGGCCATCGAGGCCAACGAGGCGAAATGGGACATCGCCCCGACCTGATCCGGGGCTTCCATCCCGACAGGAAGCGCTCCCGGGGCAGCCAACTATGCGGCCGGGAGCAGCACTTACTATTTCGTCTCCACCGCCTTTCCGAGCCGTGGCAGAAGCGCCTTCTTCAGAAGCGCCCTGCGGGTAAGATCGGCCCCATCCGCAACCGCCTGACCATGCACCTTGCCGACGAGAGCGCCCATCGTTCCGGGATCGGCATGGAATGCCTCGAGGAGAAACTCGTCGGGATGGCGCCGGAGAATGCCGTGGGCGCCGAGCGCCCGAATGGGAAAATCGCTGACGTTCAGTGTCAGAAGCTCGTCCGCGCGGCCGGCGATGGCGGCGGCGAGCACGTGCCGGTCGTTCGGGTCCGGAAGCGACAGCGCGGCCTCGACATCAGGGGCAGGCACCACCTCGGCGGCGGGAAACCCCGCCCGCGCCGCGGCGATCTCGCCACGGGCGGCAGCCTCGCTCGCGGGCCCGCCCCTTGCGGCGGCGCGGGCCCATTCCTCCAGAATGCGCGCCGACCAGAGCGGCGTGAAGGCCCCGGTCGAGGCCAGCCCGAGGACGAGGCGGCGCAGGACGGTCGGGTAGAGCACACAAGCGTCGATCAGCACCCGCATCAGTCGAGCGCGAAGGTCAGCGCCTTGAGATAGCCGGTCTCGGCGAGCGCCGGCATCTCGGGGTGGTCGGGGGCGGCGAAGCCGGTGCGCAGAAGCCGCGCACTGCGCCCCGCCTTGCCGATGCCGGCCACGCAGGCGGCGCGGAACCGCGCGAGATCGGCGGCATGCGAACAGGAACAGAGCACCAGCACACCGCCCGGCGCGGCAAGCCCCGCGGCCATGCGCGCGGCCCTCTCGTAGGCCCTGAGCCCGGCCTGGAGCGCCGGTTTCGCCGGCGCGAAGGCCGGCGGGTCGGAGATGACTAGGCCGAAGCGGCGCTCCTCGCCCGCAAGGGCCGCCATCGCGTCGAAGGCATCACCGGTCCGCGTCTCCACCCGGTCCGCCGCGCCCATCCGCTCCGCGCCTTGGCGGGCGAGCGCCAGCGCGGGGTCCGACGCATCGACGAGAAGCGCCGAGGCCGCCCCGGCGGCCAGCGCCGCCAAGCCGAAGCCGCCGACATGGGAGAAGACGTCGAGCACATCCTGTCCGGCGGCGAAGCGCGCGGCGAAGGCATGGTTCTCGCGCTGGTCGTAATAGAGTCCCGTCTTCTGGCCGCCGAGAAGGTCGGCCATGTAGATCGCCCCGTTCATTCCGACAGCGACCGGCCCCTCGGGCGCGCCCCTCAGCACGCGGATGCCGCCCTCGAGCCCCTCGAGCGCCCGCGCCCTGCCCTCGCCGTTCACGACCACCGTGGAGACACCGCGCGAGACCAGAGCGTCGGCGATCTCGTCGATCAGCATCTCGGCCCAGGCCGCGTTCGGCTGGCAGACCGCGACATCGCCGAAGCGGTCGATGACGACGCCCGGCAGACCGTCCGCCTCGGCATGGATCCACCGCCAGAACGGCGCGCCGTAGAGCCTCTCGCGGAGGACAGCCGCGGCGTCGAGCCGGGCTGCGAGCCAGGCGCCGTCGATGTCGGCGGCGGGGTCGCGGTCGAGCACCCGGGCGATGATCTTCGAGCCGGGGTTGACCGCCACCGTCGCCAGCGGAACGCGTCCGGCGTCCTCGAGCGTGGCGATGGTGCCCGGCGCCAGCGCCCGGCTGCGCCGGTCGGTGACGAGCTGATCCGCCCAGACCCAGGGATAGCCGTGGCGGATACGGCGCGCATCGGCCTTCGGCCGCAACCGCACCACCGGGCGGCCCGGCCCCGACGTCACCATTTCGCCTTCATCGCCCCCCGCATCGCTCATTCCCGCGCTGCGCCTCAGCCGGCGGCCACGGGACGCGGCGGGGGTGCCGGCTCGGTCAGTTCGCGCAGAAGCACGAGGCGAAGCTGTTCGAGAATGCGCACCTTCATCGTCTGCCCCTCGCGCTCGGCGCGGAGCGCCGTTTCCCCACCGAGCCCCGGCAGGTCGGCGATGACAAGCCGCGGCCCCTCGATGGGCACGTCGCTGCCCAGGTCGTAGACCGTGAGGTAGAAGCGCATGGAATGGACACCCCCCACCTGCACCCGGGCCTTCTCCGTCAACGAATGGAACCGCGTGACCTGAACCGTGACCCGCACCGGGCGGGCACCGTCGAGTTCGGCGGCGACATTTCCGCCGGCCTCGTCGAAAATCGCCTCGATCTGCTCGTAACGGTCGCCGAACGGGTCGCCCCGCCAGACGATATCCGCGACCGGATAATAGAGATTGGCCTCAGAGACCTCGAGGGTGCGCGGCGCCAGCACGTCGAAGCCCGCCACACTGTAGTCCCGGGGTTCTTCGCGCGTCACGCCCGCGGGAAGCTTGCGGAACGCCTGGTCCGCTGCAGCGCAGGCGCCAAGCACCGTCACGCAAAAGGCTCCGAAAGCCCATTTCAGCAATCGCCTACGCATCCCGCTCGCCCGTATCGCTCTCCGAGTTGATGCGGCAGATACCCCAAAGAAGGGTTAAAGTAACGAAAAACCCCGGCGAGGAGCCGGGGTTTTGCACCGCTGTTGCGGCATTGAATCAGGTTTTTCGGGGTCTAGCGGCCGATCCGGCGGCGCAAGCTGCGCATCCAGCCCGCGAAAGTCTCCGCACGCAGGCGCTCTGCCTGCCGGGTAATGTCCAATTCGTCCAGTTGATGTCTCGGTTTCATGTCTCGCTCCGCAAATGCCAGGTTCGGACATGAGGTAAGCGCCACGGCGTCGGCGCACCACGGCCGCTTCGGCAACCCCGCCATGCGGCGAGGACAGGGCTCGAAGTGCGGCCGGGTGAGAGGAAAACCGCCCCTTGTTAGCGCTAAACAGGTAGTGTAACGACCAGGTTGAAGACCACCCCTGCGACGCTCCGAAGCCCGAAGGGACGCGAAATGGATCTGAACCCCACCGTCGAAGCCGTTACCGATCGCATCGTCGCGCGCAGCCGCGACGCCCGGGGTCGCTATCTCGACAAGATCGCGCGGGCGGCGGAAGCCGGACCGAAGCGGGCGCATCTGTCGTGCAGCAACCAGGCTCATGCCTATGCCGCGATGGGCGACGACAAGGACCCGCTCGTCGCCGAGAAGAGCCCGAACATCGGCATCGTGACGGCCTACAACGACATGCTCTCGGCGCACCAGCCGTTCGAGAGCTACCCCGAGCGCATCCGCGCGGCCGCCCGCAGGGCGGGCGCCACCGCCCAGGTCGCCGGCGGCGTTCCGGCGATGTGCGACGGGGTCACCCAGGGCCAGACCGGCATGGAGCTGTCGCTGTT
>CAZPPH010000110.1:0-9803 GCA_964588375.1 uncultured Rhodobacterales bacterium | reverse complement strand
ATGGCGGGTTTCAGCCCGAGAAAGATCGCCTCGCCGATCAGGAAATGCCCGATGTTGAGCTCGCGGACCTCGGGCAGGGCGGCCACCGGGCCGACGGTGTCGTAGGTCAGCCCATGGCCGGCGTGCACCTCGAGACCGAGGGAATGGGCATAGCCGGCCATCTCCCGGAGCCGATCCAGTTCCGTGTCGCGCTCCTCGAACCGTCCCTCGGCGTGGAGGTCGCAGTAGGCGCCGGTGTGCAGCTCGATCACCGCCGCACCGATCCGGTGGGCGGCCTCGATCTGGCGGGCATCGGCGGCGATGAAGATCGACACCCTGCAGCCGGCGTCGGCGAGCGGCGCGATGAAATGGGCGAGCCGGTTCTCCTCGCGGGCGACCTCGAGGCCGCCCTCGGTGGTGCGTTCCTCGCGCCGTTCGGGGACGAGGCAGACCGCGTGCGGCCGGTGGCGCAGCGCGATCGCCTGCATTTCGTCGGTCGCCGCCATCTCGAAGTTGAGCGGCAGGGCGAGCGCCTCGGTCAGCCGCTCGATGTCGTCGTCGGAGATATGGCGGCGGTCTTCCCGCAGATGCGCGGTGATCCCGTCCGCGCCCGCTTCTTCGGCGAGCTGCGCCGCCCGCACCGGGTCGGGATAGGCCGAGCCCCGCGCGTTCCGCACGGTGGCCACGTGGTCGATATTAACCCCGAGTCTCAGATGTCCCGACATCTGCCGTCCCCTTGTTGAGCGGGTTTCCTCTAGCAGGGAACGCGCGGGGCGGGAAGCGCGCTACTCCGCCACCTTGGCCGCCCGCGCGGCCTCCTTCGCCCGGCGCTTCTCGTAGCGGGCCTTCTGCCGTTTGATGCGGGTCTTCTGATAGGCGACGATCAAGGGGTGCGACAGGAAATAGGCGGCGAGCGCGGCGGCGATGCCGGGCAGGAGGCCACCGACGAGATAGGGCAGAAAGACCACCTTGAAGAAGGCGCCGAGCCGGCCCCAATGCATCGTCTCTGGGGTGAACAGGGCCGCGAGATTCCGCCAGAGTTCCACCGAGGCGTTCGAGAACGCGGTCACGACGCCGGGAAGCGGCATGTGGGGCGTTCCGAGAATCCACGACCCGATCTCCATGGCGATAGACGCGATGAACGGGAAGGTGAGCGGATTGCCCACGAAGGTTGCAAGTACGGCCGCAATGATGTTGCCGCGCAGCACGTAGGCGATGCCTGCCGACATCAGGAAATGAAAGCCGAAAAAGGGCGTGAAGGAGACGAAGACGCCCGCGGCGATGCCGCGGCTTATCTTGTGGGCGGGGTCCGGCAGGCGGCGAAGGCGGTGGACGACGTACCGGGTCGCACGGGTCCAGCCGCCGCGGGGCCAGAAAGCCTCGGCGATGAATTGGAGCCAGCTCTTCGGCGTTCGCCTCTTGAAGACCATCTCACCCCCCGTTTCAGGGATTCAGGGTTTGCGATCGAGGTCACGGTGACGAGAGATCGAGGCAACATCGCTGTCGGCCTCGAGCGCCAGCATGACCGCATGCAGGTGCTCAACATCGCGCAGATCGGCGTCGATTATAAGGCGGTAAAAGTCCGGTTTTCTGTCGAGAAAGACGAGATCCGAGATATTCGCCTTCTGCTCGCCGATCAGCGTGCAGATTCGCCCCAGAACACCTGCGTCGTTCGCGATCGTGACATCGAGCGATACGGTGTGAACGGCGGGGTGCTTGCCTTCCTGCCAGTGCAGATCGACCCAGCGGTTCGGCTGGTCCTCGACGTCGATCAGCGCGGGGCAGTCGATGGCGTGGGTCATCACGCCCTTGCCGCGGTAGGAAATGCCCACGATGCGCTCGCCCGGCACCGGCTGGCAGCAATGCGCGCGGCGAAAGGTCTGCGACGGTTTCAGGCCGACGACCGCCCGGGCGGCGTCGATCTCGTCGCCCGACTTCGCCTCGAGTTCGGGATAGAGCGTGCGGATGACGTCGCGCGCGGCGATCTCGGCGGCGCCGATCCGGGCCAGAAGGTCCTTGCGGTCTTCGAGGCCCATCTGCTTCGCGGCGGTCGCGAGCGCCTTGTCGGTGGCCTTCTTGTCGATCTTGTCGAAGGCGACGCGGGCAAGCTCCCGGCCGAGCTTCATGAAGCGCTCCTTGTCCTCCTCGCGCAGGCTCCGTCGGATCGCGGCCTTGGCGCGGCCGGTCGCCACGATGTCGATCCAGGTGGCCTGGGGGCGCTGGCCCTCGGCGGTGAGAATCTCGATGGACTGGCCGTTCTTCAGCCGGGTCCAGAGCGGGACGCGGATATGATCGACCTTGGCGCCGACGCAACTGTCGCCGATCCGGGTGTGGATCGCGTAGGCGAAGTCGAGCGGCGTCGCCCCGCGCGGCAGCTTCACCACCTCGCCCTTGGGCGTGAAGCAGAACACCTGGTCCTGATACATCTCCAGCTTGACGTGCTCGAGGAACTCGTCGTGGTCGTCCTCGGTGTCGAACCGTTCGGTGAGCGTGGCGATCCAGCGGGCGGGGTCGACGGCGAAGGGGTTCTCGGCGCGTACCCCGTCGCGGTAGGACCAGTGGGCGGCGACCCCGGCCTCGGCGACCTCGTGCATCTGGCGCGTGCGGATCTGGACCTCGACGCGCCGGCCGTCGCGGCCGGAGATCGTGGTGTGGATCGAGCGGTAGCCGTTCGATTTCGGCTGGCTGATGTAGTCCTTGAACCGGCCGGGCACCGAGCGCCAGCGGCGGTGGATCGCGCCGAGCGCGGCGTAGCAGTCGGGCTCGGAGCCGACGATGATGCGAAAGCCGTAGATGTCGGACAGGCGCGAGAAGCCCTGCTCCTTCTCCTCCATCTTCCGCCAGATCGAGAACGGCTTCTTGGCGCGTCCCATCACCTCGGCGCGGATGCCCGCCTTCTCGAGCTCGGCCTCGATGTCGTCGGTGATGCGGGGGATGACCTCGCCGGTCTCCTTCTGCAGCGTGATGAAGCGGCGCATGATCGAGACGCGACCGTCGGGGTTGAGAACCTGGAAGGAGAGGTCCTCGAGTTCCTCGCGCATCCACTGCATGCCCATCCGGCCGGCGAGCGGGGCGTAGATGTCCATGGTCTCGCGCGCCTTCACGACCTGCTTTTCGGAATGCATGTGGCGCACCGTGCGCATGTTGTGGAGCCGGTCGGCGAGCTTGACGAGGATGACGCGCAGGTCCTTCGACATCGCCATGAAGAGCTTGCGGAAATTCTCCGCCTGCTTGGTTTCGGTCGAGGAGAGCTGGAGGTTGGTGAGCTTCGTGACCCCGTCGACGAGTTCGGCGATCTCATCTCCGAAAGTCGCCTTCACGTCGCCGTAGGTGCGGCGGGTGTCCTCGATCGTGTCATGCAGAAGGGCCGTGACGAGCGTGGCGTCATCGAGTTGCATCTCGGCGAGGATCGCCGCCACTGCCACCGGGTGGGTGAAGTACGGCTCGCCGGAATGGCGGGTCTGGCCGTCGTGCGCGGCCTCGCCGAAGGCAAAGGCGTCGCGCAAAAGGCCGGCATTCGACTTCGGGTTGTAGTTGCGGACGAGGGTGATCAGGTCTTCGGCGTCGATCATCCCCGCCCTGCCCCAGATGTTGCCCGTTACTGCTGACCTTGCGCTTCCATCAGCGCACGGAGCAGTTTCTCTTCGGAAAGGTCGTCCTCCGCCGGCTTGTCGGCCTCGGCGCCCATGAGCAGTGCCATCGAGTCTTCTTCCGGCTCGTCCACCTCGATCTGGGTCTGGTGGTCCTCGATCATCCGCTCGCGAAGGTCTGCGGCCGATTGGGTCTCGTCGGCGATCTCGCGCAGGGCGACGACCGGGTTCTTGTCGTTGTCGCGATCTATGCTCAACGGCGCGCCGGACGCGATTTCGCGGGCGCGGTGCGAGGCGAGCATCACAAGGTCGAAACGGTTCGGAACCTTGTCAACGCAGTCTTCTACGGTCACGCGGGCCATGATGCACTCCGGTTTGAGACGAGAATGTGGGGATGTAAGGCCTATCCGGCCTGCGTGCAAGTGGCATCCGGCGTGCCGCGCGGCGTCGATTCGCGCCGGCCGGGCGCGGAAACCATGTATCCGGCAATCGGTTGACGTGGCGGAACGTCTTTTGGGACAATACGGGCTTCTAACCCATGTATCCGAAATGAATATGTTTTTCCCGAGCTGTTCGATCTGGTTGCGATTCGCTGGGAATTGCATAACTCTCCGGCACCCGCCGGGAGCCGACCACTCACACACTCACGGGCATTTTCCCGGCGCAACATTCCGTTGAAAGGACGCGTTACAATGTTTTATCGCGACGAACGGCTTGCGCTGTTCATTGACGGGTCGAACCTCTACGCGGCCGGCAAGGCGCTAGGGTTCGATATCGACTACAAACTGCTCCGTCAGGAGTTCATGCGCCGCGGCAAGCTGCTGCGCGCGTTCTACTATACCGCTCTTCTCGAAAACGACGAATACTCCCCGATCCGCCCGCTCGTTGACTGGCTGCATTACAACGGCTTCTCGATGGTGACCAAGCCCGCGAAGGAATACACCGACAGCCAGGGCCGGCGGAAGGTGAAGGGGAACATGGACATCGAGCTCACGGTCGATGCCATGGAACTCGCGCCAAGGGTCGACCACATCGTGCTGTTTTCCGGCGACGGCGATTTTCGCCCGCTCGTCGAGAGCCTGCAGCGTCAGGGCGTGCGGGTCTCGGTGGTCTCGACCATCCGGTCCCAGCCGCCGATGATCGCGGACGAGCTTCGCCGGCAGGCCGACAACTTCATCGAACTCGACGAGTTGAAGGAAGTCATCGGCCGCCCGCCGCGCGAGCCGCGTGAGCCGCGCGACAATCGTGAAGACAACGGCGCCCGCGAGACCGTGGAAGACTAGGGCAGGCGGTTTCAGGGCCTCGCGGCCTCGTAGCTCTGGTTGCGCTCGTCGTGCACTTCGCGGACCCGGTCCGGCCATGTCGACTTGATGTAGCTGAGCACGGCGATGATCTCGTCGTCGCTCAGCACATCGCCGAACCCCATCATGGTGCTCTTGTATCCGCCGCCGACCACCGCCTCGGTGCCGAATTTCGTGATCTCGAAAAGAAGCGCGTCGGGGTGGTGCCAGGTGTGCCCCGTCTCGTCATGCGGCGGTGCCGGCAGGAGACCGTCCGGCCCGCGCGTCTGCCAGTCCTCCTCGCCCGCGAGGTCGGACCCGTGACAGGAGGCACACTCGGCGGCGTAGACCTGTTCTCCAAGCTCCACGACTTGTGCGTCGTCGGGCCGCAGCATTCCGGCAGCCGCGTCGGACGACACGAGACCCAGTCCGCCGAACACGGCGGCGCCCGCCAGCAGGACGACGAGAGCGGCGATGGCCCGAAACCCCATGGCAGTCCTTTCGGCAAGCGTTTCATCTGAAATGGCGCTTCCCGTACTGGAAGGTCAAGCCTCTCGCGGGTCTGGACGAGGGCGGGTGCATCCCATAGGTCTGGAGAGCAAGGGAGGACCCATGTCGAAGCCGCCTCTTACCCTCTATCTCGCCGCCCCGCGCGGGTTCTGCGCCGGGGTCGACCGGGCCATCAAGATCGTCGAGATGGCGCTCGAGAAATGGGGCGCGCCGGTCTACGTGCGCCACGAGATCGTCCACAACAGGTTCGTGGTCGACGGGCTGCGCGACAAGGGGGCGGTGTTCGTCGAGGAACTCGAGGAGTGCCCCGAGGACAGGCCGGTGATCTTCTCCGCCCACGGCGTGCCGAAGGCGGTGCCGGCGGAGGCCGAGCGGCGTCGCATGGTCTTCGTCGACGCGACCTGCCCGCTGGTGTCGAAGGTGCATATCGAGGCCGAGCGGCATCACGCGAACGGGCTCCAGATGGTGATGATCGGCCATGAGGGGCACCCCGAGACGGTGGGCACGATGGGCCAGCTTCCCGACGGCGAGGTGCTGCTCGTCGAAACCGTGGAAGACGTGGCCGGCCTCGACCCGCGCGATCCGGACAAGCTCGCCTTCATCACCCAGACGACGCTGTCGGTGGACGATACCGCCGATATCGTCGCGGCGCTTCAGGCGCGGTTCCCGGCCATCGTCGGCCCGCACAAGGAAGACATCTGCTATGCCACGACGAACCGTCAGGCGGCGGTGAAGGCGATGGCGCCGAAGATCGACGCGCTGCTCGTGATCGGGGCGCCGAACTCTTCGAACTCCAAGCGCCTCGTCGAGGTGGGCGAGGGGGCGGGCTGCTCCTATGCCCAGCTTGTCCAGCGCGCCGCCGATATCGACTGGCGGGCGCTGTCCGGCGCGCGCGCGGTCGGGCTGACCGCCGGTGCGAGCGCACCGGAGGTGCTCGTGAACGAGGTCATCGACGCGTTCCGGGACCGCCATGACCTCACCGTGGAGATGGTCGAGACGGCGGTCGAGAACGTGGAGTTCAAGGTGCCGCGGGTTCTGCGCGAGCCGGCATGACGGGCATCCCGCGGGCGCCGCTCCTGCTCGGGCTCGCCGGGCTCCTTCCGTTTCTCTGGGGGGCGCTCACGCTCTATTCAGAAGGTGCCGCGCGGCTCACGCTCGACACCGTGGGCCCGCGCTTCACCGGGCCTTTCGTGATGCTCCAGTACGGCACGATCATCCTCGCGTTCATGTCGGGCGTGCTCTGGGGGTTCGCGACGAAGGCGGAGGGCGCGGTGGCGGCCTCGGGCTATGGGCTCTCGGTCGTTCCCGCGCTCTGGGCATTCTTCTTCGTCGGCGGCGGGCCGGTCTCGGCGGCGGTCTATCTCGTCGCCGGGTTCGTCGGGCTTCTCGGGCTCGACTGGATGTTCTGGCGCCAGGGCCTCGCGCCGCATTGGTGGATGCGCCTGCGGCTCCTGCTGACGGCGGTCGTCGTCGTCTGCCTTCTCACCGTGGTGGTCTGATGCTCACCCTCTATTCCATGCCGTCTTCCGGCAATTCCTACAAGGTGCGGCTTCTGCTCGCCTTGCTCGGGCGACCCTACCGGCATGTCGCGCTCGAATATCTCACGCCGGAACTGGACCGGGCCCATGCAGACGGGACTCTGCCTTTCGGCAAACTGCCGGTGCTCGAACTCGAAAACGGCACCCGGCTGCCGGAATCGAACGCGATCCTGTGCTATCTCGCCGAGGGCACCGGCTGGCTTCCGGGCGATGCGGTGGAGCGGGCGCGGGTGCTCGGCTGGCTCTTCTGGGAGCAGAACCAGCACGAGGGCGTGATCGCGGTGCGGGCGGCACTTCTGACCTACCCGCACCGGGCGCATCTCGCGACGCCGGAGCGTCTGGCGGACCTTCTGGAGCGCGGCGCGGTGGTTCTCGGCCAGATGGAGGCGCGGCTTGCGCAGGCGGACTGGTTGGAGGGCGACCGGCCGACCATCGCGGATATCGCGCTTTACGCCTACACCCACAGCGCGGAGACGATGGGCGGCTTCGACCTCTCGCCCTTTCCGGGCATTCGCGCCTGGCTCGACCGGGTGGCGGCGCTGCCCGGACACGTGCCGCTGGACCACGTCCCCGATGCCTGAGCTTTTCGCCTATACCGACGGCGCCTGTTCGGGAAACCCCGGCCCCGGGGGCTGGGGCGCCCTGCTCGTCGCCCGCGAGGGCGAGACGGTGATGAAGGAGCGCGCGCTTTCGGGCGGCGAGGCCGAGACCACCAACAACCGCATGGAGCTTCTCGCCGCGATCGCAGCACTCGAGGCGCTCGAGCGGCCGTCGAAGATCACGCTGGTGACCGATTCTGCCTACGTGAAGAACGGGCTCACGGGCTGGATCACGGGCTGGAAGCGGAACGGCTGGCAGACCGCGGCGAAAAAGCCGGTGAAGAACGAGGACCTCTGGCGGCGGCTCGACGAGGCGGCCGCGCGCCATGACGTGACCTGGGAATGGGTCAAGGGCCACGCCGGCCACCCCGAGAACGAGCGCGCCGACGAACTGGCGCGGGCGGGCATGGCTCCGTTCAAGCCGAAGACGAAACGCGCCTAGAGCAAGCCGCTCAAGAGCGGGAACCGGTTTCGAGCGCCTCGGACATGCGGACCCGGACGGGCGTGGATGCGGATGAACCTGCCACGCCCTAGCGCCGGTTCCGCCGCCGCCGGGCCGCCGCCTCGGTGGGAATGAGGATGAGCGCGCCCGCCGCGCCGACGATCGCGTCGATGCCGGGGGCGCCGAAGGACAGCCCGAACATGACACGCACCATGAAGAGCAGGATCACCCCGCCGAGGGCGATCACGATGGAGGCGAGCACGCCATTATGGGCAAGGTCCCACTTTTCGGCGAGATACCCGACGATGCCGCCGATCATCAGCGCGCCAAAGAACGCGAAAAACCCCATTTCATCCGCTCCGCTTCCTGTTGCCCCGTCAATCTAGCACGTCCGGAAGGGACATCCCGCGAAGGAATTCCTCCGCCTTCATGGGCCGCTTGCCCGAGCGCTGAAGTTCGGTGAGCTCCACCGCACCCGCGCCGCAGGCCACCGTCGTGTCCGAGAGCACTGTCCCTGCCGGCCCCGAGCCATGGGCGACCCGCGAGCGCAGGACCTTGATGCGTTCGCTGCCGGTGTCGAACCAGGCGCCGGGGAAGGGCGAGAGGCCGCGGATCTGCCGGTCGACCCCGGCGGAGGGGCGCGACCAGTCGATCCGCGCCTCGGCCTTGTCGATCTTCTCGGCATAGGTGACGCCCGCATCGGGTTGCGGGACGGGCCGCAGGTCGTCGAGGTCGGAAAGGGCGCGGACGATCAGGCGTGCGCCCATCCGCGACAGGCTGTCGTGGAGATCGCCCGTGGTGTCTTCCGGCCCGATGGGAATGGCCTGGCTGAGGAGAACCGGCCCGGTATCGAGCCCCGCCTCCATCTGCATGATCGAGATGCCGGTCTCCGCGTCGCCGGCCATGACCGCGCGGTGTATCGGCGCCGCGCCCCGCCAGCGCGGCAGGAGCGAGGCGTGGATGTTGAGACAGCCGCGCCGCGGCGCGTCGAGCACGGCTTGCGGCAGGATGAGCCCGTAGGCGACGACCACTGCCGCGTCTGCGTCGAGGTCGGCGACAGCCGCCTGTTCCTCGGCGCCCTTGAGGCTTTTCGGGTGCCGCACGGGCAGCCCGAGCGCCTCGGCCCGGGCCTGAACCGGCGACGGCCGATCGTTCTTTCCGCGCCCCGCCGGACGGGGTTGGCGGGTGTAGACCGCGGCGATTTCATGACCGGCATTCACCAGGGCATCGAGAGCCGGGACCGAGAAGTCCGGCGTTCCCATGAAGACCAGTCTCATGCCCGCGCCCTCCGGTATTTCTTCAGGATCATCTCGCGACGCGTCCGGCTCAGCCGGTCGATGAAGAGGCGGCCCTCAAGATGGTCGATCTGGTGCTGGACGCTCACCGCCCAGAGCCCGTCGAACTCGCCGCGCACCCGCGCGCCGGTCTCGTCGGTCCAGGCGACACGCACCTTCGCCGGGCGGACGACCTTCGCGAAGATGCCCGGCAGGCAGGGGCTCGCCTCCTCCCAGGGCTTCGTTTCGGCGGAGGCTTCGAGGACCTTCGGGTCGGCCATCCGGATCGCGCGGCCCCTCTCCTCGGAGGCATCGACGACGGCGAGCGCGCGCATGACCCCGATCTGGGAGGCGGCGAGGCCGACGCCCGGCATCGCCTCCATCGTCTCTATCATGTCGTCCCACACGTCCCGCACCCCCTCGTCGATCTCGCCGACCGGGTCGGCCGCCGTTCGGAGCCGCCGGTCGGGCCACAGAAGGATCGGGCGCGCCGTCAAGACGCCCGCGCCAGCTCCCGCTTGCGCTTCACGGCCTTGCGGGTGATGAGCTGACGCTTCAGCCCCGTCAGGTGGTCGATGAAGAGCTTGCCGT
>CAZPPH010000109.1:0-9806 GCA_964588375.1 uncultured Rhodobacterales bacterium | reverse complement strand
TAGGCGCTGCGTGAATTCATCGTTCCAGTCCGGTCATCAGCGACATATCGGCGGCATACATCGGAAAGGCCACTGAATGCGGACAATGAATCGCGGCGCTAATTCGACATGCTGAGCCAGCGGATCACTGTCGGACCAACGGTCATCAGGATAAGCGAGGGCAGCATGAACGAGGCCAGAACGATGGACATTTTCACTGGCAACTTGTTCGCCATTTCCTGCGCCGCGAGTTCGCGATGGAGGCGCATCTCGTGGGCATAGGTGTGGAGCGCCTCGGTCATGGGCGTGCCGAACTGAAGCGATTGCTGCACCACCTTGGTGAAAGAGGCGACCGTATCGACGCCGCAGCGCTCCGCCATCTCGCGCATGGCTGCATCGCGTGGTCGGCCGGCCTGGATCTGGCGCTGCACCGTCAGGAGTTCGACCGAGAGCTCGGGGCAGACACTGGCGAGTTCGTTGCCCACCCGCGTCATCGCGGCATCGAGACCGAGACCTGCCTCGACGGAGATCTGCAGAAGGTCGAGGGCGTTCGGAAAGCTTTCCGTGATCCTCATCCTGGTTTCCCGTGCCCGGGATTCGACATGTCTGGTCGGCAAGAAATATCCGATGAAGGTCAGGATCGCGATGACCTGGAAGATCTGCAGCTGGGTCAGCCCTCCGAGCCGACCGGAAAGTCCGAGCGGCAGGGTGAGCCCGGGCAGGGCGGCGAGCCCGAGGAACAAAATGAAGACCGCCGGCAGGCCTGCGCCGAGCGCAATCCGGACCATGGTGTAGACAGGGACTGCGCTTTCCCTCCGATATCCCGCCTGTATCAGCTTGATCTTCAGCCGCGACAACTCGCCCGGGTTCTTCGGGATGAACGTTCTCAGGATACCCTTCGAGGTCTCGACGCGATCCTTCAGAAGCGCCTTGTCCTGGCGCTGCTGCAACCGGGCCTGACGGGTCCGGGTCAGACGCGCCGTGGCAGGATCGACCTGGGTCGCGGCGTTCGTCACACCGAAGAACGCAAGTGCTCCTCCGAGGCCGATAAGCAGAAGGACGAGTGTCCTCGGATCGAGGCCGACGCGGAGCGAAACGAGTTCGAGAGCTTCGATCATTTTCGGTTCTCCTCAGATCCGGAAATTAACGAGATGACGCAGGATCAGGTAATTGATCACGGTAAAGCCGATGACGACGCCAGCGAAGATCGGAAATAGAGGATCATCCATGACGCCGCCGAAGTGATCGGGCGTCGTGAGCATGCTGAAGGCGAAGATACCGACCGGCAAAATCGAAAGAAACTGTCCGGTCATTCTGCCTTCGGACGATATCGCCTTGATGCGGCGGCGCATCGCAATTCGGTTGCGGACCGTCTCGGAGAGAAGTCGCGTGACCCTTGCGAGGTCGCCTCCCGTGCCATGCTGAATGCCGATCGAAGCCGCCAGAAAATAGGCGTCCTCGAGATCGACACGCTCGGCGAAATCCTGCACGGCATCGGTCAGGTCGTCGCCGTAACTTATCTGGTCGTAGATGATCCCGAACTCGGTGCCCAGAGGGTCCGGCATCTCGTTGGCAACGGAGCCGATCGAGGTGTTGAGCGGGTGGCCGACCGACAGCCCGCGGGACATCAGGTCGAGAGCGTCGGGCAGCTGCGAAACGAGCTTCTCGAGGCGCTTCCTACGCCGCTGCCGCACGACCATGATCGGAAGGCCGAAGCCCAGGAGCGGACCGAGGACGACCGCCTGGAGCGTCGGCATGAAGCCCATCGCGATCAGCGCGACGGCGCCCGACGCCGAAGCGCAGAACCAGACGAACCGCCGCGGCTGGACCAGAATGCCGGCCTGGTTCAGATCGCGCGGCAACGTGGCCAGGAACGGAAGACCGCGCAGTCCCCGCCCCTCCTCGCTGGGCTTGAGAAGCGCGAGGAGCTCGGGGGTCTTCTTGCCTTCGGCGATCATCCGCAGCCGGCGGTTGTGCGCCTCGTCATAGGTCTCGCCGCGCCAGAGCAGCTGGATCAGTCCAGTGACGAAGAGCATGATCCCGAGAAAGGTGCCCGCAAAGACGGCGTAGCCGCCGGGCGAATTGTCCGCCCCGGTCAGCGCTATGAATTGGTCGAGCACATCAGTCTCCCGTATCCATGAAGATGTTCTCGTCGATCTGCACGCCGGCGGCGAGCAGTTCATCGAAACAGCGCGGCCGTATTCCGGTCGCGCGGAAGTCGCCGACCACCATGCCATCGGCGCGTTTACCGGAGCGGCGGAACACGAAGATATCCTGCATCGTGATGACCTGGCCTTCCATGCCGGTAATCTCGGAGATCGACATGACCCGCCGCGTGCCGTCCGACAGACGCGAGAGCTGGACAACCATGTTCAGGCCCGAGGCGATCTGCGCCCGGATCGCCTGCAGCGGGAAGTCGACGCCCATCATCGTCACCATCTGCTCGAGACGGCCGAGCGCATCGCGGGCCGTATTGGCGTGCACCGTCGTCATCGACCCGTCGTGACCGGTGTTCATGGCCTGAAGCATGTCGAAGGTCTCGGCGCCGCGGACCTCGCCGACGATGATCCGGTCGGGCCTCATCCGGAGCGCGTTCCGGACGAGTTCGCGCTGGTGAACGGCCCCCGTTCCCGTAGGGCTCGGCGGGCGGGTCTCGAGGCGTACCACATGGGACTGCTGCATCTGGAGTTCGGCCGCATCCTCGATCGTCACGATACGCTCGTGGTCCCCGATATAGGAGGACATGGCGTTCAGCATCGTCGTCTTGCCGGAGCCGGTGCCGCCGGAGATCAAGACATTCATCCGTGCCTGAACCAGCGCTCGGAGAAGCTTCGCGGCCTTCTCGTTCAGCGAGCCGCGCTCCATGAGGCGGTCCATCGTGTAGGGCTGCTTCGCGAACTTCCGGATCGAGACCGAGGGGCCGTCAATGGCGCAGGGGCGAATGATCGCGTTGACACGGCTGCCATCCTCCAGGCGGGCATCGACCCAGGGCTGACTCTCGTCCACCCGCCGGCCGATCCGCGAGACGATCTTGTCGATGATCCGGAGCAGATGGCGCTCGTCGCGAAACCGCGTCTGCGTGCGCTCGAGAACGCCCGAACGCTCGACGTAGACGTTCTCGTGGCCGTTGACGAGAATGTCGTTCACGGTCGGGTCTGCAAGCAGGGGCTCGAGCGGTCCGAAGCCGAGGACCTCGTCGATCAGTTCGTCGACGAGACTGCGGAATTCCTCCGAACGCATAGGGGTCCCTTTATCGCTCAGCGTCTCGTTGACGAGGGCGGCGATCTCACGGCGCAATTCTTCCGGCTCGACCTTGTCGACCACCGAAAGGTTCAACCTGTCGAGGAGGGCTTCGTGAAGAACGCTCTTCAGCTCGAGCCGCTTCGAGAGGGCGATGTCTTCGGTCGAAGGCAGATCCGGCGTGATCTCGGCGACCCCCGCAGCGGGTCGAAGCGTCACGACCTTATCGGCGGCCGAAGCACGATCCTTGGAAAACGACTTGAACATTTACCTGCCTCCTATCCTTGAGCCACAGTGGCGGCCGCCTGCTGCGCCTTGACGTCTTTGATGAGTTGTCGAGCGATGTTGTCGATTGCCCGTGAGAGCGGTGAGCGCGAGCGCACCCGGGAGATCGGCACCCCGCGGTCCGAGGCACTGCGGCAGGCCTTCGCATCGTCGGGAAGCCAGTGTCCGAAGTCACGCTCGAGGATCTGCTGGGCCACCTTGTGGTGCCTTTTGGGAAGCATCGGCCTGACCTCGCGGGAGACGACCATCTGAACATCAAGGTTCAGGGCATCCTCGGTCAGGATGTCGATCAGGCGCCGCGCCTGGCGGATCGTCGGAACCGTGGTATCCGTCATGAGCAACAGGCGGTCCGTCCGGTCGATCACGGCCGGCATCCAGTCGCAAAGTACCCTCGGCAAGTCGACGATGACGAAATCGTAGGCGTCGCGCAGCGTGTCGATCAGCGCCGCAGCCTGGCTTCGCCCCAGCGCCTCGATCGGACAGAGTGTCTTCGGCGCGGTCAACACCCTGAGTCCGCTCGGATGCTCGACAAGCGCCTGCTCGATGTAGTTCGCATCGGGCACGGTGCCGTCTGTGATCATCTGATAGAGCGCGTCGGTCGGCTCGATGTCGAGGTGGCTCGCGACGCCGCCGTACTGGATATCGAGATCGACGAGCACGACCTTGTGCTGGCGGGTCTTCTTGATCAGCCCCTTGGGGTCAAGGAGCCTTGCGGCGAGATTGACGCCGAGCGTCGTCGCACCGAGGCCGCCACGCGCCTGCGTCACACCGATAACGCGGCCAAGCCTCGGGTCCGGAGCGCGGAGCGCCGGAACCTGGTATTCCTGTCCCCTTGCCCAATACTCGATCCGCTCGGCGAGCTCGGCCGATGGTGCGTTGTCGGGCAGGATCTCACTGACGCCGGCGTCGCGGAAGCGGCGCGCCTCGGCGAGCGAAAGGCTTTCGTCGGCAAGTGCTATGATTGCACGCTTGTCGCCCACTTTCTTCTTGAAATCGACGAGGGCGGCGAGTTCGGCCTCGGGCGTGTCGCCCGCCTTGAAGATGATGAGGTCGACGTCCTTCGCCATCCCCACCGCGCTGCCGTTGACGCTCGACAAGAGCTCCCGGTGGGCATCCACCCTGAGCGATGGCGTCCGCCGCAGCGATCTCTTGACCGACGCCACGGTCGCATCGTCGTCGGAGAACATCACGATCCTGTTAGCCATTTATCCTCTCCTTGCCTGCCACGTCGTCAGCCGTCGTTCCCGGCGGCGAGATCCTCGCCCGGAGCGACCGCTCTGAGCGAAGGAAACGGGGGCGATTGGTCGAATGTCGCCGTCGCCGCGCCCGCCATCGAGGCGAGCGAACCGACCGGCGTGATGAATTCGAAGTCGAGACCGGTCAGTTCGACCGAAACGTTCGGCACGAAGGGGCCGCCGAGAAAGTTGATCGCGGGGTCGAAAGCGTAGGTTATCCGGAGATTTTCGCGCGTCGCATTCGGGGGCAGCGCCGCGCCGAGGCGTCCCCAGATCTCGTCGGCGGTCGCGGTCGAAGCGCCGGTTTCCGCCAGGGTGCAACTCCGTGCCACCTGGGCGCAGATCGTGCCGCCGACCGCGTTGCCGTCCGCGTCCAACAGGCCCCCGTCACAGGAAGCCCCGAAATCGGGCGTGACGGCGTCCGCTCCCGCTGCTCCGCGGACATTGGTGTCGGGCACATTGGGGCAGACAGCCGGGCGCACCGTGGCCGTCCGCGCGGCCACCGCAAGAGCCTTCTCGGTGGCGGAGAAGTGATAATAGAACCGCGCGAAATCGATCGACCCCAGAAAGATCAGCAGAAAGAGCGAGACCCCGATCGCGAGCTCGACCAGCGTCGTGCCGCGCTCGTCGCGGACGAGATCGCGATATGAGGTCGCCTGTCTCACGAGCCGAAGATCCTGCTCTCGTCACTGATCGTTGTGGTGATCGTTGCTGCCGGGTTGCCGGTGGCGAAGCGTACGATCCCCGAGAACGGAAACTGGATCTCCAGCGTCGCCGTCACCTGGGCGATCGGCGCCGGCGAGACACGATATTCCCCGATGGTCCCTTCGCAGCGGCTTTCGAGATTGACCCCGGTGACCGTGATCGCCGGTGGAAAGCCGGAGCTGGAATTCGCGTTTCGCTCGATGAGTTGCCGAAGCGTGGCGTCCGACACGAAGCTGCCGATCGTGCCGCCGGTGCTGCAGAGGTTGCTCGGAACCACGCGTCCGACATAGCGGCTGGCGTCTCGCACGCCCTGAATAACGGCCTGGTAGGAATAGAACATCCGGCCGCCCTCGATCGTCACGCCCAGGACAAGCAGGAGAAGCGGCATGCCGATGGCAAGCTCGACGAGCGCGAGCCCGCGCTCGTCGCGGCGGAGACGTCGGAGAAAGCTGCGCAGTGACATCGTTCCCCTCACCGGTAAAGCTGCACGACGTCGCGGAACGTGCCCCCCGGCGAGCCCGCACCGCCACCACTGCCGCCGGCCGAGCCCAGGACTTCGCCGTAGATCGAGAGCGTCGGCGGCGATGTCGGGGCCGAGCTGACCGGCTCGGTGAGGAAGATCTTCACGTATTCGTGGACCGGCACGTCGAGGGTCTTGCCCTTGACCTCCGTGCCTCCGTTCGACGGGTCGCAGTTCACGGACGCGACGTAGATGACACGGCGTTCGGGCTTCGGAGCAACGTTGGGCGAGCACTGGCCGCCGACGGTCTCCTCGAGAAGACCGTCGATCAGCGACGAGCCAGTCGGCGGCGGGGGTTCCGAACCCGTGGCGTCGGCCTCGGCGATCGCGTCGGCCGTCGCATCGGCCATCTTGATTTCCGCGAGATACATCTCCCACCGCGTGCCCGTCAGCTTGTTGCCCGTGGGAAGGCCATGCGCGTCGCGGGGATCGACGAGGTCGTGGTTGGCCGACACGTACCCGGCGTCATCCCACCCCCCGTCGCCGTAGGGGCCGCAATCGGGAAAGCAGGTATCGCGCGGAAGACCGGCTGCATCGGACGCCTCGGAGTTGGTCTTTATGCAGCTGCCGCCGCCCTTGGGCTTGATGCCTTTCACGACGTTCGGCGCAGGCGCATAGGCTTCATTGTTCGTCCGGTTGTTCATGTTGCCGCCCCACATGTCGAAGCGAACATTGAAGGCGTGATCCTCGATACCGACCTTCTGGCCCGGCTCCGTGTCCACCCCGTTCTGCGAAAAGCACTGGCTGACGCTGCCGACGGCGCCGACGACGCACCGGATCTTCTGCGCGCCCTTGAGGCCGCCGCAGGGGCCCTCGTCGTCGACGAGAACATCGTCGGGGTCGAGAAAGCCGAAGTTGCCGGGGCCCCAGGCGTCGTTGCCCGCGGCGCGCAGGTGAAGCATCTGGCCAATGTTGTCCTCGGCGCTCCAGAGCGCGCCGGTCGCCGGATCGGCGGGCGGAATGCAGAACATCAGGGGCGTTATATCGCAGGCGTATTGCGTCATGCCGGCGATCGACCCCGCGGCGACGTTGCTGTCGACCTGGGCATTGCCGGTGAGCGTGGCGAAGGCCCGCGCGAAGGAGAAGCCGGCGTCCATCGGATCGAGCTGGACGGAGACGTAGCGGGCGGCATCCGCCTCGGTGGTCGTCTCCGTAACCTGCGCGAGATCGCTGGCCGGCAGGCTGCTGTAGAACGTGAGCGTGTAATCCGCGGCGGCGAAGTCGCCGCCTCCGTCGCCGTAGGTGCGGTAGTCCTCGATCATCGCCTCCGCCGCGGCCGTCGCACGAGTGATCGCGTCGGGCTTGCCGTCAAGCTCGCCCGCCGCGGCCAGCGCCACGTGGTCGGTGTAGGCCTGCATTTCCGAATGCGTGACCCCGATCCGGCCGACGTCGAAGGTGAGTGCCAGCAAACCGCAAAAGAGCCCGACGAGAACGCCGATCAGGGGCAGGATCGAGCCCCGCTCATCGTGTCCTATCGTCATTCCGAGACGTTTGATCATGGCCCCCGCCCCTATCCTCGGTTCAGTTGAGCTCTGCGTCCGAGACTTCGGTGCCGCGGCGGACGCGGATCGTCTGGCGCGGTGCGTCTTCTGGCACGGGCGACTTTTCCTGCAGGATGTCGCGCAGCCGGACAGACTCGAGCGGCTCGTCGACCTCGTTGTCGAGCGAGCGCAGCGTCAGGCTGAGGCGCCCCGCACTCTGCGCCAGCGACAGGCGCTGCGCCTCGTCGGGCGACACGTCGACGGTGACGGTGCGCGCGATCTGCGGTGAATCGTCGTTCTCGTCCGCGGTCTGGTCGACGCCGATGACGCGCACGTTCTGAAGAATGGTGATCGCGCGCATGTCATCGCGCGAACCCCGGGTCATCACGATGTCGACGAAGTCGCCGGGTGTGACGAAGCCGCCGACCGAGCTTGTCGCGTCGACCGTTATCGCCATGGCGCGCCGCGACTTCTCGAGGGACTGGATGATCGTGACCTTCTCGCCGAAGTCGGAGACCTTCGAGGCGAGGATGATGTCGCCCTTCGAGAAGGCCCGCTTGGCCCGGCGCGCGTCCTGCCCGCTTTCGGGAAGCAGCTTGTCGAAGCCCTCGAAGGCGCCCGGCGGGGCCGCGTGGACGGGCCAGGCGATGGTGCTGAGAAGATGCGACTCGATCGTCTGACCGAAGGCGATGTCGGAACCCGCAACGACGACGGGAACGGTCGCCGACATCTCTGCATTGTTGGCCTCCGCCGGCGCCGGCGTCAGGTAGTCGCGGGCGAGATAGGTCGTGCCACCGGCGACGATGAGCCCGGTCAGAGCGGTGAAGAGAGAAGCGAGACGCATGGCAGGGTTCTCCGCACTGGAATACATGGCCGGCCGGACTGGCCGCGAGAAAAGGCGGTCCGCGCGACGACTTGCGCCGCGCGGTCCGTAACTTGAATCAGCAGTTGGTGCCGCCGCCGCTGCCGTCTGCAGCTGTGGCGTCACAGGGCATTTCGAGACCAGCTCCGACCATCGCACCGGTGATTTCGTTGGAAAGGCCGCCGAGCGCGACGGTGCCGACGCCGATCGCGAGTGCGAGGCCGATGCCGTACTCGGGCAGCGTGAGGCCACGCTCGTTCCCGATAAGGCGCTTGAAGAAGGCTTTCATGTTAATACTCCTGAACTCATGCCGCTGAGGGCAGTTGTGATCTCGCCCACCCCTCGGACGGACGCTCGAGTTCCCCCCACTCCGAGGAACACGACGAGGCTACGACACCGCCGCAGCGGCCCGCATCGTCCGGACAGATGAGAATTACGCGTGTGGGTTGTATTTTTGTCCGTCGACCGGTCGTGCCGAACGCAAAACGGGCCATCGAAAGCGGAGCCGCGCCAATACGCGAATCATCGATCCTTTTCAGGCACCGCAATTCGGCGCCCGGAAATTGCCGGGCCGTGGCGCACTTCCGATACGATTATGGGGAGAATGAAGACGATATCTGTTGCACTTCAGCCCCAGACTACGAAGTATTGAACCTCATACCCCATCTCGCTGGAAAGCCAATGACAAATACGATATGTGCTACCGCAGGAGTTGAGCGGCGACAGTGTTGGAGGGTGGATAATTTGAGCATCAAGCAATTGTATTCCGCGGCCTGCATCGCCACGATCATTGCAGGAAATCCCGGCGCGGTCCTCGCCGAGCCCGAACGTCTCGGCATCTCCTCCGAACCAATGACGATCTCTGATGGCGCGAAGGCGATGGTCTGCGAAAAGATTGGCTTTCTCGCGATTGTCCGGGATACCGACGGAACACTGGTCTCGCCTCAATTTCCGCACCTCGACATCCAGCATTCCGATCAGGTCTTTGCGCTGACCGACGCGGATGCCGAATTGAACGGAATGAAGATCAATTACACCTCGTTCCTGAGGTTCCAGCAGCCCGACCGCTGGGTCTTCACCGGGTTTGACGGCACATCGCCCTTCGTCGACGACTGCCGCGACATCACGAGTGACCTCGCGTTCTCTTTTCAGAAGATCGCGGTCGGGGCCTCCTGGGGTCTCGCGCATGTCAGAGAGCGGGTGGAGCTCTTCGATGCGTTCGAGGACGATATGCGCACCAGGCTCGAACTCACCGATCTCGAACGCCAGACCCTCGAGGAACAGAACGAAGATCTGCGCACGCAGGTGACTTCTCTCAATAGGGAATTGGACGAGCTCAGACTGGCCGCCTGCAATCGCTCCCTGCGCAGCGGACAACTCGTCTTCGCAGCAAAACCGGTAGCGAGTGCAGAGACCGGCGATGCTAGTCCTCCCGGCCCCCTGACTTTCTCGAACCCCCTGTGGGACTGCGTCGAAGACACGGTGCTGGTCAACTTCGC
>CAZPPH010000108.1:0-9834 GCA_964588375.1 uncultured Rhodobacterales bacterium | reverse complement strand
CTCTCCGAGAAGATCGGCTACGCCCGCTACATCACCATCTACCGCCACCTCGAGGCCAACCCCGACAAGCGGTTCCACCCGATCTTCAAGTGGTTCCGCGAGTGGTGCAACGACGAGTTCAGCCACGGCGAGGCCTTCGCGCTCCTGATGCGCACCGACCCCAAGCTGACGCAGAGCTGGAACAACAAGCTCTGGATCAAGTTCTTCCTCACCGCCGTCTACTCGACGATGTGGGTCCGCGACCACGCCCGGCCGGCCTTCCACGACGCTCTCGGCGTCGACATCGAGTGGTACGACCAGGAAGTGTTCAAGAAGACCTCGTCCATCGCCCGCCAGGTGTTCCCGCTGGAGATCGACATCGACCATCCCCGCTGGAAGCCCGCCCTGCGGCGGCTCGAGAAGGCGATGGGCGACGCCGACCGCGCGGCGAAGAAGGGCGGGCTCGGAGGCGCTCTCGGCAAGGTCTGGGCCAACACGCGCAGCGCGGCGGCGTTCGTATCGCTCTTCACCATCCCGTCGAAGCCGAACACCCCGCCGGAGAACGTCCGGCTGGAACCGGCTTTCTGATGAGCGGCCCGCAATCATCCGGCGCGCCCGTCCCGGCCTCGAGCCGGGACCTCGCGCGGCAACGCATTACCCGGTTCATCGGGACCCCGGGTCAGGCCCGGGGCGCGTCTGCTTCGGGGGCCACCGGATGATCGCAAATCCGTGGATCGCGGGCGTCTTCGCCCTCTTTCTCTGGTGGTTCTCCACCGGCGCGATCCTCTGGGTCGTGCGACGCGCCGACAACCAGACCCCGGACGGGCACGTCATGACCGCGATCCTCGCGCTGCCGGTGATGTTCGCCGGCGTCATCGCCCTGATGGCCTCGCTGCCCGACGCAAGCCCCGGCGGGGCCTGGATAGGCTTCATCGCCGCCCTCGCGATCTGGGGCTGGATCGAGCTTGCCTTCCTCACCGGCGTGGTCTCGGGCCCCAACCGGCGCCCCTGCCCCGCCGACGCGCCGGAATTCGAGCGTTTCATGCGCGCCTGGGGCACGATCGCCTATCACGAGATGCTTCTTGTCGCGGCTCTCGGCGCCATCGCGCTGCTGAGCCGGGGGGCCGAAAACGACATCGCCATGTGGACCTTCGCGGTGCTGTTCTTCGCCCGCGTCTCGGCCAAGCTGAACCTTTTCTTCGGTGTGCCGAAGATCAACACCGAGTTCATTCCGAGCCCCCTCTTTCACGTGCCGTCGCATTTTCGCATCCGGAGGCTCAACTGGGTCTTTCCCGCATCGATCACGCTGCTCACGCTTGCGACAGGCTACTGGCTCAACCTTCTCTTCCAGACCGGCAACGTCGGCTTCGCGCTGCTCTCCGCGATCACCGCGCTCGCCCTTCTCGAACACTGGCTGATGATCCTTCCCTTGCCCGACGAAAAGCTCTGGCGCTGGATGATCCCGGCTCAACCGGACAGACCCGGGGCGCAGCCCCCAAGACCGCTAGGGGGACCCCATGGACTTTGAAGCCCTTTTCAACGAGCAGCTCGACACCCTGAAGGGCGAAGGCAACTACCGCATCTTCGCCGAGCTCGAGCGCCGCTGCGGCAGCTTTCCCCGCGCTCTCAATCACAGTAACGGCGCCGACGAGGTGACCGTCTGGTGCTCCAACGATTATCTCGGCATGGGCCAGCACCCGGACGTCGTCCGCGCGATGTGCGAAACCGCCGAGCAATGCGGCACGGGTGCGGGCGGCACGCGGAACATCTCCGGCACGCACCACCATCACCTGCTCCTCGAGACCGAACTGGCCGACCTGCATCACAAGGAGGCGGCGCTCCTCTTCTCGTCGGGCTACGTCTCGAACTGGGCCGCCCTTTCGACCCTCGGCAGCCGCCTTCCGAACGCGGTGATCCTGTCCGACGCGCTCAACCATGCCTCGATGATCGAGGGCATCCGCCATTCCCGCGCCGACAAGGTGATCTGGAAGCACAACGACCCGGCGGATCTCGACCGCAAGCTTGCCGCCGTCGGCCCCGGCCGGCCGAAAATCGTCGCCTTCGAGAGCGTCTACTCGATGGACGGGGATATCGCGCCCATCGCCGAGATCTGCGACGTGGCCGACAAGCACGGCGCGATGACCTATATCGACGAGGTGCACGCTGTGGGCATGTACGGCCCCCGGGGCGGCGGCGTCGCCGAGCGCGAGGGGCTGATGGACCGGATCACCCTCATCGAAGGCACGCTCGGCAAGGCCTACGGCTGCTTCGGCGGCTACATCACCGGCTCGAAGGCGCTCTGCGACTTCATCCGGTCGTTCGCGTCCGGCTTCATCTTCACCACCGCCCTGCCCCCCGCGATCGCCGCGGCAGCACGTGTGTCCATCCGGCATCTCAAGGACAGCGGATTGGAGCGCGCCCGGCAACGTGACCGTGTCGCCCGGCTGCGGGCGAGGCTCGACGCCGAAGGCATCCCGCACATGCCGAACCCCTCGCACATCATCCCGGTGATGATCGGTGATCCTGTCAAATGCAGGATGATCTCGGACATCCTCATGGAAGACTGGGGCATCTACGTTCAGCCGATCAACTATCCCACGGTCCCAAAGGGCATGGAACGGCTGCGGATCACTCCTTCCCCGCTCCACACCGACGCCGACATCGAGCACCTGGTCAGCGCGCTGTCGTCCCTCTGGCAGCAATGCGCGCTCGCACGAGCGGTTGCATGATGGAAACCGGCGCGGTTTAACCGCGTTGCTATTGCATAGCCAGAGTTCGTGAGCGAAATCTGGACGCAACGCGCGCCTGATCTAGGTGTGTCGGAAACGTAAGGGAGACGTTAGATGTCGAAGTTCATGATCATGGGTGCCGTTGCCGCCCTTATGGCAGCACCGGCCTTCGCCGAAGGCGATGCTGCAGCCGGGGAAGAAGCGTTCAGCCAGTGCCAGACCTGCCATGTCGTCGAGAACGAAGAGGGCGAAGTCCTGGCAGGCCGGAACGCGAGGCAGGGTCCGAACCTCTATAACGTGGTGGGCCGTCAGGCCGGCTCGGTTGAAGGCTTCCGCTATCGCCCCGCCATCGTCGAAGCCGGCGAAACGGGTCTGGTCTGGACGGAAGAGGCTCTGACCGCCTATCTGCAGGATCCCAACGGCTATCTCCGCGAGTATCTTGACGACCGCCGCGCCCGGAGTGGCATGGCCTACCGTGTGCGGACCGAAGAGGAAGCGATGAACCTCGCGGCTTTCCTCGCATCGGTGAGCCCGGATGCGCCGGAAGACGGCGCTGCCGAGGGCGGGGATTCCTGAGCCACCGCCTGTCGGAACGGAAGATCCGCGGGGCCGCTCTCAAGGGGGCGGCCCCGCTTCGTTTTCAGCAGACGATGCGAAGCTCTTCGATCTCGTCGTCGACCGAGCGAAGCGCCTCCAGCAAGCGCTCCCTCAGATGAGTATCCACATAGGCTGCGTGAAACCGGCTCGGGGCTCTCACGGTCAATGTGCCCCCTGCCCTGCTCTCGCGTCGCAGAGCCCGTACCCAGGCGCCGTAGGTCGCGGGGTCCTCGGCATGGATGAGAGCCGCGGCAAGCGACCAGTCGTCGCCGGGGGAAACGTCCGGGGCCGGCACCGGGCCGCGCGGCATCAAGGGAACGACGTCCTCGGAAGGCCCGTCCTCGAGCCGCATGGCAAAGTCGGGGCCGATCCGCTCCCAGGCCGGCCGTGTCTCCGCGAGGATCGCGTCCAGACCGAGCCCGTACTCGGCCACGCGGCCCCGCCGTCCCTGCACCTTCAGTCGCAGCCAGCCCCTGCCCCGAAGCCGTGCCATTTCCCGCTTCACCGTGCGTTCGTCGCAATGCCACAAGGCCGCGATCTCGCGCTGACCGACAGCGAGCCTGTCGCGTTGCCAATTGTATCGCGCAGTCACGAGCGTGATGAGCCGGAGCGCGCTTCGCTGCTCGCCCTTCGAGTGCCCGAGGGCCCAGGCGCCCAGGGCTGTCAGTATATCGTATTTACGGGACGCCGCCTGACGTCCGGCGAGGGGTGCCACCTGCATCTCTTCACTGCCCGGCCGGTTGTCCGGCTCCTTGTCTCTCGCTGACATCTCAGCGCTTTTACTCGACGCTGAGTGATTTGCGTCCGGAATTCCGATTCTGTCAAGGCTCGGCGTGAATCGATTGGTTCGGACTTTCTGACGAAGATGAAATTTCGGGTATTCTGGTATTGGGTGACAGTATGGATGTCCCCCAATCTACACAGAGTGTCCCCCTATATGTCGCTGCTGTCGATATGGTGTCCCCAATATTGCGTGGATGTCTGTGGGTCCAGGTGTCCTGCTGACAGTCTTCTGGGCGAATCGCGACGGCTTCAGTCAGGGAAAAGCAGGTGATCCCGACTTCTGTTGAATCGTGGTATTGAAAAATTGCACTCTGAAAGAAAGCGGCGTAAATCCTGACTGTGTAGGAAATAGCGTCCCGGTGGGGACGGGAGGCAGAATGTTCACTCACATCGATCTTGCCCGGCTCCAGTCACAGTCGCTGAAGATGCAGAGCTGGATCCGCAACGAGACCTATTCGCCGGAGAACGAGAAGACGCTCCGGCGGTTCTCCAGTTGGGAGGTCGGAGAGCTGATCTTCGGCGTCAACCAGTCGACGCTCCGTGGCCGGATGGCCGCCGACCCGTCGCTGCCCCAGGGCCTGGTCGAGGAGGACGGGCGGCAGCGCTGGTATAGTCTCGAGGAGATCAACGAGATCCGCCGTCGGCTGCGGATCAACCGAAAGAGCCTCATGCCCTACCGGCCACCGGGCAAGCGGGCGGTCCGGGCAGCCATCGCGAACTTCAAGGGTGGCGCCGGAAAGTCGACCGTGGCGTTGCATTTCGCTCATGCCGCGGCGCTTTCGGGGTATCGTGTTCTTGCTGTCGATTTCGATCCGCAGGCGACCCTGAGCCATTCCATGGGGCTTTCGGATGTCACCGAGGAATTCACCGTCTGGGGGATAATGGCGCGGGATCTGACCCGGGAGACCGAGCGCATGAACGCGGCGCCGACGGCGGCCGAAAGCGGGACCGCCCTGCCCCGCCGCGATTTGCCCCCCGCCATCATGGAGATGGGCCTGGCGGATCTGCGTGCCAGCGACTTCATCAAGGCGACGTGCTGGCCGACGATCGATATCGTGCCGTCCTGCGCCAACGCGGCTTTCGTCGAGTTCGCGTCGGCACAGTACCGGCACATGAACCCCGAATGGTCGTTCTTCGCAGCAGTGTCCCGGTTTCTCGACGGCTTGCCCGACGATGCCTATGACCTGATCATCTTCGACTGTCCTCCCGCCATCGGCTACCAGTCGATGAACGCGGTGTTTGCGGCGGACATGCTCTACATTCCGTCGGGCCCGGGCTATTGGGAATACGATTCGACGACGTCCTTCATCGGGCAGCTCGCCGAGGCGCTCGAGGATCTGGGGCGGTTTCGCGGCGTTGTCCCCACGGGGACGGTCGGGTTGCCGAAGGCGTTTCATGATGTCCGCTTTCTGCTCACCCGCTTCGAGCCGGGAAACGACCTGCACCGCGCGATGCAAACCGCCTTCGGCCGGGTCTTCGGCGATCGCATGACGGAACATCCGATCGAGATGACACGGGCGGTCGAACAGTCGGGCCGCTTCCTGTCTTCGATCTACGAAACCGATTACCGTGACATGACCAGGGAGACGTGGCGGCGGGCACGAACATCCTTCGATCGGGCCTACGAGGAATTCATCGGCCATGTCGCCGAGGTCTGGAATGTCATGGAGGCAGAAAAATGAGCAAGCGGCGCATTTTCGACATCGGTTTTCCCGACGGTGAGCCAACCGAACCCGCCCCCCGCGATACCCGTCGCGGCCCCATGGCCGCGGCCATCGCGGAGAATGCCGATGCCCTGTCGGAGCGTCAGGTGACCGAGGCGCGCATTCGCGAGGAGAACGATCGGCTCGCCCATGAGCTCGTGCGCCTGCGCAAGGCCGGGCTCATTACCGAGGAGATTCCGGTCACGGAAATCCGCACGGACAAGCTGACGCGGGACCGTTCGGACCGACGCGATCCGGAACTCGACGAATTGAAGGCGTCAATTCGCGGTGTCGGTCTTTCCAACCCGATCCGCGTGGAGGTCGGTGACGACGGGTATCAGCTTGTACAGGGCTATCGTCGATTGCACGCCTACCGCGAGCTCTACGCGGAGACGGGCGATGACGTATTTTCCCGTATACCTGCGGGGCTCATCGCGCACGGCGAGGCTCTGGAGGCGCTCTATCGCAAGATGGTCGACGAAAACCTCGTTCGCCGCGACATCTCGTTCGCCGAGATGGCGGATCTTGCCCGTAAATACGCAGCCAATCCGGAGACGGCTGCGGCCACCGTCCCGGATGCCATCGGCATTCTCTATGCGTCGGCCGGCCGCCAGAAGCGCAACTACATCGGCCACTTCGCCACCCTGCTCGACATGATCGGCGATCACCTCAACTTTGCCGAGGCCATTCCGCGTTCCCTCGGACTCCAGCTCGAAAAGCGGCTGACGAATGACGCCCGAGCCGCGCGGCGTCTCGCCGAGGCGCTGGCGGCGATGCCGGTAACCAGCGCCGCCAAGGAAGTCGAGCTCCTGCGCAGCTTCGCCGTCCCGCCGGGGAAAGCGAAAGGGGCCGATGGCAGTCGTCCCGGCAAACCTTCGGCCAAGACTTCGTTGCGTTTCGAGGGTCCCGGCGGCATGGTCCGCTGCACCGCGTCCGACGGAAAACTCGAAATCCGTTCGGAGACCGATTTCGCCTCGCTCGACCGCCACCAGCTGGAAGCCGCGCTGGAAGCGTTCTTTCAGGCCCTCGACGGCTGATCTGGCACGCGTTCGTCCAGAAACGCGGCGATCGCCTCGGCGGTCGCGCACGGCGCGGTCTCGTGCAGAAGATGGCCCTCGTACGCGAAGGACGTCACTGCGGCATCCGGCATTCTCGCCGAGGCAAGCGCGGCCACCTTGGGCGGGACCGCACCATCCCTTCCGCCGACCAGAAAAAGAGTCGGTGAACCGATCGCGGGCAGCCGGTCGAGCAGACCGTCGATCGACCATTGCGCCATCATCAGAAGCGTGGCCTCCACGTGGCCCGGGTCGCGGACAAGCCGGCGATATAGAGCTGTCCCCGCGGGGTCGAGCGCCGAACCTGTGGAGGCGAGCAATCCTTCGACCCGTCCCGGTGTTCTCGCGGCCCGTGCGAAGACTTGCGGGACCAGCGGCGTGAGTGCCAATGCCTTTGCGAGCATCGGAAACAGCCAGCCAGCCGCGCCCTCGAAATTCCCGAGAGCCGGGTTGATGCCGACAACAGGAACCAAAGGCCGATCGACGGCAAGACTGAGCGCGATCGCAGCCCCGGCCGAATGGCCGACGATCACTTCGGGAGAAACGTCCATTTTTTCGAGCAGCGCCCGGATATCCTCCGTCACCGGGCGCAGTCCGCACCGCTGCCGGGTTCCCATCCGGGTAAATCCCTGGCCCGGCAAGTCCATCATCACCACACGGTTGCGCCGCGCGAGCAACGGGGCAAGGTGGCGGAAGCTTTGGGTGGCGCCGCCGGCGCCGTGCAGCAGGACCGCGTCGGGGCCTTCACCCAGTATCTGCACGTGCCAGCGATGTGGCGGTGACTCCACGAACGTGGAATATCCGGCGAGCGGCCAGTCGCCCGCGTCCCGCACCCAGTCCACGCTCAGCTGTCCAGCGCCGCGCTGACCGCCGCGGACATTTCCTTCGCCCTCGCGAACGGCAGGGCGAGGTAGCGGCCCCGGAGCGCCTGCGCGAGCACCTCCAGCGCGGCCTGCGGCCGTCGCCCGGTATCGAGGACGAGGCTTTCGACGCCTGCCGCGGCGAGACGCCGCGCGGCCGTCTCGGCATCCGCGGCCGCGCGGGTCCGGTCGGCCTCGCCGTCGAGCGCGATGTTCGCCCGTCCGTCGCTCAGAAGCACCACGACCGGCGTGGCGCCCGCGGCCCGCGCCTGCATCGCGAGAACCGAGGCGGCGCCGAGCCCTGCCGCGAGCGGTGTCGCGCCGCCTGCCGGAAGCCCGACCAGCGCGTTCCTTGCGCGCACCAGTGCCCGTGTCGGTGCGAGGAGCACCTCGGCCTCGCGGCCCCGAAAGGACACCATCGCGACCTGATCGCGCCGCCGGTAGGCCTCCGACAGCAGGCATTCCACCGCCCCCTTGGCTTCGGCCATTCGTGCCATGGCCTGCGAGCCGGAGGCATCGACGGCGAAGATCACGACCCGGTCCGAACGCTCCTCGAAGCGGCGGATGCGAATGTCGGACGGCCTCAGCGCGACGGGCTGTCCCCGCGGGGCCGGGGGGCGGAGCCGCTGCCACGGAATCGCCGCGCGCAGGGTCGCCACCGGGTCGATCCGGGCGCGGGCGTTCGCGTGGCCGGGCCGGGAGGGCAGGGGGCGGCCGCGGGTCGTCCCCCTGAGCGCCGCCCCGGCGCCGGCCCCATGGGCTCCGCGTCCCGGCGCGGTTGCGGACAGGTCGAGCAGTGCCGCCGGCAGCGGAACGGCCTCGGCGCCGGTCAGGCGATCCTCCGGCACTCCGGTGTCCGATGAATTTTCGCCTTCGTCCTCCGACGGCCGGTCGTCCTGGTGTTCGGGCTCCGGTTCTTCAACCTCAGGTTGCACATCGGGAACCTGGCCCCGGGGAAGGAGGACAAGCGCGGCGGCAATATCGAGGTCCTCGCGCGCGACCTCCCGTGCGCCACGCAGCGCCGCCACGGTCCGGGCCGCGGCCCGGGCGACCAACAGGTGTCGGCTCTCGTCTATGCCGAGAAAAGTCGAATACTCCGCGAGAACAGTCTCCAATTCGCCTGAAAACCGCGTTTCCGACCATCCGGACCGGGCCTTGTCCAGCCCGGCTGTCGGCTCCGAGACGGCATCGCACTCGCGCATGCCCAGCCCGTCGAGATCGACGAAGAGGCCCACCCGCGCTGCCAGGCCCGGGGCGAGCGTTTCCTCGGGTTCGGCCCCTTCATCGAGCGCCACCAGCACCCGGCCTCCCCGGTCGAGCGCCTGTGCGAGCCGGGCGGCGAGGGCAGGGGAGGCGCGCTCGGCACTGGCCAGTGTCAGGCGGCCCGTCCGAGCCAGAAGTCCCGGGGCCAGTACCCTCTGGCCGGTCGCCAGCGAGGCTCCGACGTCGACACCGCCCGACAGCGCGAAATCCTCCGTCTCCGGGCCAATTCGGGCGGCCTCGGGCAACAGCCGGTCCAGGGTTTCGAGGAACACCTCGCGTACCGGCGAGGGCCGCGCCCGCAGCCAGAGCCCGCCGACCGCCGGGCCGGCCACCGCGAGGACGGCCAGCGCCATCCGCGCCCGTACCGCGGGGTCGCTCATGTCGGCGGCGGCGGCCATTACTCCGCCGCTGTCTGGTAAGGTCCGAAAAGCTCCCCCAGCGACCGGGCGATGCGGGTGTCCGAGCCCGTGTCGTCGAGCGGGTCGCGCCGCAGGCGGTGACCGAGGGCCGGCACCGCCATGCGCCTCAGATGCGCCCGACTGACCTCGGCGTCTCCCTCGTAGGCCGCAAGTGCGCGGGCGGACCGCAAGAGCGTGAGTTCGCCCCTGAGCCCGTCCGACCCGAGGGCGATGCAGATCGCCGCGCAATCCTCGAGTGCTGCATCCGGAGTGGCGACGCCCGAAAGCCCTTCCCGCGCCTTCAGGATCCGCGACCGAAGCCGCCCGTCGGCCTTCCGCCAGCGCACCATGAAGCTCTCGTGGTCCTCCTCGTAGCCGGCCCGGCGCCGGATCACTTCCACCCGCGTGGCGACGTCGTTCGGCGAGCGCACGTCGACGGCGAGGCCGAACCGGTCGAGAAGCTGGGG
>CAZPPH010000107.1:0-9955 GCA_964588375.1 uncultured Rhodobacterales bacterium | reverse complement strand
TCGGCGTTATTTACCAGGCGCGATGCCGCGCGAGTTCCCCGGCGATCTCCGACTGGAAGTCCAGAGCGCCGGAGCGGGGCGTCGTGGCGAGGCTGACCAGCACGAAGAGCCCGATGCTTGTCCCGGCTACGGCGAAGGGCAGGAGGGGATCGAACACGCTTACGCCAAGAAGGATCGCGAGCCAGATGGCGACCCCGGCGCCGCCGAGGATGGCTGCAAGCGCACCCGCAGCCGTGCCCCGGCGCCAGAAGAAAGCCCCGACGATCGGCGGCACGGTCACCAGCAGGCCCGCCGCCGAAAGCGCGGCCAACTGATCGACGATCGCCGCGTTCTCAAGCGCGAAATAGCTGGCGAAAAGGACGACCGTCACGATCGCCAGTCGCCCCGCGAGGATCTGCCGTGCATCGCTCGGGGCAGACTCACTCCGAACGACGTCTCGCGCCACCATCGCGCCGACGGTCAGCGCGATCGAATCGAGCGTCGAGATCGCCGCGGACAGGATGCCGAGGATCAGAAGGAGCGCCACCCAGACAGGCACCACACCCGATGACAGCAAGGCCGGCGTCGCCATCGACGTGTTCTCGAGATCGGGGGCAAGCTGCAGCGCGGCGAGCCCCCAGACCACGGCTATGAGCGTGAAGAGGAACCCAAAGCCCAGCACCCACAGGATCATCCGGCGCATCGCCCGGAAGTCCCGGAGGATGAACAGCCGCTGACTGACCTGCGGATTGGATAGGGCGAAGAAAAACCAGGGGAACGAGAGGGCGATGAATGTCGGAAAACTCCACAGTCCCGGTCCCGGGACGCCGAGCCATTCGGGGTGATCCGCCCGCAGGTTGCGAAGGAGCTCTGCGGGACCTCCAAGTGCGGACACCGCGAAGCCCACGGCCAGCAAGCCGGAGAAGAACATCACGAAAGACAGCACGGCATCCGTCCATGCCACCGATCTGAGGCCCGCGAGCAAGGCCCAGAACATCGCGAGAGCGGCGCCGGTCGCGACGGCCTGAAAGAGGCTGATACCCCCGCCTGTCACGCCGGACAGCAACAGGCCGATCCCGGCCATTTGCGTCGTGCAATAGGGCAGGAGAAAGACGATGCTGGCACCAGCCATCGCGCGCGCGACGCCGCGGCTGCCGTAGCGCGCTCCGATCATCTCGGCCGGCGAGATGAAGCCCCAGCGTTTGCCCACCAGCCAGAAGCGCGGCGCGAAGATCACCAGCAGGGAAAGGCCTGCGAAATAAATGAGTTCGAAACCGAGCGCACCGATTCCTCCCCGGTAGGTGAGACCGGTCAGCACGACGAGCATGAAGGCGGAATAGGTCGTGGCGGCGTAGGACAGCCCTGCGACCATGCCGCCGATATTGCGCCCGCCGACATAGTAATCGCCCGCGGTGCCGGTGCTTGTCCTTGCCGCGCGGATCGCGATGAAGAACCCGAGCGCCGCAAAGAGAAATATGACCATCCAAACGAGCGCCGGTGCGATCACGGGTCGTCCTTCCAGCGAAAGACGCCGATTACAACGAGCCCGATCACGAAGAGTCCGAACAGCAGCCAGAAGGATACGACTGCAAGTCCGGATTCCTGCCCCGCGAGCAGTCCGTAGGGCACGGCCACGCCGACCAGCACGACCACGGCGACGGCCAGGAACCAGAGCGTCCGGCCAGCCGGCCGCGGTCGTTTCGGGGTCGGTGAAATAATTGGTCCTCCGTGGCTCGACCGCGTAACGGAGCAAGCATTTCCCGACCCCGTCTCAACAGCAAGTAGTGCGGCAGCTGGCGCCAGCCACGCTGCGGTCAAGCCAAGCACCTACGACTCTCTGGCGCAGTACACCCTTTCCGCGACCAAGGATTTCGAAGCGACATGAAGGGCTCCGGACCCGCTTGCCTCCACGGCGCTTCCGCGGCGGGCACAGCCGCACGCAGCCTCAAGTATCGGACATTCTGGCAAGGGCAAGAGCGACCTGATCCGCGAATCGCGATGTGGCAACGGACAGGACCCGCCCGCGCATCTGGCCAAGGAGGAGGTTCCCGGGGGGCATGTCGCGATCCGAAATCGTGCGAAAACATAGCCCCGTATCCTGTTCAGACGACAGACCGATTGGGATCTGAAACCCGACCGCGTGCTCATGAAGAACATAATAGCGGATCAGTTCGAAGGATTCTGTTTCCACTACGGGAGTTACAGCGCGGCCGATCCGTTTGGCCGCCATGTCAAGCAACCCGCGCACACCGTACTTTTGGGCTGGCGCGATATGCGCATGATCGAGGCAATCGCGCAGCCGCAATTCCGACCGTTTGGCAAGCGGATGATCCTTCGAAAAGAGCGCACAGACCCTTTGGGGAATGGCGTGCAGCACCTCGAAGTCCACCAGAACGCGCGGTTCGAAGACCAGGGCGAGATCGCTGCGAAAGCTGACGAGTTCTGCCTCGGCCTGTTCACGGTCACGCACGTTGACGGCAAAGGTCACGCCGGGGTGCGCATTTCGATAGGCGGCGATCTGCTGCGGCAGGAAGAACGGCAACATGGCCTGCGAACATGCAATCGTCACATGGCCCCGGCGCACGCCGGAAAGGTCGGCGACCTGGCTTTGCACCCGCGCCAGATCGGAGCGTTGCGCGCGGTAGTGCTGCAAAACCAGTTCACCCGCAGGATTCAGGCGCACGCCACGCGGGAGACGTTCGAAGATCTGTGACCCGAACTCGCGCTCGAACCGTCCCAGCCGCCGATTCAGCGCAGATGCCGTGATGTTGGAATCCTCGGCCGCCTTCCGGATGGATCCGGCGCGCGCAATGGCCTCGATGAGGCGGAGTGTGTCCAGGTGCTGCATCCGACCCCTCGACTGTGGTGCGTTTGATGCACCGGAACGGTGAAAACATAGCATTTTGCGAACTGCCGGCAACCTGACATGCTGCAAGACGGAACTTTTTCCGTTCACCAAGGGGACCGCTGCCCATGCATACCAACCGTAGAAACTTCCTGAAACTGAGCGCCGGCGCCGGCGGGGTCGCGATCACGCCGTTCGCTTGGGCCACCAAGGCGGCCGCGCAGGGGAAGGACACGATGGTCGTGGCCTCGGGTCAGACGATCAACAGCCTCGATCTGCACCGCACCGGCACCAATCGGGCCAGCTATCAGGTGGCGATCAACTGCTACGATCGGCTCGTGGGATTCGGCTCGCGCCAACTGCCGACCGGCGAGATGTCCTATGATTATGACACCATCGTTCCGGAGCTCGCGGAAAGCTGGACCATTTCCGATGATGGCATGGTCTTTACCTTCACCCTCAATCCGGATGCCACCTTCACCGACGGCAGCGCGGTCACGGCCGCGGATGTGAAATGGTCATTCGACCGTGCAGTCTCGGTCGGTGGCTTTCCCTCCACTCAGATGCGCGCGGGCGGGTTCTTCCGGCCCGATCAGTTCGAGGCGGTGGACGACCGGACCTTTGTGCTGCGTCTCGACTACCCGTCGAAACTCTCGCTGCCAAACCTTGCCGTTCCGGTGCCCTTCATCATCAATTCAGCTGTCGCCATCGCCAACGCCACCGAGGCCGACCCCTGGGCTACGGAATACCTGCACACAACCACAGCGGGATCGGGCGCCTACACGGTTTCACGCTGGGATCAGGGCCAGCAGATCGTCTACGATCGCAATGACGCCTGGGTTGGTGGTCCGCTGCCCGAGATCCGTCGCGTCATCATGCGGGAGGTGCCCAACAATTCGACCCGCCGCGCCCTGATCGAAAGGGGCGACGTGCAGGTGTCATTCGATATTCCGGACCGCGATGCCTCCGAACTCGTCGGCACGGTGGATGTCTTTTCCACACCCATCGAGAACTGTATCCACTGCGCCTGCCTGAACACTCGGTTCGAGCCTTTCCAGGACCCTGAGGTGCGCAAGGCCATCGCCCATGCCATTCCATACGAGGCGATTTTCCAGTCCGCCGCATATGGGCGTGGCGCACCGATGTGGGGCGGACCCGCGGAGATCACCGATACCGCATGGCCCCGCCCCTTCCCGTACGCGACCGACATGGACAAGGCGCGCGAGCACCTCGAAGCCTCGAGCTTTGCATCCGGTTTTCCGGTGCAGATGTCGATCAGCCTCGACCTGGCAAGCTGGATGGAACCGACCGCGCTCCTGATTCAGGAAAGCCTCGGCCAGCTTGGCATCACCACCACCGTCGAACGGATCCCCGGGGCCAACTGGCGTACCGTGGCGCTGGTGGACAAATCGCTCGACTTCCATCTGGAGAACTTCGGCGGCTGGCTCAACACGCCCGATTACTACTTCTTCTGGGCCTACCAGCGCGATCGCCTGTTCAACTCATCGAACTACGACAACGAAGAGGTCCACGAGTTGACCGAGCAGACACTGCACATGTCGATGGACGACCCCGAATGGGCGCCGATGGTGCAGCGGATGTTCCAGATCGTCATCGACGACCTGCCGCGCATCCCGCTCTATCAGCCGGCGCTGAACGTGGCGGTCAACGGTGCCTCGGGGTACGAGTTCTGGTTTCACCGCCAACTCGACCCGCGCCGCATGACCGGGGTCTGAGCCATGGCCGGGCGCGCGCGCGCGATCGGGATGAGGCTGGCGCAGACGGTGCCGGTGCTCATCGGGGTGGTGATCATCAGCTTCATCCTGACCCGCGCGCTGCCCGGCGACCCTGCGGTCTATTTCGCCGGGGCGATGGCCGACGAACAATCCATCCAGCAGGTGCGCGAGGCGCTTGGCCTCGACAAGCCGCTGGTGGCGCAGTTCTTTCTCTACGTGGGCGACCTGGCCCAGGGCGATCTGGGCCGATCGATCAGCACCGGGCAGCCCGTGCTGACCGATCTGGCCGCGCGGCTGCCCGCTTCGCTGGAACTGACATTGTCCGCGCTCCTGTTGTCTTGCCTCATTGCCATTCCCCTCGGTGTGCTGGCGGCCGTCCGACAGGGATCGTGGATCGATCATCTTTGCCGGGTTCTGGTGACTGCGGGCGTATCGCTGCCGACCTTCTTCACCGGCATCCTGCTGGTCTATATCTTCTACTATCTGCTGGGGTGGGCGCCATCGCCGCTGGGGCGGCTGGACTTCATCTATTTCGAGCCGCCGCGCGTCACCGGTTTCTACCTGATCGACAGTCTGCTCGCGGGAGACCTCGAAACCTTCGGCGCCACGCTGCGGCAACTGACCCTGCCCACCATCACGCTGGCCCTGTTCACGCTGGCCCCCATCGCGCGGATGACGCGGGCGGCGATGCTTCAGGCCCTATCGTCCGACTATATCCGCACGGCGCGGGCAGCGGGCCTGTCGCGCGGCAAGATCCTCTTCGGCTACGGCTTGCGCAACGCGCTGTTGCCGGTCGTCACCACCCTGGGCATGGTGTTTTCCTTCGTCCTCGGCGCCAACGTACTGGTGGAAAAGGTCTTCGCCTGGCCCGGCATCGGCTCCTACGCGGTCGAGGCGCTGGTCGCCTCGGACTATGCCGCGGTACAGGGCTTCGTCCTCGCCATGGCGCTGCTCTTCGTCACCCTCAATCTCATCATCGACCTCAGCTACGCCCTGATCGATCCGCGCATCGGGTTCGATACCAAATGACCGAAACCACCGAGGTTCCAGGCCGCAAGCCCGATGGCGCATGGGCGCATCTGCTGCATGTGCTGCGCGAGAACCCAGTGACGATGCTGTCCTTCGGCATGTTCGCCTTCTTCTTGCTGCAAGCCTTCTTCGGCGCGCTGCTTGTGCCGCATGATCCGCTGGCCACCAACGCCGCGAACGCGCTGCAACCGCCCAACTGGACCCATTGGTTCGGCACCGACAGCCTGGGCCGCGACGTGTTTTCCCGCGTCGTGGTCGCGACCCGTCTGGACCTGACGATTTCCGTTCTGGCGGTGGCCATCTCCTTCGTGATCGGTTCGGTTCTGGGGGCTGTCGCGGGCTATTGGGGCGGCTGGATCGACGCGCTCTTGAACCGCGTCCTCGACACAATCATGGCCTTTCCGCTCTTCGTGCTGGCCATGGGCATCGTCGCGGCGCTCGGCAACACGATCGAGAACATCATCTACGCCACAGCGCTGATCAATATCCCCTTCTATGCGCGCCTCGTGCGGGCCGAGGTGAACATCCGGCGCGAAGCGGGCTTTGCACTGGCCGCGCGCCTCTCGGGCAATTCGCATTTCCGCACGCTGGCCTTCCACATCTTTCCCAACGCCTTGCCGCCGATGATGGTGCAGGTGTCCCTCAACATGGGCTGGGCGATCCTGAACGCGGCGGGCCTGTCGTTCATCGGGTTGGGCGTGCGTCCGCCGACGCCCGAATGGGGCATCATGGTCGCCGAGGGGGCCAACTACATCATCTCCGGTCATTGGTGGGTCGCTCTGTTCCCGGGGCTGTGGCTGATGCTGGCGGTCTTCACCTTCAACCTGATGGGCGACGGTCTGCGCGACATCGTCGACCCGCGTCGGAGGACCTGACCATGCTGACGATCAAGGATTTCGCGGTCTCCTTCCGGACGAGGCGCGGCGAGGTTGACGCGGTGCGCGGCATTTCCCTCGATCTTGCGGAAGGCGAAACGCTGGGCATCGTGGGCGAAAGCGGCTCGGGCAAGTCGGTCACCTCCTACGCGCTGATGCGCATCCTTGACGCAGGCGGGCGGATCAAGGCGGGGAGCGCCGTTTTTGACAGTCGCGATCTGGTGCAAGCCGCAGAACATGACATGCAGGCCATACGTGGCCGCGAGATCAGCATGATCTTCCAGAACCCGCGCGCCGCACTGAACCCGATCCGCAAGGTCGGCCACCAGTTGGAGGACGTGCTGCGCCGACATGGCCGCGCCACGCGCCGCGACGCCCGCGCCAAAGCCATCGAAGCGCTGGAGGCCGTGCGTATCCGTGACGCAGAGGCGCGCTACGACGCGTATCCGTTCGAGTTGTCCGGAGGCATGTGCCAGAGGGTGGTCTTCGCCATCGCGCTGGCCTGCGGTCCGCGCCTCATGATCGCGGACGAGCCCACGACGGGCCTCGATATCACCACACAGAAGGCGGTTATGGATCTCGTGCGCGACCTGACACGGGATCGTGGCATGTCGTCGATCCTGATCACACACGATCTCGGACTGGCCGCGGAATATTGCGACCGGCTGGCCGTGATGAAGGACGGGCAGATCGTGGAAACCGGCCCTGCCGCGGCACTGTTTGCCGACCCTCAGCACCCCTACACCGCCAAACTGGTCGATGCCACGCCGCGCCCCGGCGCAGGTTTGCGGGATCTTCTTCCAGCCGAGGCGCGCACGCCACTGGCCGATCACGTTCCGGGCGGGCGGGCCTTGGTGCAGGTGCGCGACCTGGTGAAGACCTACCCCGCCAAATCCGGGCCGGTGCATGCGGTCAAGGGCATCTCCTTCACCATCCGTGAAGGGCAAAGTGTCGGGCTGGTCGGCGAGTCGGGCTGCGGGAAATCCACCACCTCCTCGATGCTGGTCCGCCTGCTCGACCGCACTTCGGGCGATATCCTGTTCGACGGCTTCGATATCGCCGACATTCCCGCCGACCGTTTCGTGCGCGACGCCCGACGCAGCCGGATCCAGATGGTGTTCCAGGACGCAACCGACAGCCTGAACCCCCGCCATTCCGCCCGACAGACGATCGCGGACCCGATCCTCCGGATGAGCGATCTTCGCGGATCCGCCCTGGCGGCCCGGATCGAGGAGCTGGCGACGCTTTGCGGTCTGCCCCTGACCTTGCTGGACCGCTTCCCGCATCAGCTTTCCGGTGGGCAAAAGGCGCGAGTGGGCATCGCGCGGGCCATCGCGCTCGACCCGAAGTTCCTGATCCTCGATGAACCGACCGCGGCGCTGGACGTATCGATCCAGGCGGTTGTGCTGAACCTTCTGGCCGACCTGCGCGCGCGCCTCGGCATGACATACCTCTTCGTCAGCCACGATCTGAACGTGGTCCGACTGCTCTGCGATCATGTCATCGTCATGCAGGGCGGGGAGATCGTCGAACAGGGGCCCGCAGTGCAGGTCATGGACGCCCCCAGCCATCCCTACACCCGAACGCTGCTCGCCGCCGCACCAATGCCTCCTGCCGCGACCGCCGCCGCTCCAAGATCCGCCGCCGAATAAGAGACGATCCATGTCCAAACCCCTCAGCGACCTGCCGTTCACGCTCACCGCCCTGCGGGACGCCTATGCCGCAGGAGTGACGCCCGCAGAGGTCATGACAGAGGTCCTTGCCCGACTGGACGCCGTGCAAGATCCGGCGATCTTCATTCACCTGGCCAGTGCCGAAGACCTCGCAGCCGAAGCCGCCGCCCTGGGGGCCTACGACCCCGACCGCCCGCTCTGGGGTGTGCCTTTCGCGGTCAAGGACAATATCGACGTGGCCGGGATGCCCACGACGGCCGCCTGCCCGGACTACGCCTATGACGCGATACGCGATGCCTTCGTCGTCGCGCGGCTTCGCGCGGCCGGGGCCATTCCGGTCGGCAAGACCAACCTCGATCAGTTCGCCACCGGCCTTGTCGGCGTGCGATCGCCCTATGGCGTGCCCCGCAACGCGCTTGAGCCCGCAATCGTGCCGGGCGGGTCGTCGTCAGGGTCTGCCGTCGCGGTCGCCCATGGCATCGTGCCCTTCGCGCTTGGCACCGACACCGCAGGGTCGGGCCGCGTGCCTGCAGCGCTCAACGGGATCGTCGGATTGAAACCCAGCCTCGGCACGTTGTCCGCCAGCGGCGTCGTGCCGGCCTGCCGGACTCTCGACACCATCTCGATCTTCGCGCTGACCGCGGTAGATGCGCATGACGTGTTCCGCGCCGCAGCCGCCTTCGACCCCTTGGACGCCTATTCGCGGGCCCTTCCCACCGCCCCGCTGCCAGCCCCGGTTCCTGCACCACGCATCACCGCCCCGGACGTGGCGAGCCTCGTCTTCTTCGGTGACGAAGTGCAGAGTGCGGATTTCGAAGCGACGCTCGCGACGCTCGCGGCGGGTGGCGCGGTGATCGACCGGGTGGACTTCGCGCCCTTCTACGCCGTGGCTCAGATGCTCTACGACGGCGCATGGATCGCCGAACGCTATGCCGCAATTCAGGAGATGATGACGAACCGCCCCGAGGCCGTGCACCCCGTCACCCGCGCGATCATCGCCAGGGCCGAAGGCCAAAGCGCGGTGGACGCATTCAACGGGTTCTACAGATTGGCCGATCTGCGCCGGGCCTGCGCCACCGTGCTGGATGCTGCCGACATGCTGTGCGTACCGACGATCCCCACCTTCGTCCGCTGCGACGATCTGGCGGCAGATCCGGTCACTCCCAATTCCAATCTGGGCACCTACACGAATTTCGTGAATCTTCTCGATCTTTGTGCGCTGGCCGTCCCGACTGGCCCGCGCAGCGACGGACGTCCCGGGAGCGTCACGCTGATCGCGCCCGCTGGACGGGATGGCGCGATTGCGGCCGAGGGACAGCGTCTTATGCAAACCCGCCGGCCGATGATCGGGGCAACGGGTCTGGAGATTCCGGCATCGCGAGACTCCGCGCGCGCCCCGTTCGCGATTTCCGACACGGAAATGACCCTTGCCGTCTGCGGCGCGCATATGTCGGGATTACCACTCAACGGCGAATTGACATCGCGCGGGGCCCGATTCCTGCGCACGGCGCACACCGCTCCCGGTTATGCCCTGTATGCCCTTCCTGGCGGGCCACCCGATCGTCCGGGATTGTGCCGGCGAGACGACGGGAACGGCGTGCCGATCGCGCTCGAGCTCTGGGCCATCCCGAAACGCGCCATGGGCGACTTCATTGCGGGCATACCGTCCCCGCTGGCAATCGGAACCGTCGAGATTGAGGATGGATCGCAAGTCAAGGGATTCCTGTGCGAAACCAGTGATCTGGACTCTGCCGAGGACATAAGCGCCCTGGGCGGCTGGCGAAGGTTCCTGGAGCGAGACGCGAAGGCGCTCGCTTA
>CAZPPH010000106.1:0-9956 GCA_964588375.1 uncultured Rhodobacterales bacterium | reverse complement strand
GCTAGCGCATGAGGACGACCGGGACCCGGCAGATCTGGATCATCTCCGTGGTGGTCGAGCCGATAACCAGCGTCCTGATCCGCGAATGCCCGTAGGCGCCCATGACCAGAAGGTCGATTCCGCTTTCCTCGACATGTTTTCCAAGCGCCTGGCCGGGCTGGCCCTCGAGGACGCGCGTCTCGACGGCGTGACCGCCGGCATGCAGCGTCGCCCTGGCCTTTTCGAGTGACTGGCGGACCTCCGCATTGTCGGCGCCGACCGTCGCGACGACCACCTCAAGACCTGCGAAAAGAGGCTCGCGGGCCACGTAATCGACCGCTTTCATCGCCGAGACGCCCCCGTCATAGGCGATGAGCACGCGCGCGATGGGCCGGAAGGCGCGATTGGCCACGAAGACGGGTTTGCCGCTCGCTCTTACGATCCGTTCGAAATTCGAGCCGAGGTGTTCCTTGTCGAGTCCCGCCGCCTCGCCGCGTTTTCCGATCATGATCATGTCGGCGGCCTCTTCCTTGGCCGTCACCGTCGCGACGATGTCGTCGTGGCGCAGGCGGGTGACGACGTCCGCGACACCGCCGGCTTCGACGAGCGCCTTTGCGTCTTCGAGAATCGCGCGGCCCTGGGCTTGCGCCAGCCGCGCGTGCTGCTCGTCGAGCGCGCTCAGTTCCTCCAGAAGGTTGCTGCGCGCCCCGAGCTTGATTGCGCCCGAAAGGTCGCGCTTGCTGCGCGCCCGCCGCGGGTCGAGCACATGGTAGATCTTCACCTGCGCGCCCGTGCGTCCGGCGACCCAGGCCGCGTGGTTGCACACACTTTCGGAATAGGCCGACCCGTCGACCAGCGCCATAAGGATTCCAGCCATGTTTCCCCCCTCAGTGGTCAAGCAGCTTGTCCATCGCGCCGGGCTTGTCGTGCACGGCAAGCTTGTCGACGATGGTTTCGGACGCCTCGTTCATCCCGACGATTCCGACCTCTGCGCCTTCCCGGCGGAACTTGAGCACGGCCATGTCGAGAGCCGCAACCGAGGAAATGTCCCAGATATGGGCGCGGCTCACGTCGATGGTGACTTTCTCGAGGGTCTCCTTGAAGTCGAAGGCGGCCATGAAATCCTCTGTCGAGGCGAAAAAGAGCTGTCCCTCGACGATGTAGGTTCGCTCGCGCCCGTCTGCGGATATCTCCGACCTGACCCGGAAGAGCTGCGCGATCTTGCCTGCGAAGAAGATGCCCGACAGGAGCACGCCGACCAGAACGCCGATTGCGAGGTTGTGAGTGTAGACCACGAAGAACACCGTCGCGAGCATCACCACCGAGGACGATCTCGGGTGCTCGCGAAGGTTCTTTATCGACGACCAGGAGAAGGTTCCGATCGAGACCATGATCATGATCGCCACCAGTGCGGGCATGGGAATCTGGCCCACGATGTCGCCAAGTGCGACGATCATGAAGAGAAGCATGACGCCGGCCGCGAAGGACGACAGTCGGCCCCGGCCGCCGGACTTCACGTTTATGATCGACTGGCCGATCATCGCGCATCCGGCCATGCCGCCAATGAAGCCGGTCGCGGTATTGGCGATGCCCTGACCGACGCACTCCTGATTGCGGTCCGAAGACGTGTCGGTGAGATCGTCGACGATGGTCTGGGTCATCAGGCTTTCCAGAAGCCCGACCGCAGCCACGGCGATGGAATAGGGCAGGATGATCTGCAGGGTCTCGAGGGTCAGGGGAATGTCGGGGATAAGGAACACCGGCAGCGTGTCGGGCAGGTCTCCCATATCGCTCACCGTGCGCACGTCGAGGCCGACCGCCATGGCCACCCCGGTCAGGACGACGATGGTGACGAGGGGGGAGGGGACCGCGGTCGTCACAAGCGGGAACAGGTAGATGATGGCGAGACCCGCCGCGACCATGGCATAGGTGACCCAGGTAACGCCCGTCAGTTCCGGAATCTGGGCGAGAAAGATCAGGATCGCCAGCGCGTTGACGAAGCCCGTGATGACCGAGCGCGAGACGAACCGCATCAGGTGCCCGAGCCGAAGAAGCCCCGCTCCGATCTGAATGAGGCCGGCGAGCACTGTCGCGGCGAGGAGGTATTCCAGCCCGTACTCCTTGACGAGGGTGACCATGAGCACCGCTGTGGCCGCGGTCGCCGCGGAGATCATGCCGGGCCGGCCGCCGGTGATTGCCACGATCACGGCGATCGAGAACGAGGCGTAAAGCCCCACCTTGGGGTCGACCCCGGCGATAATGGAGAAGGCGATAGCCTCGGGAATGAGCGCGAGTGCGACGACGAGCCCGGCGAGGATGTCGCCGCGGACATTGCCTGTCCATTGTTCGCGGTAGGCGTAGAGCGAATTCATGGGCACTCCGATGCCGGAACGTCTTGCTGCCTGGCGTTGGCGCGCGACGCTGATGGGTGGTGATTTTTCTCGGGGACCAGAGGTGTCTTCGGCACCGAGGATGCGCCCGGGACCGGACGGGTTGTCCGCTAAATACAGATTTCCCCGGCAAAGGCAAACGGCGGAGGGTGGGCCGTATTGTTGCGCATGGAGCCGCAGGGTGGCGCGAAACCCACCTCGCGGTGTAGATGGTCGGGGGGTTGCCCCCGGCATACCGAGAGGGTCCGGCTTGCTTGTCATTCATATCGGTTCGCCGAAAACAGGCACCACCGCCTTGCAGGGTTTTCTGAAGTCACACCTCCCCGCCCTCAGGTCTCGAGGGCTGTCCTATGTGGCGGCCGGCCGGACGAATATCGCCCACAACTCGATGGTGCAGCCGATGCTGAAGGGCCGGGCTGGCGACATGGTCTCCGCGTTGCGCGAGGAGATCGCCGCCGCGCCCGACATGGTGCATGTGCTGAGCAGCGAAGTGTTCTTCCAGCCAGCCATGGCGCCGCGCCTCGCCGAGGCGGTGGACGGGCTCTGCCGCGACCTGCGTGTCGTCGCCTACCTCAGGCGGCCGGACAGATACGCCGAGGCGATGTACAAGCAGAAGGTCAAGAACGGCCGCATTCCTCCCGATCCGTCGGCATTCCTCGAGGGATGGGCAGCGAACCTGCGCTACATGCCGGTGATAGACGCTTATCGCGAGGTCTTCGGAGAGCAGGCCTTGCGCGTGCGGCCATTCCGACGGTCGCATTTCCCGCAGGGCGATGTCATCGCGGATTTCGCCGAGCAGATCGGCGGTGTCGATCTGTCTGGCCTCGCACGGCCGGACACACCTTCGAACAAGACGCTGTCCCGGGCGGTGTCGGAACACCTGGGCCGCGTGAACCGGCACACGCCGTTCAACTCGCGGGTCATGATCCGCGAAATCGCCGCCGAGGCCACGCCCGGGACCCTGCGAGGCGGAGATGTGTTCGACAAGCACACCCGGGCACGGATCATGGAGAATTGCGCGCAGGATCTCGCGTCAGTCTCCGCCGCCTGTTTCGAGGGTGCGCGCGAACCTTTCGACCTCTCCGATCTGGCACCGGATGCGCCCGACCCCTTCCCCGGTCCCGAGGAGGCGTTGCGCCTCGAACGCGCGGCGGCGGAAGCGGTAATGGCAGCGCTCGGTCGTCAGGCCGCGAAGCCGGAGGAGTAGCCGCGCTTGCCGCGTGCGCTGCGACTTGGCATGCTGAGCCAAAGGGCGCCAGCACCCGGATGAGGCATATGGCAGAACTTCCCGAGATAGCGAGTCTCTGGATCGGCGGCAGGTTGTCGTGGTTCGAGCAGCTTTGTCTCGTCTCCTTTGTCCGCGCCGGGCACCGGGTGACCCTTTACAGCTACGAGCCCATTGCGAACCTGCCTGAGGGGGTCGAGGCCGGCGACGCCGGTGAAATATACCCCGGCACGCCGATGCTTCGGCATGCCCGGACGGGCAGCCCCGCGATTCACGCCGACATGTGGCGCCTCCAGCTTCTCGCCAGGACCGACAAGATCTGGGTGGACACCGACCTGATCTGCCTTCGGCCGTTCGGCTTCGATCGAGCCCATGTCTTTGGCTGGGAGAAGCCGGGCCTTGTCTGCAACGCGGTGCTCGGTCTGCCCCGCGACTCGGCGGCGCTCCACGGCCTCATCGGCTTCTTCCGCGACGAATACGCCATCGCGCCATGGCTGAAACCCTGGCAGCGGCGCGAACTGGAGGCGATGCGGGACGCCGGAAAGCCGGTCCACATGACAGAACAGGACTGGGGCTTCACCGGTCCGGCCTCGATCACGTGGTTTCTCGACGAGACCGGGGAGATCGCCCATGCGAAGCCTCAAACCACCTTCTACCCGATCCCGTTCAAGGACCGGAACCACATGATCCTGAGCCGGTTCGACATCGAACCGAGGCTGACGAGCGACACCCATGCCGTCCACCTCTGGGCGCGCCGCATGAAGCCCCGACTGGAGGAGAAGGAGGGCAACCGGCCACGCCGGGGAAGCTGGCTCGACCGGCAGATCAAGACCCATGGCATCAGGGTGGAAGAGGCACCGATCCTGCCGAGGGTGAAGCCCCGGGAGGAACGGGCGTGAGCCGGGAGGCCGCGAGCGCGGCGCATGCGAAGATCGGAGGGGAGCAGGGGTTCTACCGCGCCCTCGGGCCGGAGCACTCGGTCCTGTTCGTGGAGGGTGGGAGCACGCTCCTCGTCACTTTCGAAAACCTCGACCATGTCGCCGACACCGGGGCCGACCGCCTGCCATGGGGTCATTCCTTCGTCACCGGCCAGGGCTGGTCGATGCTGGGGCTCATGGCGCATGGCTGGACATGGTACCGCGACGAGGCGGTGTTCGACTTTTTCGACGAGTTGCGCGATGACGGGTTTTTCGCGCGCTTCGACCGGGTGGTATTCTACGGCGCCTCCATGGGTGGCTACGCGGCGGCGGCGTTCGCCGCGGCCGCCCCCGGGGCGACGGTGATCGCGATCAGTCCCCAGGCCACGCTTTCGCGGGATGTCGCGCCTTGGGAGACCCGCTACCACCGGGTGTGGCGGCGCGATTTCTCTGCTCGCAGCCGCTATGCCTATGCCCCGGACGGCGCGGCGAGTGCCGAGCGCGCCTACCTCTTTTTCGACCCGGCCTCGCCGCTCGACGCCATGCACGCAGCTCTCTTCCGGAGCCTCCCGGTCGAGCGCTACCATTGTCGGCGGATGGGCCACCGCATCGCCTCGCTGTGGCTTGGCATGGGCATCCTGAAGCCTGTCATCACCGATTGCGTCGAGCAGAGGCTCACTCCGCTCGGCTTCCACCGCTATCTCCGCAAGCGCCGTGAAAGCAGTCGTTACGAGCGGCAGCTTCTCGATGCGGTGGAAGCGCGCGGGCGGCCCGACCTCGTTGCCCGGACGTGTCGCGCGGTGCTCGCCCGGCGGCGCGGTCCGAGGTTCCGCCGCGCCCTGAAAGAGGCGGAAGACGCTCTTCGGGCAAAGTCATGACCCTCGAGGCCGTGCGGCTCGCCGCGGAGAAGGACCAGCCGTTCGCGAAGGTGTACGGCCAGCAATGGGTTCTGACGGAGCGCGCGCCCGGGCCGCTGCCGGGTTTCCGGGAGGTTGCGCTCGGGCGCTGGAGCCTCTGGCACGGACCGGGCCTCGACGTTGCATCCGCTCACGATCGCGACCGGGCGATCGCCGTGGCGGTCATGGGTCAGGCTGTCGACCTCGAGGGCCGGTACATGACCGATGCGGTTCTCTCGGAGCTCGTGAGCTCGGTGGCGGATGCCGCGGGTCTCGCGGAGAAACTGACCATGCTGGGCGGGCGCTACGCCTTCGTCGTCTCGGCCCATGGTTTCGAGCGTGTCTATCTGGACCCCAGCGGCTGCCTCGGTGCTGTCTTCGATGCGGATGCCCGCCGTGTCGCCGCAACCCTCTTTCTCGCCCTCGACCGGCCCGTGGAACCTGACCGGAGCTTCATTTTCCAGGAAATGGCCGCCAACGGCTCCGGCGGGCGGCACGCGTTCGGAATGACGGCGGATGCGCGCGCGCGGCGGCTCCTGGCGAACCACTACCTTGATCTGGAGAGTTTCACCCAGGTGCGGCATTGGCCGTTGCCGGGGTGCGACTTCACCTGTCCGATGACGCCGGAGGCGATCGAGAGGCGCCTCGACGTGGTGATCGAAAGACAGCGCACGATCATCAGGGCGCTGACGGGCGCTGTGCGCCCGGCGATGCTGCCGCTCTCGGGTGGCGACGATTCGAGACTTTTGCTTGCGCTTTCCGCCGGGATGCTCGAGCGCTACGACCTCTTTTTCGCCCACCGGGCCAACTCGATTGGCGCGCGGGATGTGGCCATCGCCCGTGAGCTTGCCGCGCGCATGGGCATCGACCTCACGGTGATCGACGCGGTGGAGGATGAAAGCGTGCGCCGCACGCCCAGGTTCGCGCGTCGGATGAATGTGCGGCGGCGGCTGGCGATGGGGCTTCTGGACGGTGGCCCCGACGAGAAGAAAGCCGAGATCGAAGTGCGCATGGCGCTCCCCATCGGCGGCGCGGTGCTGCGCGGCAATGTCACCGACGTTTCAAAGGCCGTGCTCTGGCGGCCCGTGGGTATTCGCGAGTTTCTGCGCACCGGCGGCGCGGCCCACGACCCCGTCGTCGGCGTGCGGTTGATGATGCTCGGGCCGGACAGGGCAGAAGACGACCCGGACTGTCTTGCAGCCTATGCCGACTGGGCCGAGACATTGCCGCCGGGCGCCCGCTGCCGCACAATTGATTTCGCCAGCATCGAGCACTTCCGAACCCACGGGCAGGGGGCCTTCTTCTACGCCGCCGACCGGAATTTCTACCAGACCCCGAGTGCGGACCGCACGATTCTGGAAGCGCTCATCTCGATTCCCCCGCATCTTCGGGACGCCTTCCATATAAACGATCTGATCGTCGGGCGTATGGCTCCGGAGCTGAGCGGAGTGGGGTTCACCCGTGCCACGGCAAACGAGATGAGAGAAAACCGACCGCCGCTGGCAGATGTGCTCGAAGGCGGACCGGCGCGGCTCTAGAGCATGTCGCTCGAAAGTGGGAACCGGTTTCGAGCTTCTCGGACATGCGAAATCAAGGGGTTGAAGCGGACCGCGTGACTGCGAATGGCCGCGACACGCGCTAGGGCGGCGTTTCGGCCAAGACCGGATAGCCTCCGGCGTTCGCACGGACCTCATGGGCAGATGCGTCCGGGCCGGCGGGAACCACCCGGACGCCGGTCTCGCTCGTGCGCCGCCAGCCCGTGATCGCACCATTGGCGTCTCGGACCGGTTCGTCGGCCCAGGGGGCCGACCAGTGCAGGACCGGATCGAACGATGCGCCGCGGCCGATTGCGTCGTAGTCGACCCTCCGGAGTATTGGCGCGCCGTCCGCGACCACGCGATAGCTGCGCGACTGGTGGGTTGGAAAGCTGATCGAGATGATCGCGGGCGCGCTCGGCGGGCCACCGGTATCTGCGAAGACGCCGATGTCGACCCGGCTCGCCGTGATCGGCCCGTTCGGCGAGGGGACCTCGAAGGCGTCGTGCCAGTCGATGATGATCTCCGCCGCCGCACCGGTCTCGTCGGGGATGATCGAGACCCGTTCGGGATCGCCGCGCAGAAGCACCCAGCGGAACGCGACAGGTCCATCGCCACGCGGCCTTGTGGCAGTGGCACTCACATTCATCCGTTTCCGGCCCTCCAGATCGCGCCAGATGCGGGCGATGGCCGAAGGCGTGGTGAAGAGCCGCTCGCTGCGCCCTGACAGTCCGGCCTCGGCGGTGAAATCCTCGGTGATGACACCGAGGCGCACCATCGGCGGCAGAGTGTCGGGCGTGAGGGACGCGGCTTGTGCGACCATCCGCTCCGGGCGCAGCCGGCCGGCATCGAAGACGGTGGGGTGGGCGGTTCCGGAATAGTAGCTCTCTTCCCGGTCGATACCCCGCAGATTGCGTCTCAGGATCATCTGGAGTGTCGGGACCACCAGACCTTTCTCTTTCATGACCGCCATGACCTCCCGCGGGAAGGCCGCGAGCGTCATCGCGAAGGCGTCGAGGAAGGGCCGGTCGGAACCGGATGAGCCCTGCGACGTCACCATGTAGGCCCAGTTCGCCGGGTAGAGATCCACCCCGTCATGATCGCGGTGCTCGGGATAGACGTAGAGGTGATTGTTCGCGGCGAGAGCGAATACGAGGCGGGGAAAACCCGGCTCGGTCATCGCAAGGCGCATGAGGCTGCGCGCGTCGGGACCTCTGGTCAGCGCGGTGGACGAGTTTCCGAGCACGACTGCGGGAAAGCGGAGCCGGATCGCGAGACCGAAATCGCCTCCGGCCAGTTCCGGCGAATATCGCAGGTGGGCGAGGCCCGGAAACGTGCTCTCCGGCAGCGCGGAATGGCCCCGGTCGCGATTGTCGTAGAGAACGCCCCGATGCCCATTCGCGGACGTGGTCGCGAGAAGATGCCGCAGAAGGCGTGCGGGCCCATCATCGCGCGCAGGGTCGATAACCGGGAGATCGGAGAGATCGGGCACATCGAGACCGGTCACCCTGAACGCGTCCCGGCCGTCTGGCCGGAGCATCTCCGGCCTCACCGTGACCTCGCCCGGCCATGCCCCGGTCGCGAACGCGAGCCACAAGAGCAGGGCGAGGGGCCGCATCGTCAGACGAGAACCTCCCGACGCGTCTGGGCCCCGACCCCGAAGACGCGCTTGTATCGCGCGATCTCGTCCGCGGGGCCCATCGCCTTTGCGGGGTTGTCGCTGAGCTTGACCGTGGGCCGCCCGTTCGCGGCCACGGCCTTGCAGACCAGCGAAAAGGGGGCGAGCCCGTCGCCCGGAACGAGCCCGCGGAAGTCGTTTGTCAGGAGCGTGCCCCAGCCGAAGGAGACACGCGCGCGCCCCGAGAACCGCTTGTGCAGTTCCTCGACCTTGCCGACATCGAGCCCGTCGGAAAAGATGACCAGTTTTTCCTCGGGGTTCTCGCCGCGCTCCTTCCACCATCGGATCGCGATCTCCGCACCTTCCACAGGGTCGCCCGAGTCGATCCGGATGCCCGTCCACCCCGCCAGCCAGTCTGGTGCGTTCTTCAGGAAACCCTCTGTGCCATACGTGTCGGGCAGCATGATGCGCAGGTTTCCCTCGTGTTCCTCATGCCAGTCTGCGAGCACCTCATAGGGGGCCTCGGCAAGCTCGCTGTCGTTTTCGGCGAGGGCCGCGTAGACCATCGGCAACTCGTGGGCATTCGTGCCGATGGCCTCGAGTTCCCGCCGAAGCGCGATAAGACAGTTCGAGGTGCCGATGAATGCCTCCCCCAGCCCCTCGCGCATCGCCTGCACAGCCCAGTCCTGCCAGAGAAAGGAATGCCGCCGCCGGGTGCCGAAATCCGCGATCCTCAGACCCTCGAGCCGGCGCAGCCGCTCGACCTTTTCCCAGAGCTTCGTCATGGCGCGGGCATAGAGCACCTGGAGTTCGAACTTGCCGAGATCACGCAATACCGCCCGGCCCCGAAGCTCCATGAGCACGGCCAGGGCGGGAATCTCCCAGAGCATGACCTCCGGCCAGCTTCCCTCGAAGGTAAGCTCGTACTGGTCGCCCACACGCTCGAGGTGGTAGGGCGGCAGCCGAAGGTTCTCGAACCATTCCATGAAGTCGGGCCGGAACATCTGCCGTTTGCCATAGAACGTGTTGCCCCTGAGCCATGTCGATTCGCCGCGGCGGAGCGAGAGCGATCGGATGTGATCGAGCTGTTCTCGAAGCTCGCCCTCGTCGATGAGCCTGGCCAGCGGCACCGAAGGGGTTCGGTTGATGAGAGAGAAGGTGACGCTCGTGTCTGGCCTGTTGCGGAACACCGACTGGCACATCAGGAGCTTGTAGAAATCGGTATCGATGAGCGACCGAACGATCGGGTCGATCTTCCATTTGTGGTTCCAGACACGGGCGGCGATATCGACCATGCCCGATTTGTCGCCGCTCGAAGCTCCCTTGGCAAGCGGTGGACCCGGGCTCTGCCCCGAGCCCCGAAGTATTTCGGAGAAAGATGAAAGGCGTTCATGGG
>CAZPPH010000105.1:0-10020 GCA_964588375.1 uncultured Rhodobacterales bacterium | reverse complement strand
AAGCCCATGAACTTCTCGGGCCGGTCGGTGCGCGAGGCGAGCCGGGTGATCGAGATCGACGAGGTGTTCGAGGTCAGGATCGTGTCGGGACCGAGATGCGGCACGAGGTCCTCGAAGATCGCCGTCTTCACGGTCTCGCGCTCGGTGGCGGCCTCGATGACGAGGTCGGTCGCTCCCAGTTCGGAGAGCGTCGTCGTCGTCCGGATCCGGTCCATCGCCGCGTCGCGGTCGGCCTGCACGATCTTCCCGCGCGAGACCTGCCGGTCGAGGTTGCCGCCGATCGTCTCGAGCGCGCGGGTGAGCGCGTCCTCGTCGATATCCATCATCAGGACGTCATAGCCGGCGAGCGAAAAGACATGGGCGATTCCGTTGCCCATCTGCCCCGCGCCGATAACTCCAACCGTCTGAATGCTCATGGCCGATCCCCTGTCGCCCTTCGGTCTATCGCAGCCCCCGGACCCCTTCGCAAGACGGAAGCCGGTACCTCCGGCCATTAGGAAACCGGCAAGGTCTTTGTGGCAGTCCCGTGGCCGGGTGAGACTAAAATATGGTGGGCTTGGGATGCTTGACGCTTATTCCAGGGGCGGTCTGGATTATCGCCATTGCCGTTACGGCACGTCGCGGCTGGTGTTCCGGGGGCCGGAAGCGAGAACCGAGAGCCCCTACATCGTGGCACTCGGCGGCAGCGCCACGTTCGGAAAGTTCGTCGCCCAGCCATGGCCCGCTCTTCTGGAAAGGGTCACCGGTGTCCGTACCGTCAACCTCGGCTGCATGCACGCCGGAGCCACGGCCTTCGCAGACGATGTCTCGCTCATGTCGATCTGCTCGGGCGCGGAGGCCACCGTGCTTCAGATCACCGGCGCCCACTGCCTCGACAACAGCCATTACAGCCTCCATCCCCGCCGCAACGACCGCTTCATCGACACCACGGCGAAGCTGCGCGCCCTTTATCCCGAGGTCGATTTCACCGAGTTCCACTTCGTTCGCCACATGCTTTCGGCCCTCCACGAAACCTCGGATGAGCGATTCGTCGAAATCGTCGCTGGACTGAAGCGCGAATGGGTGGAGCGGATGCGCGATCTCCTGCGCGCCATCGAGCCGCCGGTGATCCTGCTGTGGATGGCCGAGCGCGGCCCCGAAACGCCGAACGCGCCCGTGGCAGACCTCATACGCCGCGATGACCCGCTCTTCGTCGACCGCGAGATGATCGAGACCGTGCGCGGAGAGACCGACGGTCTCGTCCTCGCCGTCGCCACGGACGACGCCCGGGGCGAGGGACTTGCGGGCAAGATATTCTCCGATTTCGAGCGAACCGCGGCGATGCGGATGCCGGGGCCCCTCTGGCACGCCGAGGCCGCGACGGCGCTTTACGACGCCGTCACGCCCTATCTGCCCGTGCGCCGCCCGGCCAGGAGGTCGCGGCACCCGGCGGACGGGGTCAGAGCTTCTCCACGAGCTCGGGAACGGCCGTGAAGAGGTCGGCGACGAGGCCGTAATCGGCGACCTGGAAGATCGGCGCCTCCTCGTCCTTGTTGATCGCCACGATGATCTTCGAGTCCTTCATCCCCGCGAGGTGCTGGATCGCGCCCGAGATGCCGACGGCGATGTAGAGGTCGGGGGCCACGACCTTGCCGGTCTGGCCCACCTGCCAGTCGTTCGGAGCGAAGCCGGAATCGACCGCCGCACGGCTCGCGCCAACCGCCGCGCCGAGCTTGTCGGCGAGCTTCTCGATCAATGCGAAATCGTCTTCCGAGCCAACGCCCCGGCCACCCGAGACGACGATGCCCGCCGACGTCAGCTCCGGCCGGTCGCTCTCGGCCACCTTGTCCTCGACCCATTCCGAAAGCCCCGGGTTCTCGGCCGCGCCGATTGTCTCGACATTCGCCGAGCCTCCCGTGCCGGCGGCCTCGAAGGCGGAGGTGCGGACCGAAACCACCTTCACGGGATCGACCGATTTCACCGTCTGCAACGCGTTTCCGGCATAGATCGGACGCTCGAACGTCTCGCCATCGGCGATGCCGGAGACATCCGAGATCACCATCACGTCGAGGAGCGCCGCCACCCGGGGCAGGATGTTCTTGGCATCCGTGGTCGCCGGCGCGACGATATGGGAATAATCGCCCGCCAGCGAGACGACGAGCGCCGCGGTCGGCTCGGCAAGCCGGTGTCCGAGCGAGGCGTCCTCTGCCACGAGCACGCGGGCCACGCCGTCAATCGTCGCCGCGGTTTCGCCAGCCGCCGCCGCGGCTGCACCGGCGCAGAGCACCGTCACCTCGCCCAGCGCAGCGGCCGCCGTAACCGCCTTCGCGGTGGCATCCATGTTGAGCTCGCCATCGGTCACTTCCGCCAGAAGAAGAACCGCCATCAGATCACCCCCGCTTCATCCTTGAGTTTCGCCACCAACTCGTCGACCGAGCCCACCATCACGCCCGCCTTGCGTGCCGCGGGCTCCTCGGTCTTCAAGACCTGAAGCCGCGGCGCGACGTCGACGCCGAAATCCGCCGGCGTCTTCTCGTCGAGCGGCTTCTTCTTCGCCTTCATGATGTTCGGCAGGCTCGCGTAACGCGGCTCGTTGAGGCGCAGATCCACCGTCACGATCGCCGGCATCTTCACCTTCACCGTCTGCAGCCCGCCGTCCACCTCACGGGTGACGAGAGCGGCGTCGCCTTCTATCTCGAGCTTGGAGGCGAAGGTCGCTTGCGCCCATCCGGTCAGGGCCGCGAGCATCTGGCCGGTGGCGTTCATGTCGTTGTCGATCGCCTGCTTGCCGCAGATGACAAGCCCCGGGGCCTCGTCGTCGATCACCGCCTTCAGAAGCTTCGCCACGGCAAGCGGCTCGATGTCGGTATGCACGTCATCGGCGGCGACGACGAGAATGGCCCGGTCGGCCCCCATCGCCAGCGCCGTCCGAAGGGTCTCCTGGGCCTGTTTCACCCCGATGGAAACCGCGACGACCTCCTCGGCCAGCCCCCTTTCCTTCAGCCGGATCGCCTCCTCGACGGCAATCTCGTCGAACGGGTTCATCGACATCTTCACATTGGCGAGATCCACCCCGGACCCGTCCGCCTTCACGCGGACCTTCACGTTGTAGTCGATCACCCGTTTGACCGGGACCAGCACCTTCATGGCCCAACTCCTCTGTCGCGGGGGCATGACGCCCCGGTTTCGCAAAGGGGTAGCCCGCGCGCTTGAAGGGGGACAGTGCAAAATCGACGCAGAAACGCGCTTCGACGCCGCGTCCCGGGCCATTTCAGGCCCGGCTTGCCGCCTCAGGGCGCCATCAGCGCCTCGCGGGCGGCGGCGAACAGCGCGTCACCGAGCGCCCGGTCGAACCGGTTGAGCGTCACCGCGAGAGCGATGCCCCGTTCGGGCAGGAAGCCGACGACCGCGTACCACATGGTGTTCGAGCCGTTGTGCCAGACAAGGCGTTCGCCACCCGCAAGGCTCTCGACGACGAGGCCCAGCCCGTAGCTGCCCGCCTGCGGCGTCGTCATCGCCGCACAGCTCTCCCGGCTGATCAATGCACCCTCGGCACAGGACAGCCGCAGCGTCTCGGCCCAGCCCAGAAGATCGCCGAGGCTCATGTGAAGGGTGCCGGCCGGACCCATCCATGCGGGATTGTCGGCCCAGGGCCGGGCGGGCTCGACCGCGAAGGTAACACCGGCGATCCTCCGGTGGCCGCGCGGGTCGCCCTCACCGCGCGGCGGGCCCAGCCCGACCGAACCGAGGCCCGCCGGCGCGGCCACCCGCTCGCGCACGAGGCGCTCCCAGGGCGTGCCGGTGGCGGCCTCGAGGGCGGCGCCCGCGAAGACGTAGCCGATGTTGGAATAGGCATGCTCCCCCCGACTGCCCGGAAGCGGGTCGCTCCAGAGCCGGCGCAACTGCGTGAGCCGCTGCTCGTCGGGACTTCCCGGTCCCGGACGAAGGAGCGAGAGGGGCGAGACGTTCGCCGGCAGCCCGCCGGTGTGGCTCAGGGCCTCGCGAAAGGTCACCCCCTGCCAGTCGGGGTGCAGTGTCTCGCCCGGCAGATGCGCCGCCACCGCGCCGTCGAGGTCGATCTCGCCCGCCTCGGCCATGACGAGCGCCAGAGCGGCGGTAAACGACTTGGTGATAGAGCCCACGTGCCAGAGCGCCTCCGGAGCCACCGGCGGCCCTCCGCGCCGCGTCGGCCCGGAGACCAGCACATGGGGCGTTCCGCCGTTCACGGACCAGGCGAGGCCCAGTGCGACATCCGGGTTGGCGGATGCGAGCCCGGCGAAGACGGTGTCGGGTGTGTCGCCCTCGGCGGGCATGCCAAGGGCCGTCACGGCCAAGAGAGCTGCGAGAACGCGGCGCATGAAGCGACAATATGAATCGCTGCCGCATCTGGCCATACCGGGGCGGACCCGCCGCCGATCTGGATCGGCAGTCCGCTCTTTCCTCCGCACATCCGTTTCACGACCGCTCGCCGCGGACCTTCGTCAGCGGCTCGCGCCGGGAACCCACAACACATCGGCCTTGCCTTCGTCGTTCTCCACCCGTGCGGCGACGAAGAACCAGTCAGACAGCCGGTTGAGATAGGTCACCGCGGCCTCGTTCACCGATTCCATCGTCGCCAGCTCCACGACATGGCGCTCTGCCCGCCGCGCCACCGTGCGGCAGAGGTGAAGATACGCGGACGCCTCCGAACCGCCCGGCAGGATGAACGAGCGCAAGGGCTCGAGGCCGGCGTTCATCGCGTCGATCTCGGCCTCGAGCCGCCCGGTCTGGCCGGGCGTCATCCGCAACGGCGGGTATTCGGCCTGCGCGTCGAGCTCCATGTCGGGCCGGCAAAGGTCCGCTCCGAGGTCGAAGAGGTCGTTCTGGATCGTGGCGAGCTGCGTGTCGCGGTCACCGCCCGCGTGAAGCCGCGCGAGGCCCACGGTCGCGTTCAGTTCATCGACGGTTCCGTAGGCGATCACCCGCATCGAATGCTTGGCCACCCGCGCGCCATTCCCGAGCGCGGTTTCGCCCGCATCGCCGGTCTTGGTGTAGATCTTGTTGAGCACGACCATCAGTTGCCTCCCGAGCCGCGGATGAAGACGAAGAGAAGAATGAGCAACACCGCGATGAACTGCGCATAGATCCGCCAGCGCATGATGCGGTTGGCGTGCTTCTTGTTGAAATCGCCGCCCCTGGCGAAGCCGCCGATACCGGTGAGCAGAATCCCCAGCACGATGAGCACCGCGATGGCGACGACGATGAAGAGTGGATCGTTCAGCATGGGTCCCCCGCGCTTGAACCCCGCGACATAGCGGGGCGAGGCAAAAAAGCGAAGAGGAATGGCCGGCCGGACGGCATTGTTCAGGACAGCGCCCGGATCAGCGCATCCGACGCCCGCGTCGGCAACAGCCGCTTCAGGACATAGCTCGCCTGCGCCAGCCCCGTCACACGGTAGCGCGCCCGGGGGCGGCGGCTCTCGAGCGCGCGGACGATCTTGCGGGTGACATGGCTCGCGGGCACCTCGAGCCGGGCGTTGGGGTTCGCCCCGTCCCATTTCGCGATCATCTCGCGCTCATAGTCCCCGGCCCGGGCGCTCGCCTGCCAGTCGATCAGCCGCTCGAAATTCGCCCGGGAATTCTCGCCGAACCTCGTGGTGATGAGCCCCGGCTCGATCAGAACGACATGGATGCCCGAGCCGTGAAGCTCGAGCCGCAGCGTGTCGGTCAGACCCTCCAGAGCGAATTTCGTCGCGTTGTAGGCCCCCCGCCACGGGTAGACGGTGAAGCCCAGCACCGACGAGCAGTTGACGATCCGCCCCTGCCCCGCCGCCCGCATCACCGGGATCACCCGGCGCGTGAGGTCATGCACCCCGAAGACATTCGTCTCGAAGATCTCCCGCAAGACCTCGCGCGGCAGGTCCTCGACGAGCCCCGGCACCCCGAACGCCCCGTTGTTGTAGAGCGCGTCGAGCCGCCCGCCCGTGGCCTCCAGCACATCCGCCAGTCCCGCGACAACGCTCTCGGCATCGGCGTAGTCGATGCGCGGGCTCTCGAACCCGTCGGCGCGCAGCCGCTCGCAATCCTCCGCCTTGCGGGCCGAGGCGAATACCCGCCAACCGCGCTGCCTCAGCGTCACGGCAGCGTCGTGGCCGATCCCCGAGGAACAGCCCGTGATGAGAATCGATCGCTCGCCCATGATTGCCCTCTGGACCGTGCATTTGCCCCCGTCTACACAAGCCCTATGAGCAGTTCCACCGATGACCCCAACATCGGCCCAAACGAGGTATCAGAGCCGCTGCGCCGGGCGATCGGCGAGCGCTACCTGACCTATGCGCTCTCGACGATCATGCACCGCGCGCTTCCCGACGCGCGCGACGGGCTGAAACCCGTCCACCGCCGCATCCTCTACGCCATGCGCCGGCTCAACCTCACCGCCGAGGGCCGCTACCTGAAGTCCGCGAAGATCTCCGGCGACACGATGGGCGATTTCCACCCCCACGGCGACCAGGCGATCTACGACGCCATGGCGCGGCTCGCGCAGGACTTCAACGTGCGCTACCCGCTGGTCGACGGACAGGGCAACTTCGGCAATATCGACGGCGACAACCCGGCGGCTTCGCGCTACACCGAGGCGCGGCTGACGAAGGTCGCCGAGGCGCTGCTCGACGGGCTCGACGAGGACACCGTCGATTTCCGCGACAATTACGACGGGCGGCTGCAGGAGCCCGTCGTCCTGCCCGCCTCCTTCCCGAACCTTCTCGCCAACGGGGCGGCCGGCATCGCCGTGGGCATGGCCACCAACATTCCGCCCCACAACATCGCCGAGCTCTGCGACGCCTGCCTTCACCTCATCAAGACACCCGACGCGCGCGACGACACGCTCCTGAAATACATCCCCGGCCCCGATTTCCCGACCGGCGGCATCATCGTCGAGCCGCCCGCGAGCATCGCCGAGACATACCGCACAGGGCGCGGTGCCTTCCGCCTGCGCGCCCGGCACGAGGTCGAGGACCTCGGGCGCGGCCAGTGGCAGATCGTCGTGACCGAGATCCCCTACCAGGTGCAGAAATCGAAGGTCATCGAGAAGCTCGCCGAGCTCATCCAGACGAAGAAGCTCCCGATCCTCGCCGACGTGCGCGACGAGAGTGCGGAAGACGTTCGCATCATCCTCGAGCCACGCTCGAAGAACGTCGACCCCGAAGTCCTCATGGGCATGCTCTACCGCAACTCCGAGCTCGAGACGCGCTTCTCGCTCAACATGAACGTGCTGATCGACGGGGTCACGCCGCAGGTCTCGTCGCTGAAGGAGGTGCTGCGCGCCTTCCTCGACCACCGCCGCGAGGTGCTCGAGCGCCGCTCGCGCCACCGGCTCGGCAAGATCGACCACCGCCTCGAGGTGCTCGAGGGCTTCATCACCGCGTTCCTGAACCTCGACCGGGTGATCGACATCATCCGCTACGACGACGAGCCGAAGGCCGCCCTGATGCGCGAGGACTGGGGCAAGTCCCACGTCCGTGCCACCTCCGAGGCGGACTATGTCTCCCCGGCCCCGGGCGACGGCGAGCTTTCGGAACTTCAGACCGACGCGATCCTCAACATGCGCCTGCGCTCGCTGCGTCGTCTCGAGGAGCTGGAACTGCGCGCCGAATTCGACAGGTTGACCGCCGAGCGGGCCGAGATCGAGGACCTTCTCGACAGCCCCGACAAGCAATGGGACCGGATCGCCGACCAGATCCGCGCAACGAGGAAGACCTTCGGCAAGGACTACGCGGGCGGCGCGCGCCGGACCACCTTCGCCGAGGCGGCGGTGGTCGAGGACGTGCCGCTCGAAGCCATGATCGAGCGCGAGCCGGTCACCGTGGTCTTTTCGAAAATGGGCTGGATCCGCGCGATGACCGGCCATATCGACCTCGCCCGCGAACTGAAGTTCAAGGACGGCGACGGCCCGCGCTTCACCTTCCACGCAGAAACCACCGACCGGCTTCTGGTCTTCGGCTCGAACGGGCGCTTCTACACGCTGTCGGTCGCCAACCTCCCCGGCGGTCGCGGCATGGGCGAGCCGGTGCGTCTCATGGTCGATCTGCCGAACGAGGCGGAGATCGTCGCGCTTTTCGTCCATCGACCCGGCCGCAAGCTCGTCGTCGCTTCCAGCGCGGGCGACGGTTTCGTCGTGCCGGAAGACGAGGTCATCGCCCAGACGCGGGGCGGCAAGCAGGTCCTCAACGTCAGGGATGGGGCCGCCGCGAAGATCTGCCGCCCGGTTTCGGGCGATCACGTGGCGGTCGTGTCCGAAAACGGGAAGTTTCTCGTCTTCCCGCTCGCGGACCTGCCCGAGATGACCCGGGGCAAAGGCGTGCGCATCCAGAAATACAACATGGCCCGCGGCCGGCAGGGCACCCTCGAACTCGACGGCGGGCTCTCCGACCTCACGACCTTCGACTGGTCCGCAGGCCTCACCTGGTCGATGGGCGGCGGCAAGACCCGGCACGAAACCGACCTGACCGACTGGCTGGGAAAACGCGCAGGCGTGGGCAAGCGCCCGCCCTACGGTTTCCCGAAGACGAACACCTTCGACCACTAGGCGGTCCTGCGCTCCGCTACCGACGCGACGAACGAGCCGGGAGAGGCACATGCGACTGATGCAAAAGGGGGGTCCGTTGATCCGCAGCTTGCTCTTCACGGCGGCGCTCGTTCTCTCCGCCTGCACGGCCACCGACGATCTCGAGGGCCCTCCTCCCGAGCTCGGGGCCTTCCGCCTCGGGCATGTCGTGGTGCTCGCCGATACCGTGGAATACGGGCCCTTCTCGCGTACCATCGACGAAGACCTGATCGTCGAGAGCGTCACCCGCGCGGTCACGGAAAGGCTCGCCGCCCCCCGCTACGACGGTGACGGTCTCTACCACCTCGGCATCCTCGTCGGTGGCCTCGTGCTCGCCGCGCCGGGGGTGCCCACGATCTACACACCGAGTTCGGCGATGATCATCGAGGTCAATGTCTTCGACAACGCCACGCAGGCAAGGCTCAACGAGGAACCCGAGCAGATCCTCGTGCGCGAGGGGCTCAGGAACTGGGTGCCCATCATCGGCTCGGGCCTCGTGCGTGGCAAGGATGCCCAGCTCGAAAACCTTTCCTTCTCGGCCGCCGCGGCGGTTCAGAGATGGCTGCTGGAAAACGAGGAATGGTTCGATCCCAAGCCCGGGCAGGTGCGGGTGCCCTACCCCGGGCCGGAGGTCCGCCGACCGGCCAACTGACGCTTGATTCCGGGCGGTCTTGCCGCTAGATGGCGCGCGATCTTCAATCGGGGGGCGCGGGCCGTCTTCCATCACCCAAGGCGCAGGGCAAATGGCGAAGCAGAAATTCGAGAGAAACAAGCCGCACGTGAACATCGGCACGATCGGTCACGTCGACCACGGGAAGACGACGCTGACGGCTGCGATCACGAAGTATTTCGGCGACTTCCAGGCGTATGACAAGATCGACGGTGCGCCGGAGGAGAAGGCGCGGGGGATCACGATCTCGACGGCGCATGTGGAATACGAGACCGACAACCGGCACTACGCCCATGTCGATTGCCCGGGCCACGCCGACTACGTGAAGAACATGATCACGGGGGCGGCGCAGATGGACGGGGCGATCCTCGTCGTCAATGCCGCGGACGGGCCGATGCCGCAGACCCGCGAGCACATTCTTCTCGGCCGCCAGGTCGGCATTCCGACGATGGTTGTGTTTCTCAACAAGGTCGACCAGGTCGACGACGAGGAGCTTCTCGAGCTCGTCGAGATGGAGGTGCGCGAGCTTCTGTCGAGCTACGAATACCCCGGCGACGACATCCCGATCATCGCGGGCTCGGCACTCGCGGCGATGGAGGGGCGCGACCCCGAGATCGGCGAGAACAAGATCCGCGAGCTGATGGCGGCGGTCGACGAGTGGATCCCGACGCCCGAGCGCGCGGTCGACCAGCCGTTCCTGATGCCGGTCGAGGACGTGTTCTCGATTTCCGGCCGCGGCACGGTGGTGACGGGGCGCGTGGAGCGCGGCGTGATCAACGTGGGCGACGAGA
>CAZPPH010000104.1:0-10064 GCA_964588375.1 uncultured Rhodobacterales bacterium | reverse complement strand
CGACCTTCATGCCGTCTTCCCAGTAGGCGCCGCGCGGCGAGGGGGCCATGCGCCACTTCGGCGTGCCGTCCTCGTTGAGCACGGCCTCGGCACCTTCGCCAACCATGTCCGCGGTGAAGGCGGTGTACCAGAACATCTGCTGGGCGATCTGGCCCTGTGCTGGAACCGGGCCGGATTCGCCGAAGGTCATCCCCGCTGCGGTGGGCGGCGAGTACTTGTCGAGCCACTCGATCGCCTTGTTGACGGCGTAGACCGCCGCCGGGGCGTTCGTCGCGCCTCCCCGATCCATGCAGGAGCCGACAGGCTGGCTGTTCTCGTTGACGCGGATGCCCCATTCGTCGACGGGCAGACCGTTCGGCTCGCCGACGTCGCCCATGCCGGCCATCGACATCCACGCATCGGTGTAGCGCCAGCCGAGAGACGGGTCCTTCTTGCCGTAGTCCATGTTGCCATAGACCATGCCGTCGACGTCCATGTGGCTGAGGTCGCGGCCGGTGAAGAATTCGGCGATGTCCTCGTAAGCCGACCAGTTCACGGGCACGCCCAGCTCGTAGCCGTAGGCGGCTTCGAAATCGGCCTTGTTCTTTTCGTCGTTGAACCAGTCGTAGCGGAACCAGTAGAGGTTGGCGAATTGCTGGCTCGGCAGCTGGTAGAGCTTGCCGTCCGGCCCGGTGGTGAACGACAGGCCGATGAAGTCGTCGAGGTCGAGCGTCGGGCTCGTCACGTCCGCGCCCTCGCCTTCCATCCAGTCGCTCAGGTTGCGGACCTGCTGGTAGCGCCAGTGGGTGCCGATGAGGTCACTGTCATTGGTGTAGGCGTCGTAGATGTTCTCGCCGGTCTGCATCTGCGTCTGCAGCTTTTCGACGACGTCGCCCTCGCCGATGAGGTCGTGGGTGACGTTGATGCCGGTGATCGCCGAGAACGCCGGCGCGAGCACCTGCGCTTCGTATTCATGGGTGGTGATGGTTTCCGACACCACGTTGATCTCCATCCCGGCGAAGGGTTCGGCGGCCTCGATGAACCACTCCATCTCGGCTTCCTGCTCCTCGCGGGTGAGCGTGGACATGCCCGCGATCTCGTTGTCGAGAAACTCCGACGCCGCTTCCATGTCGGCGAAGGCCGGCATGGAGAAGCTGCTTAGCGCCACGGCCAGTGCCGTGGTCGATCTCAGTGAAAAGCCCATCCTTGGTTTTCCTCCCATAGTTGGATTGAGGCAAATGCGGCCCCTTTCCGGGCCGTCGAAACGCGCCCCGCTTCAGACATACCTGAACACGAGGACGGCGTAGGCGAGGCAGACGACGAGCGCCCACCATTGCGCGAGGTCGGTCAGACCGAGCCAGGCGATATTGATGAAGGCCGACCCCAGGAGCGTGATGAACAGCCGGTCACCGCGCGTCGTCTCGATCCTGAGAATGCCGACGCGCGGGGTCTCGGGGTAGCGCAGGGCGAGGATCGTGAAGACGATCAGAAGTGCGGCAATGGCCGCGAAGAAGGCTGCCGTGGGCCAGGTCCATGCCATCCATGCCATTGGATGTCTCCCTTATACGCGACCGAGGGCGAAGCCCTTGGCGATGTAGTTTCGGACGAAGTAGATCACGAGCGCCCCGGGCACGATCGTCAGCACCCCTGCCGCCGCGAGCACGCCCCAGTCGAGGCCGCTGGCCGAGACGGTGCGTGTCATCGTCGCCGCGATCGGCTTTGCATCGACCGAGGTGAGCGTTCGCGACAGCAGAAGCTCCACCCACGAGAACATGAAGCAGAAGAAGGCGGCGACGCCGATGCCCGACGCGATGAGCGGCATGAAGATCTTCACGAAGAAACGCGGGAAGGAATAGCCGTCGATATAGGCGGTCTCGTCGATTTCCTTCGGCACCCCGCGCATGAAGCCTTCGAGAATCCAGACCGCCAGCGGCACGTTGAACAGCGTGTGCGCCAGGGCAACGGCGATGTGGGTGTCGAAGAGGCCCACCGAGGAATAGAGCTGGAAGAACGGCAGCGCGAAGACGGCCGGCGGCGCCATGCGGTTCGTCAGAAGCCAGAAGAACAGGTGCTTGTCGCCGAGAAACGAATACCGGCTGAAGGCGTAGGCCGCCGGCAGCGCCACGGTGAGCGAGATCACCGTGTTCATCACCACGTAGATGATCGAGTTGACGTAGCCCATGTACCAGGCCGGGTCGGTCAGGATCGTGGCGTAGTTCGCCAGCGTCGGGTCCTGCGGCCAGAGGCTGAAGGTGCCGAGGATCTCGGTGTTGGTCTTCAGGCTCATGTTGACGAGCCAGTAGATCGGCAGGAGCAGGAACACGAGATAGAGCACCATCACGACGGTGGAGCCGCTTACGCGCGACCGGCGGCGCTTCTGCGCGCCGGCGGTCAGCTTGCCGGGCAGGCTCGCAGCACCGGGGGCGGAGGCAGTCTGATCGGTCATCGCTGCGTGTCCTCCTTCTCGAGGTTCGTCATCACCGTGTAGAACACCCAGCTGATCAGCAGGATCACCAGGAAGTACATGATCGAGAAGGCGGCCGCGGGACCGAGGTCGAACTGCCCCAGCGCCATCTTCACGAGGTCGATCGACAGGAAGGTGGTGGCGTTGCCGGGGCCGCCCCCGGTCACCACGAAGGGCTCGGTGTAGATCTTGAAACTGTCCATGAACCGCAGAAGGATCGCGATGGTCAGCACCCCGTACATCTTCGGCAGCTCGATGTAGCGGAACACCGCCCAGCGGCTCGCCTGGTCGATCTTGGCCGCCTGGTAGTAGGCCTGCGGGATCGACATGAGCCCGGCGTAGGCCAGAAGGGCGACGAGCGAAGTCCAGTGCCAGACATCCATGATGATGACCGTAAGCCAGGCGTCGACCACGTCGCGGGTATAGTTGTAGTCCGCGCCGATGGCGTTCAGCGTGTAGCCCAGAAGGCCGATGTCCTGGCGCCCGAAGATCTGCCAGATGGTGCCCACGACGTTCCACGGAATGAGCAGCGGCAGGGCCATCAGCACGAGGCAGACCGACACCCAGAAGCCCTTCTTCGGCATCGAAAGCGCGACGAGTATGCCCAGCGGCACCTGGATCGCCAGGATCGTGGCCGAGAAGGCGAGCTGGCGCCAGAGCGCGTTCCACATGCGCTCGTCCTCCAGCATTTCCTCGAACCAAAGAAGGCCGGCCCAGAAGAACTGGTTGTTGCCGAAACTGTCCTGCACGGCGTAGTTCACCACCGTCATCAGCGGGATGATCGCCGAGAAGCAGACGATCACCATCATCGGCAGGACGAGAAACCACGCTTTCTGATTGACTGTCTTTTCCATTACGCGGCCTCCCCCACATTCGTGCTCAAGGGCTCGACGCGCCAGTCGTCGGCATAGACGTTGACGCCCTCGGGGTCGAAGACGACCCGCGTCATGTCGGCCGTGATGGGCGTTTCCTCGGCGACGACGATATTGATATCCTTCCCCGAAAGCTCCGCGCGGACGATCTTGTGTCGGCCGACGTCCTCGACCCGCCGGATCGTCACCGGCAGGCCCTCTTCAGCCGTCAGCCGCACGAACTCGGGGCGAACGCCGATCTCGACCTTGCCGCTGAGCGGACCGTAGGCGCGGCCGAGCGGCAGCTCCTGCCCGCCGACAACGCCCCTGTCTCCCCGCACCTCTGCCGGGATCACGTTCATCCCCGGCGAGCCGATGAAGAAACCGACGAAGGTATGCGCGGGCCGCTCGAACAGCTCCTGCGGTGTGCCGATCTGCACGACCTGACCCTCGGTCATCACCACCACGTGGTCGGCGAAGGTCAGCGCCTCGGTCTGGTCGTGGGTGACGTAGATCATCGTGTGCCCGAACTCGTGGTGCAGGCTCTTCAGCTGCGTCCGGAGCTCCCACTTCATGTGCGGGTCGATCACCGTCAGCGGCTCGTCGAAGAGAAGCGCGTTGACGTCCTCGCGCACCATGCCGCGCCCGAGCGAGATCTTCTGCTTGGCGTCCGCCGTCAGGCCACGCGCCTTCCTGCCGAGCTCGGCTTCCATGCCGATCATCTTCGCGATCCGCGCCACCCGCTCGGCCACGACGTCGGCCGAATGGCCCCGGTTGCGCAGCGGAAAGGCGAGATTGTCGCGCACGGTCATCGTGTCGTAGACGACCGGAAACTGGAACACCTGCGCGATGTTGCGCTCCGCCGTCGTCATGTGCGTGACGTCGCCGTCGTCGAAGAGAATACGCCCCTCGCTCGGTTCGAGCAGGCCGGAGATGATGTTCAGAAGGGTGGACTTGCCGCAGCCCGACGGGCCGAGCAGCGCATAGGCCTCCCCGTCCGACCAGACGTGGTTGAGCTCTTTCAGCGCGTAGTCCTCCGGGCCCTTCGGGTCGGGCATGTAGGAATGGGCGAGCGCGTCGAGTGTGATCCTGGCCATGCGATCCTCCCTCAGGCTGCCAGCGCGTAAGAGGCGGGCGCAATGAGCGCGCCGTCCTCGCCGAAGACATAGACATGTGCGGGGTCGAGAAAGACAGTCACGGCCGCCCCGATCCTGAGATCGCGCACTCCGTGTACGAGGCCGACCCAGCGATCGCCGTGGTGGTCGAGATGCACGAATGTTTCCGAGCCGGTGATCTCGAACACCGAGAGACTGGTGTGAAACTCCATCGCCTCCGCGGCGTGGGGTTCGATCTCGACATGGTTCGGGCGAAAGCCGGCGGTGTAGCGGCCATCCGCAAGGCCCGCGAGCGTGCCCTTCGCCTCGGCCGACTGATTGTCCCCGAACACGAGGCGGTTCCCGGACTTCGTGATCTTCAGGAAATTCATCGGAGGGTCGGAAAACACGCGCGCCGTCGTCGCGTCCACCGGCTGGCGGTAGACGTCCGCCGTCGGACCGAACTGCGTCACCCGCCCTTCCCAGAGAGCGGCGGTGTTTCCGCCGAGCAATAGCGCCTCTTCGGGCTCGGTGGTCGCGTAGACGAAAATCGCGCCCGAGGCCTCGAAAATGCGCGGAATCTCGACGCGCAACTCCTCGCGCAGCTTGTAGTCGAGGTTCGCGAGAGGCTCGTCGAGCAGAACCAGCCCCGCGTCCTTCACCAGCGCGCGGGCGAGCGCGCAGCGCTGTTGCTGCCCACCCGACAACTCGAGCGGTTTGCGCTCCAGCATCGGCGTCAGCTTCATGAGGTCGGCGGCTTCGCGCACCCCGCGGTCGATCTCGGTCTTCGACTTGCCCAGAAGCCGCATCGGGGACGCGATGTTGTCGTAGACCGACATCGTCGGGTAATTGATGAACTGCTGGTAGACCATGGCGACGCCCCGGTCCTGAACGCGCACCCCCGTCACGTCCTCGCCGTTCCAGACGATCCGCCCGGTCGCCGGCTTGTCCAGCCCGGCCATCAGCCTCATCAGGGAGGTTTTCCCCGACAGCGTGGGTCCGAGCAGGACGTTCATCGTCCCCTTGGACAAGGTCAGGTCCATCGGGTGGATATGTGTGTATCCCCCCACGACCTTGGAAACGCCCTCGAGCGTCAGCGACATGCCTATCCTCCCTTGTCGCCGCCCGTTAATCGGGCGGCCCGTCTTATTCCGCTGCCGTCCGGTTTCGGCCGGAACGGCTTTCGTTCATGAAGGCATCGAGTGCCGCGGCCTCCCCAGCCGAGAGCCTCAAGCCCAGTTTCGTGCGGCGCCACAGCACATCGCTCGCCGTGCGCGCGAATTCACGGTCCATCAGCCAGCGAACCTCACGTTCGGTCAGATCCGCGCCGAAGCGGCGGCCGAGATCGTCCAGCCGGCGCGCATTTCCCAGAAGGCTGCGTGCCTCGGTCCCGTAAGTGCGAACGAGCCGCCGCGCCCAGGCTTCCGTCAGAAACGGATATGCTTCGCGAAGATCATCCATTACATCTTCGGCCCCGTCCACCGGGAAGTCGCCGCCGGGCAGCTTCGCCCCGGCCGTCCAGGCGCGCTTCGCCAGCGGCACATGGTCACCGACCTTGTCGAGTGCCTCCTCGGCCAGCCTGCGATAGGTCGTTATCTTGCCGCCGAACACATTGAGAGCCGGCGCGCCGCCCCCCTCGTCGATGCACAGCACGTAGTCGCGCGTCGCCGCCGTGGCCGATTCCGCCCCGTCATCGTAGAGCGCCCGGACCCCGGAATAGCTCCATACGACGTCTTCAGCGGTGACCGGCTCCCTGAAATACTCCGAAGCGAAGGCGAGCAGGTAATCGCGCTCGGCGTCGGTGCAGACCGGCGGTTCGGACGGGTCGCGATGCTCGACATCGGTCGTGCCAATGAGAGTGAAGTCGTCCTCGTAGGGAATCGCGAAGATGATGCGCCCGTCCATCCCCTGAAAGAAGTAGGCCTTGTCGTGGTCGAAGAGCTTGCGGGTGACGATGTGCGAGCCACGCACGAGCCGCACCTGCTCTCCCGTATTTCGGCGCATGCCCCCGGCGATCACGTCGGTGACCCACGGTCCCCCGGCGTTGACCAGCATTCTGGCGGTCCGGGTCGCCCTTTCGCCGCTCTCGCCGTCGCGCAAGGTGACGTGCCAGACGCCGCCGTGCGCCTCGGCGGCGACCATCTCGGTGCGGGTGAGAATCTCGGCGCCCCTCGCCTCGGCGTCACGGGCGTTCAGGACCACGAGCCGGGCGTCGTCGACCCAGCAGTCCGAATATTCGAACGCCCGGCGGTACCTCTCGTCCAGAACCGCGCCCTCGGGCGCATCTCTCAGGTCGAGCGTCCGGGTGCCCTTCAAGCTCGTTTTTCCCCCGAGACTGTCATAAAGGAACAACCCCAGCCGGATCAGCCAGGCCGGGCGGCGCCCCTTCATCCACGGCATGAGGCCGGTGAGCAGACGTGACGTCGGAGTTTCCGCCTCGAAGCGCATATCGGCGTGATAAGGGAGCACGAAGCGCAACGGCCAGGAAATGTGCGGCATTGCGCGCAACAGTGTCTCGCGCTCGATCAGGGCCTTCCGGACGAGACCGAATTCGAAATATTCGAGGTATCGCAGCCCGCCGTGGAAAAGCTTCGTCGAGGCCGAGGAGGTCGCCTGCGCGAGGTCGCCCTTCTCGACGAGCGTCACTGCGAGCCCGCGACCGGCGGCATCGCGGGCGATGCCGCATCCGTTCACGCCGCCACCGACGACCAGCAGATCGCAATCCGCCTCAATCACTGCTCATCTCGATCTGAACGCATCATAACGATACAAAACGAACACAAAGCAACACGTATTGTCAATCAAGAATGTTCGTTTGTATTCGTATCGACTTCGCAATCCTCCATGACGATCGCGGCGGTGGCGGCGCAGAACTCCGCCAGATCGGCGTTCGACCGGTCAGTCCGGGCATTCACTCCGACGATCCGAATGCAGAAGCTTGCGAATTTTGCGGAAAAGAGCTCATATCCGCGCTGAAACGAACAAGTCCGAAAGCATGTCTCAGACTTTCCGACAGCCGGAGATACTCGACATCGCGCGCCGGGAAGGTCGCGTGACTGTCGAGATGCTCGCCAGTCATTTCGGCGTGACGCCCCAGACCGTCCGGCGCGACCTGACGGAGCTCGCCGATATCGGCAAGCTCGAACGGGTGCACGGCGGGGCGATCCTGCCATCGGGCGTGACCAACATCGGATACGCCAGCCGCCGGTCGCTCGCGGCCGAGGGCAAGGCGCGTATCGCCCGGGCCTGCGCCGAGGCCATTCCCGACGAGGCGGCCGTCTTCATCGGAATAGGCACCACGGCCGAAGCGGTGGCCCGCGCCCTCGTGCGCCACCGCAATCTCCTGGTGGTCACCAACAACCTCAACGTGGGCAACATCCTGCTGGAGAACGTCGATTGCGAACTCGTGGTGACCGGCGGCTCGCTGCGCCGGTCGGACGCGGGCCTGGTGGGGGCCCTCACGGTCCGTACCATCGAGCAATTCAGGTTCGACCATGCCGTGCTGGGCTGTTCGGCCCTCGACGAGGCGGGAGATCTCCTCGACTATGATATTCAGGAGGCCGTGGTGAACCAGACGATCATCGACCGGTCGCGTTCGACGATGCTCGTTGCCGACGTCACGAAATTCGAGCGAACGGCTCCCGTACGCATCGCGTCGCTCCGCGATATGGACCGCTTCTTCACCGACGCGCCGGTCAAGCCCGGACTGGCCCGTTTGTGCCGCTCCTGGGGCACCGAGATCCGCGTGTGCCAAGAGGCCTGAACCGGGCAGCCGGCGTCAGTTCGAGCGAGCGCTCATGAACCGCGTCGCGCGGCCACCCAGGATCTATCGATGTGCCGTGCACCGGATGAAGAATGCCAAGGAAGGAATTCCGGCGTCGTCGTCTCGAAAAGCAAGGCGTCGTCCGGATCTTCGCGCACCACCCTGGACAAAAAGGCTGCGTCAGTCGACCCGGGCGATCGAAACGAGGTCGAAGCCCCTGCCTCACCGAAAACCCAACGCGCGACGAGTTGCTGACCCTCATGGCGATCCCGGGAGGACTCGAACCCCCAACCTGCTGATTAGAAGATGCGCTCGGCCGGATTCCCCCACCTGCGCCCGTCTGCGCCCTTTTACCCCAAATCATTGACTTGAATGGTTTTTCGTTGACCCGTGCTGCGCCGACCTTCCATCTCTTGCGCCAGAATTCGCGTTCTGTTGCTTCCGATATGCTTCCGGAAGCGCGCAAACGCGACGGGGGATCAGGAGGCGCGCGATGGCAAGAAAGCCGATCAGAGAGGTCAATCGGATGAAGCTCACGACCCGGGCCGTCGAGGCTCTGGCGCCGGGCGACAGGGAAGCGTTCATCTGGGACACCGCACTCCCCAATTTCGGACTTCGCGTCTATTCGACCGGTCGCAAAACCTACCTCATCCAGTACCGCAACACGGGCGGACGGACGCGGCGGCCGCGTATCGGAGATCACGGCGTCTTGACGGCGGACCAGGCGCGCCAGGAAGCGCGCCGGCGCCTGGGCGCGGTCGCCTGCGGTGAAGACCCGTCCGAGGAGCGTACGACCCGTCGGCGGGCCATCAGCGTCAGGGACCTCGGAGAACGCTTCCTGACGGACCATGTGGCCATCCGCTGCAAGTCCTCGACGGAGCGCAACTACCGCCAGCAGGTGCGGAACCACGTGATCCCGCGTCTCGGCGCTCACAAGGTGACCGAAGTGACCAGGGCGGACATCGCCGCGCTCCATCACGCGATGCGCGAGACGCCACATCAGGCCAATCGCGTTCTTGCGGTCATGTCTAAGATGTTCAGTCTCGCCGAACTCTGGGGGCTGAGACAGGACGGCAGCAATCCCTGTCGACTGATCCCGAAGTACCGTGAGGAGCGGAAGGAGCGCTTTCTCGACGCGGAGGAGCTCGCACGCCTGTCCGAGGTTCTGAACACGGTGGAGGCCAACGGGTCGGAAAGCCCATTCGTGACGGCCGCCTTTCGGCTTCTGATCCTCACGGGATGCCGGCACGGTGAAATCCAGAAGCTGCGCTGGGACGAGGTCAGAGGCGGATACCTCCATCTGCGGGACACCAAGACCGGCGCCCGGCGCATTCCACTGTCCAACGAGGCGCTACGCATTCTCTCGACCCTGCCGCGCACGAACGGAAACCCTTACGTGATCGAGGGCCGCTTCCCGGAGAGCCATATCACCGATCTCCAGCGACCCTGGCGGCGCATTCGCGGAATTGCCGACCTTTCGGACGTCCGCATCCACGACCTCCGGCACACCTTCGCCTCGATCGCCGTGCAGAACGGGATCGACCTCCTGACCGTCGGCAAGCTTCTGGGACATTCGAGCTACCAGACAACGGAGCGTTACGCGCACCTTGCCGACGAGCCGATCCGTCGCGCGGGTCAGCAGGTGTCAGGCGTCCTCGGAGACATGATGCAAACGGCCGATCCGGCTCCGGAGCCGGGGCGTCCCGCGCTCCGGCTCGTCAGGTAGGGGGCGCGGTATCCCCGTATAGGGCGTACGATACCGTGGAGGCCGGACAGGCGCCTTTATCCCATATATATCATATATATAGGGTGCGCTGGCCCCATATAGGCTGGGGGTTTCGACTCAGGCGTCGCCGTCCTAGGGTCCGACAAGACCGCGAGCCCTACAGAATATAGGCATTCCCATTCCTCCT
>CAZPPH010000103.1:5564-10192 GCA_964588375.1 uncultured Rhodobacterales bacterium | reverse complement strand
ATCCGATCCGGGAATGCGCTCCGTTTCAGCGGCGCAGGGCGTCGCGGCCGGCGACATACACTTCAGCCACGGCTCTGTCGTCGCCCATCATGACGATCACGTAATGTTACAGACCCTGTTCTACTGGGGTTCTGCGCCGTTCTGGCCGAGGCGAGGTAACATCGAGGGGTTCCCGGGGCCGGAAAGAGAACGCCCCCAGCCGATTGGCCGGGGGCGTCCGAGGCGCTGGAGACGATCTGCCGGGGAGAGAAGGAGCCCCGGCGTCTTCGATCTCTGCCCGTAGTATAGCCGACAGCGGCCCCACGCCGCAAACACGGGTGACCCTCGGTAGGGGTGCGACAGCCTGCCGCAGCCAGAAAGTTGCGCTGTCAGCCGTCGCTATGGCATATTTGCGATCGGTCGCGATGCCCGTGCGATTTTTATACCCAGGGCACCGACCACGCCTTCCGCGATCGCGCGGCAGGATCAGGCCACGGCGACGCACCGCCAATGCCGGACTTCAAACTCTTCAGAACAGAACCGGTCTGGGTGCTGGCGCGCGTGCCCCCCTACTCGACCAAGTCTGGCGCGCCGAAGAGAAGGATGTCTGGCCATGAACCCGGCAACATACCTGCGCCCGATGACCGTCATCGCCGAGGAGCCCGAAGCCCTCGCGCGGTTCATCGACACCTACAACGACGAGAACCCGGACTTGCTCCTGGCCCCGCTCACGCTCGCCCGAGCTGCGGAGCTGATGGGTCGGAGCCGCGAGGCGTTCGACGCCGCCAGGAGCCGAGGGCACGCGCCCGCCGGTGCAAGGCCGCTGCCTGGCACGAAGACGTCGACAGTATACTACCCCTCCACCCATGCGATCATGGTCACGCCCTGCGTCAGCCGCGATCCGGTATTCCTGGCGCTGCGCCGGGCGTACCCGTTCGGCACCCTGAGCCATCGCGAGCTGCTCGATCGCTCGATCCGCAGGAACGAGCGATGGTTCGACGCGGAGATGTCGGCGAAGGAGCTCGGCGCCCTGCTCGACCTTTCGACCGAGGCGCTGCGCAAGGCGCACGGCCGCGGCCTGCCCGAGTTCGAGACCCGGCGCGAGGCGTTTGCCTGGTTCGCCGACCATCTCGATCCCAGCATGGCGGAGGCAGCGTGATGGCCAGGAAATCGACCTTCGACAGAGTTCCGAACGACTGGTACGCGACACCGAGGCACGCGGTTCTGCCGCTGATCCCGTATCTGCCGCAGTCGCCCTTCACCTTCATGAACCCATGCGCCGGGCGGGGCCACGGGATCGCCAGGCTGGCAGAGGAAGCGCCGCAGGGTATCTGCACCGCCGCCTTCTGGATTCCTGGCAATGGCACCCAGCCGGAACCGGCGGCGCCCGCCCCGGGCAAGATCGTCCTCGGGAACTCTTGGGATGATGAAGATTCTAACTTCGTCGAAAACTGGCCCTCGCGGTCGGTCGCCTCGATGATCATCTCGAACCCCGTCTACCGGAACGACTGGCTGTTCCCGCTACTCACGCGGGCGGTCGCCGACGGCAGGCCGTCGTGGTGGCTGATCCCGTCGGACAAGCTCTTCACCCACCTCTGGGCCGAGATCAATCCGCACGCCCGGAAGACCGTGCCCGTGGGCCGCGTGAAGTGGTTCCCCGGCTCCAAGTACGGCGGCACTCAGAACTTCGTGTGGGTGCTGCTCGACCCGGAAACACCCGGCGAGCACGTCCTCCTCGATCGCCCCAGGACGCGGCGCGTCGATATCGACGAACCCTTCGAGGACCCGCTCGACCCGGCGAAGCTGCTGCCGGACGGAAGCCGTCTGGCGGCCTGACAAGAATCCCGGCGGCCGGGGCGACCTGGCCGCCGCCAACAACACCCCGAGGCAAGGGAAGGAAAGAACATGAGCAGGAACGCATACGAGAACCCACAGACCGAGCTTCGCATCGCGATGCAGAAGAACGGCTACTGCTGGGTCCCGAACAACGGCAAGCGGACCCGCGGCCGCGGTTGGGCCGAGAAGGCCATCGAGCGACGTGAGAAGGGCACCACCGCCTCCGTGCGCTGGTGGGACACCGCCATGGTCGAGGACGAGGACACCGGCGAGCTGCGCCACATCGAGAACCCGTCGACCGGCCTCCTGGTCGAGGGCGACCTCATCGCCCTGGACGTCGACGTCGACGACGAGGACATGGTCAAGGGGCTCTTCAACCGGGCCGCCGACATCCTCGGCGACGACTGGGCCGACAAGGTCCTGGTGCGCTACCGGGAGGGCGCCGCGAAGGAGTGCTGGGTGTTCCGCGTGGCGCCGCCGAAGAAGCAGGACGACGACGCCTTCCCGCGCCCCGGCAAGAACATCGGCCCGCACCGCTACTTCACGCCCGGCACGACCGTCGACGACATCTCCAGGACAGAGACCAAGGGCGGGTGGACTAGGAGCGCGGGCAACGAGAAACCGCAGACGATCGAGTTCTTCCGCGGTGGCGAGTGCCAGATCGGCGCGCTGGGCCCGCACACGCCCGCCGACGAGAACGGCGAGGGAGAGATACTCTATCAGTGGCTCGACGACCGATCGCCGGTCAACGTGCCGCGCAGCGAGCTCCCCGTGGTCACGCACAAGCAGCTGATGGAGTTCTACCGCGCCTGGGGCCAGGTCCTCGACAACGCGGGCTGGGTCCTCGACGAGCGGCCGCAACCGGGCAGCGGCGGCCAACATCCGAAGGTCTACGACCTCGACCCGGAGGTGACCTTCTACACCGGCAGCCGCGACTTCCCCGAGGAGGTCGACTACGAGGCGCTCGACACCGGCGACACCGTCCGCATGCTCGAGATCGTCGGCGAGGGGACGAACCCCGAGCGGGGGTGGTGCCTGCGGAAGCAGAACGGCGTCGTCGGCGTCTTCGACTTCGAGCACGAGACCTGGCACTGGCCGTCGAGCGAGGACCCGACGCTGTGGTCGTCGCGGGCCGAGCGCCTGGGCGAGACGCTGAAGAGTGTGAACGCGCCCGGGGAGCCCGAGGTCGACGGCCAGGATGACGACCAGGTCGAAGACCAGGCCGAGGACGAGGAGTTCGACCCGGTGATGGTCGAGCTGGTGAAGGTGCTGCGGCGGTATCACGTCGAGCCCTCGGTCGAGGACGAGGACACCGAGGCGGTGATCGCGGCCTACCAGGCGGCGACGGAGGACTTCTCAGAGAAGTACGGAGAGCAGGTCGAGGCGAAGGCGCGGCTCCTGGCGGCGCGCTACATCCACGTCCACGAGTACGGCGCATCGCCTCAGAAGCAGTGGCGCAGCCTGGCGCCGGGCCTCGCCGGTTACAAGGTCGGCATCACCGGCAAGGCGGTGAAGGACTTCTACAACCTCGATGCCTGGATCGTCGTCGATCGGTACGAGGACGGCAGCGAGAAGAAGGTCATCCCGATCCCGGTCGGCGAGCGGTTCCTCGAGAGCCGCCTGCCGGTCAGGATCGAGGGCGTTGCCTACCGACCGACCTCGGCGTTGACGGTCGTCAAGAACGACTATGGCCACCTGGAGCAGAACCTCTATCGGCCGCCGCGTCTCGGAGAGGCCCGCGAGGAACTCGTCGAGCTCTACCGCGACCTCATCGCACACATCTTCGACCGCGACGACGAGCGGCTGCTCTGGGAGGAGGTGACGAGCTACAAGTTCCTCCACCGCGAGCAGCGCGGCGTCACGCAGCTCTACGTCGCCGACGGCGTCGAGGGCGTGGGGAGGAACACCCTGGTCGAAGGCATGCTCTTCGGCGCCCTGGGCCCCGACAACTGCGAGCGCGTCTCGCCTGGGATGATCGACACCTCGAAGGGCCAGGAGCAGTACAACGACTGGCAGTTCAACTCGCTGCTCTGGTTCATCCCCGAGCTCAAGCACGTCGACCGGAAATCGTGGGACGCTCTGAAGGACAAGCTGGAGACCTCCAGCGGCAAGGTTAGGGGCAAGGAGAAGTACGGCCGCGACCTCGATGACCACATCTACGGGTCGATGCATATGGCGACCAACAACCTGTCGGGGATCGCGTTCGACCTTCGCACCAGCAACCGTCGGTTCAACGCCTACGCGAACGGCGCGAAGGGTGCGCTGGACAAGAACGAGGACCTCTACCGGCGCATCAACGAGGTGCGCACCGGCAAGGGGATGGAGTTCCACCCCGACATGCTGGCGAGCGTGCTGCATTACCACACCGTCGTCTGGCCGGAGGAGAACCACGAACCGCGCCAGGAGGTCTTCATGGTGGGCACGCCGACAGTCACCAAGACCAGGATGGTCGAGGCGTCGAAGAAGCCGTCTATGGAATACCTGGAGGCCGCCCTCGAGAAGGTCGACGCAGAGGGTCGCATCTACGTGACGCCCGGCGAGATCGAGGGGGCGGCGCGGCAGAGCGCCAAGCTCGACGATGTGCCGCGCGAGGTGCTCACCAACCTGCACGGCGAGCTGAACACGCAGACGTCGGGCGGTGCTGGCATCAACGGCTGGGTGAAGGTCTACGGCGCCAGCGGCGGTGCGAAGGTGAACGTGCTCGGCAAAGGCACGGTCAATGTCCTGGCGAAGGGTCAGGAGGCCGCGGATCGATTCGTGGAGATGTCACTGAAGGAGCGCGCCGAGGCCCTGACCTTCGCGCCGGAGGGGTC
>CAZPPH010000103.1:0-5554 GCA_964588375.1 uncultured Rhodobacterales bacterium | reverse complement strand
AGGAGCACGCCGACCGCATCTCGAAGAGGGGCTCCGATGGGTAAGCAGGGGTATGCAAGGGTAAGCAGGGGGCGGTCCGATCTGGGCCGCCTCTTGCTTACCTGGGGCCGTTTTTCACGACCCGCGAGGGGCTGGGAGAGGTACCCTGATGACGGGCGGTGGAGAACGGTCGAGGTACCGCTCGGCGAAGGGCGCGGAGGTCTGCTTACTTGGGCGGGGGCGGTACCTCACAAGACCGAGAAAAAACAGTACCTTGGGCGGGGGTGGTATTCAGGTAAGAAGGTAAGCAGGGGTAACTATAAACATTGTTTTAAGTCTTTCTCTCTATATAGGTCAGTACACGTTACCTGTTCTGTGGTTGTTGGTGTGTTGTTTGTAGAGTTTGGGCGAACCCCCTGCATGGTGCTTACCTGGCTTACCTGCCCCCGCCGGAGGACGCCCTGATGCGCCTGCCCCGCCCACCCGTCTGCTACCGCCGCCCGACGCCCCAGGAGCGCCGTCTCACGGCCGACGACATCCTCCACAACCGCCGCACCGGCTGGGAGCTCAGCCTGGCCCGCACCGGCATCGCAGCGGCCGACGACATCGAGGCGCGAATCGTCCAGGTCCTCGAACACCTGCCCGACGACTTCCCCGACGCGGACACCGCCAGGCGCTACGTCGTCGATCGCCCCGACGCCGAGATCGCCGCGGAAATACTGGGATCGAACCCCGGATAACCCCCCACCTGTTACCTTGCCGGATAATCTGCAGGAGAGTGCTTTCCTGCCAGTGTCTTACACTTCTCGCGATCATCCGCTCGGATGACGGTTTCTAGGGTGCGCCGTGGAACCGGCACCCGGTATATTAGGGGCACCAACCGATCGACACGAGGAGTGAAGAGATGCAGACCGCCACCGACACACCCGCCACCAGCGGCCGCCGCCGGGGCGAGGATCACCCCCTGGCCAAGCTCACGACCGACCAGGTCGCCCAGGCCAAGCGCGAGCTCGCCAATGCGAAGACGATCACCAGGTTCGCAACGGGCGAGATGGAGCGCATCTCCCGCGTGACCGGCGTCCCCGTCCGCAGCCTCCGCGACATCCGCCAGGGGCTGTATTGGCGCCACGTCGACGCGGCCGAGGGCTGACCGATGGCCGCCGCGAAGCGCAAGACCAAGGCCAAGGCCAAGGCCAAGACCAAGAAGGCCCAGGACCAGGAGCCGATCAACCCGCATCCCTGGCTCGGCGACCTCGCCTCCCGGCACGGCCTGGTGCCCGCCTACCGCAGCCCTGACGCCGCCCTGGCAGAGCTGCTCGAGCATCTCCAGCCGGAGAAGTGGACCGACAAGGATGTGAGCCAGCACCTCGGATACACCAGGGAAGAGTGGAAGAGCGCCCGCCGCGCCCTCCGCCCGCTCGCCGACACGCCCGTCACCGGCGCACTGATCGAGCTCCCGAGCGGCGATCGGATCGCCATCGACGTCGAAGCGACGAGCAGAGTGAGCACCCTGGAACGCCTGGATCGTCTGGGCTTGAGTTTCATCCGATGGACCCCCGCCACCCGCAACGCAGACCTGACCGAAAAGGACTAGCCCCATGCCCCACATCGACACCGTCGAGCACGTCCCGACCCCGCAGTTCCCTTACAGCAAGCAGCGCATCGCGGCAGCGAAACGCCGGATGCTGGAGCTCCACCGACAGAAGCGTGGCACCGACCAGGCCGCCATCGCCGAGATCGCCGAGGACCTTCAGATGACCTTCAAGTCGGTCGCCCGCGTCCTCAAGCGCTGGCCGACCGTGTTCGCCGACGAGCAGCCCACCCAGGTCGGCGAGGCTCGAGCGTTCAGCGACCCGACGCAGCCCGCCGCCCGTCCTCTCCAGCTGCCCGCGGCCTCGATCGTGGCACAGCTGTTCGACATCGATGCCGATGACACGATCGTCTGGTCCGCCACCGGCGATCCGGCCGTCGTCGAGGACCTCTTCGACGCAGACGCGAGCTGGGTCGTGTTCGGACCTTGGGTGATCGCCCCCAGCGCGATCCGCCACGTCATCCGCAAGGGCGAGTGGCCGGACAAGCACTCCGACGTTCAGCCCGCCATCCGGCGAACGGACTACAACCACCAGCAGGGCAACCTCCTGGACAACGCGAAGGCGCTGGAGATCGAGGCGATCTGAGCATGAGCAAGCCCTCGCCAAACGCCTGGAACGCGCAGATGCGGGAGGAGCTCCGGCAGTCGGACCTCGTCCCGTTCCTGCTCGCGATCGTGCGCGGCGAGAAAATCCCCGAGCGGGATGAGAAGGGTAGGGTCATCGGCTACACCGACCCTCCCGACCTGGGAATGCGCGTCAGCACGGCCCAGGCACTGCTCAGGAAGATCGCGCCGGATGTCTCAGCGACCCAGCTGGATGTAACCTCCGGCGGCGAAGGCGGCGTCCTCCGCCTGGTCCTGGCAGAAGGCGTCGCGCCACCGGGTGCAGGCGACACGATCGAGCACGATTCCGAACCGGAGGCCCTCGAACAGCGCCAGACGCTCGATCTCCAAACCCAGGACGCCGTCGGGGCCGATCCAGGCACCGACACACCCGAGGAGCCCCAGGCCGCCCCAGAGCCGCCTGTGCGCCGCAGACGGAGGAGGAAGCAATGACCCGTTACGAAGGCGCCGGGGGCTACCTCGACGACATCCTCGCCAAGCTCGATCCTGACGAGCAGGACGAGCTCCTCGCGAAGCTGGAGCAAGCAGCGGAGCGCGAGCGACGCCGCCAGGCCAGCACCGAACCCGCCAAGGTCAACGACCGCGGCTACGTCGAGCTCCCCGACGGCAGCCTGGAGGTCGATCTCGCGCACCTGGCGGAGGCCGACGACGAAAAGGACCGCGCCAGGCTGACGGCCGAGACGCCCGAGGGCACCATCGACTTTGGATACCGCCCGCGTTCCTGGCAGCGCATTGTTCACCGGTTCATGGCCGACCCGAACATCCGCGGCGCCGTCATCGTCGCAGCGCGCCAACACGGCAAGGGCGAGCTCACCTACCTGCTGCTCGTCCTGGCAGCCCTACACCGCCACGGCGATTATCTGTACGTCGCCCCCACCCGCGTCACGGCGAAGGCAGTGGCCTGGGACCGGATCAAGGCGTTCGCGCGGAAAATCCCCGGCGTCCAGGTCAAGGAGGGCGACCTCGTCGTTCGTATCCCCGCGACCGACCGACCTGGCGAGTTCTCGACGATCTCCCTGATCGGCGCCAACGACCAGGACACGGGCGCCAGTTCTGCGCGTGGCAGGACCATCACGGGCTTCGTTCTCGACGAAGCGGGGCAGTGTTCGATGGATTTTGTCACCGACGTGCTGATGCCCACGCAGACGGCGATCGACAACCCCTGGGCGGTGTTCATCGGCACCGTCCGCGGGCAGGCCGACGCCCTGGCGGCGATGTTCCAGATGGCCTGCCGCGAACCGAACTGGGTCGCGATCCGCGTGCCGATGGACCGGGCCGGGGTCTTCAACGCGAAGCGCCAGGCCGAGATCGAGGCCACGTTCCGCAACCCGTCGGGCTTCCGCAGGGAATATCTCTGCGACTTTGGTGTCGGCACGGAGGACCAGGTGGTCCGCACCGAGAAGGCGATCGAGGCCCAGCGCCGCGACGTCCCCGAGCGCATGCGCCAGGAATACCGCAAGATGTACTCGACCATCGCAGGGCTCGACGTCGGCATCCAGGACCGCGACCGATCGGTCCTGGCGATCCGCAACGGCCCCGCCCTGCTGCACTATGAGGTCATCACGAACCCCAGCGCCCAGGAGCTCGCCCTCCGCGTCTTCCACGCCTGCCGCAAGTGGCAGGTGCATGGCCTCTTCGTCGACCGCGGCCACGCCGGGAAGGCGATCTGCGATCTCCTGCGCCAGTACGGGCTCACGCCGATCGAGATCGACTTTGGCGGAAGGGCACCCGACGAGGAAGCCCAGAAAATCTACGCCAACATGAGGTCGTTCATGGCCTTCGAGGTGGCAGACTGGATCGAACGCGACGACACCTCGATCCCCGACGACCAGGAGCTGTTGGAAGAGCTCACCGTGATGCGGTTCAAGTACCAGCAGAACACGAACAAGTTGATCCTGGAATCGAAGGACGATATCCGCGACAGGATCGGCAGGAGCCCGGACATCGCCGACGCGGTGATGCTCACGTTCGCCGGGCGGGTGCCGAACCCCAACCTCGTCAGCCTCGACCGCCTACCCGCCCGCGGCGGCATCCCAGCGTTCGAGAGGGGTCCTGACGGCAGCCGATACTACAGCCACAACAACTCCGCCGACGCGATCCGCCGCCGCCAGCGCCACGCCGAGCGTATGGGCTTCGACCCGAGCGCCCGCGACTTCGACGATCATCACCGATGGCTCGACGGCGAAGACAACGAACCCCGGTATCACGGCGACGTACCGGCCCACGACATTCAATGGAGGTAACCATGCGAACCACCGGTATCCACCGCGCCCGACAGCCCGACAGCCCGCACGAAAAAGCGCGGCGGGCCGCCCAGCGCCTGGCCCTGAACCGCCAGGTGAACCCCAACATCTACGTTCCGACGCAGTCCGCGCCGAGCCCTCGCCAGGGCGATAAGCCGATCACCTTTGAGCGGCCCGAGAACCCTAGAACCACGTTCCGAGCGGGCCCCGGCTCCGTGTTCCGCCGGTAACCACAAAAGAAAGGACAGACCATGGCTACACCGAACGCGTTCCTGAACCGAGAGTTCGCCCGTCGGCGCAAGGAGGCCGAGGCCGCCGCCGCCGAGAAAGAGAAGAAGGAAACGATCGGCGCGCCGATCACCCCCGAGAATCGCCGCGCCGCCCTGCGCGATGTCGGCCCCAACTCCGCCGCCCCCCGCCACGCCGACCCCTACCGGGGCATGTCGCCGCTGGAGAAGACGGCGGCGATGGAGGCGAAGCGCAAGGAGGGCGTCGACGCCACCAGGGCCGCGGTGAAGGCGGCCCAGGATGCCGACCCCGAGACGCAGAAAGCGCGACGCATGTATGGCGAGACGACGCCCGGCGAGCAAACAGAGCGAGGGCGTCGATCGCGCTTCGGCGTCTGAACGAGACCCCCGCGGGATCGTCCCCCCGCGGGGATAACGGCCAGGGCGGCACTCTCCTCCGCCGTCCTGGCCAACCAACAACAGAGAGAAGGAACGAGGCAGTGAGCAAGATCGGACATAACCGACCCCCCGACACCGGGAAGCTGGAGGTCGCCTTCGAGTTCGCAAGGACCGCCTGGGGCTGGACCCAGGCCTACAAGCCGGGCGACAACACCGACTACTTTCAGGACTTCACACAGCCCGCCCTCCACGTCTTGGGCGCTGCCGCGCTTGACGTCGTGTCGCCCGGCACCGACACCGAGCTGGGGCGGCTTTGCGACCAGCTCCGCGCCGAGCTGAAGGACACCGTCGACCCCGACGTCGTCGGCGCGCGCCTGGAGATTTTGTGGCACCTGGACGAGGTCGGCGTCGAGGCCGCCTTTACCGGCGCATGATAGCGAACGCCCGCCACCGGGACTGGTGACGGGCGCTCTGCCGCGACCCGGGGGTCG
>CAZPPH010000102.1:0-10242 GCA_964588375.1 uncultured Rhodobacterales bacterium | reverse complement strand
GTCATCGCCTCGCACTGGGTCGGGTTCACCTTGCCGGGCATGATCGAAGAGCCCGGCTCGTTCTCGGGAAGTCTCAGCTCCGCGAGCCCGCAGCGGGGTCCCGAACCGAGCAACCGGATGTCGTTGGCGATCTTGAAGAGGCTCGCCGCCGACGCTTTCAGGGCCCCCGACATCGCCACCATCGCGTCATGTGCGGCGAGTGCTTCGAACTTGTTCGGCGCTGTCACGAAGGGAAGCGAGGTGATCCGCGCGATATTGGCCGCCACGGCCTCGCCCCAGCCTTCGGGGCTGTTGAGCCCGGTGCCTACGGCGGTGCCGCCCTGGGCGAGTTCGTAGATGTCGTCGAGAGCGGCCTCCACCCGCTCGATCGACTTCGCGACCTGGTGGGCATAGCCCGAAAACTCCTGCCCGAGGGTCAGGGGGGTCGCGTCCATCGTGTGGGTGCGGCCGATCTTGATGATGTCGTCCCAGGCCCGCGCCTTTTCGTCGAGGGCCTGGCGAAGCTTCTTCAGGCCCGGCAGGAGTATGTCCCGCGCCGTCATGGCGGTGGCGATGTGCATGGCGGTCGGAAACGTGTCGTTCGACGATTGCGCCATGTTGCAGTGATCGTTCGGATGCACCGGGGCCTTCGAGCCGATTTCGCCGCCGAGGATCTCGATGGCGCGGTTGGCGATGACCTCGTTGGCATTCATGTTCGACTGGGTGCCGGAGCCGGTCTGCCAGACGACGAGCGGGAAGTTGTCGTCGAACCTGCCGGCCGCGACTTCGCCCGCGGCCGCGACGATCGCGTCGGCGATTTCGCCGGGCAGGGCCCCGCGGGCCTTGTTCGCCTCCGCGCACGCCTGCTTGATGACGCCGAGGGCACGGACGATGGCGACAGGCTGCCGTTCCCAGCCGATCGGAAAATTCAGGATGCTGCGCTGGGTCTGGGCGCCCCAGTACTTGTCGGCGGGAACCTCGAGCGGGCCGAAACTGTCGGTTTCTGTACGTGTGGCGGTCATCTGGCGCTCCTTCGTGATCGCGCCAAGCTATATGAGGCCGGGGTCGGCGCCGCAATCGCGTCGCATGGGCGGCGTCCTCATCGGTCTTGAAATATCCTCGGGGGTGAATGCGGCGAAGCCGCAGAGGGGGCGGAAAGCCCCCTTCTTGCGGTCGCCTCAGGTCAGCCGGTGAGCCTCGACATCCGCGAGACGCGGGTCGAGCTGGGCGGCGGCCCGGATCGTGGTCGCGATCGTGGTGGCGTTCTCGCCGTAGAAATAGAGCCGTCTGCGGCCCGCGACCTCCCGGGATCCCTGGTAGACCGCGTCGCCGGCGAGCGTCTCGACGGCGGCCTCGGCGAAGGCGAGCCAATCGACACCCGCGCCGATTTCGACGGCGACGCCTTCGGTTCGCCCGAAGAGGTGGCGCTGGCCGGTTTCGGTGAACTCGATCGTCGAGCCCACCGGAGCGTCCATGTCGTTGAGCATGTTGCCGACCGATTGCAAGGCCCTCGGATGAGCCGAGGCAAGCTGGAGGTGAAGTTCGAGGCCGGCCGGCTCGCCGCTTCGTCCCTCGCGCAGCTTGTAGCCGACGAGGTCGCCCAGGGCCGAGGCCACGAGTTTTTCGCGCAAGGGGCGGGCGAAGCCCTCGACGATCTCCGCATCGCCCGCCTTGAGGGGCAACACAGCCAGGACCCCGTAGCGGGCCGCGCCCACGCGTGCCGTAACCGGCGATTTTCGTCTCAGTGCCCTGAAAAGCATCCGTGATCCTCCATGTCCGTAGGGGACATGGCACGGGAAACGGGCGAATTTAGGGCGTTACTTGCGGAACGAGTCGAGGCTGACGACCTGCGGGCTCCCGTCTCCGTTTCCGTCCCCAGTCGCTTCGGGTACGGGGCTCCGGGGCTCGGGCGGCGGCGGGGCGGGGCTTTCCTCTTCCTCCTCCTGGGTCTCGAAGCGGAGCCCGAATTCCACCGACGGATCGACGAATGTCTTGATCGAGTCGAAAGGCACGAACAGGGTCTCCGGCTGATCGCCGAAGTTCAGCGTCACCGTGAAGCCCTCGTCAGTCACTTCGAGGTTGTCGAACCAGTGCTGCATGACGATCGTCATCTTGTCGGGGTAGCGATCCGACAGCCAGTCGGCGATCTCGACGTCGGGGTGCATCGTGTCGAATGTGATCAGGAAGTGGTGCGCGCCCGGCAGGCCATCATCGGCCACCTGCTGAAGCACATCGTGTATCAGCGACCGCATGGCGGCATACATCAGGTTGCCATAGTCGATCGAGCTGGTCATTCAGCACCTCCGATTGGGTTCACCATAAGAGATTCGGTCCCGATTGGAAGCCCGGCCCGGCGGCTTACGTGGCAGCGTTGAGCGCGATGCCGGCCAGGGCGGCAAGGCCGATCACCGGCACGAGGCCCATGCGCATGACAAAGAGCGCGACGCCCGCCAGAACCGACAGCGCGACGGCCCGTTCGTCGAGACTGGCCCAGTCGGGCCGGATCACCTCCACCGGGCCGAGCCCGACCGTGCCGAGCGTCGAAAAGAAGACATGCAGCGCGAACCAGAGCGACAGGTTGAGAATCACGCCCACGACCGCTGCCGTGATCGCCGCGAGCGCGCCCTGCAGGCGCGGGCGGCCGGTGATCCATTCGATCCAGGGTGCGGCGCTGAAAATCCAGAGAAAGCAGGGCACGAATGTCATCCACAGCGCCACAAGGGCGGCGGCGAAGGCGAGTGGAAAGCCGCCCTCGGCGTATCCGGCGAGAAAGGCCACGAACTCGGTGACGAGGATGAGGGGGCCGGGCGTGGTTTCGGCGAGACCGAGGGCCACCAGCATCTCCTCGGTGGTGATCCAGCCGTAATCGACGACGATCTCCTGGGTCATGTAGGCGAGCACCGCGTAGGCCCCGCCGAAGGTGACGATTGCGAGTTTCGAAAAGAACAGGGCGACGTCGGCGAGAAGCCCGGGCGCCACGATTTGCAGCGCCACGAGCGGAGCGAGCCAGAGCCCGAGCCACAGCCCCACCGTCCCGAGATTGCCTGTTCGCGGCCGAAGGGCGGGCGGTTCGGCGTCGGGCGCCGATGCGGCCGAGAGCGCGCCCCAGAGCGCAGCGGCGCCTATGATGAGCGGAAACGGCAGGCCGAGAGAGAAGATGCCCGTGAAAGCCAGTGCGGCGACGACCCAGTCTGCGGTGCCGCGCAGCGCTTTTTTCGACAGTCGCCAGAGGGCCTGGACGACGATCATCACGACGGCGGCCTTGATGCCGAGAAACGCCGCCTCGACAAGCGGCACCCCGCCCCAGACGACGAAGGCCGAGGCGAGGGCGGCGATCACCAGAGCGCCCGGGATGACGAAAAGCCCGCCCGCGATCAGCCCGCCGGGCACGCCCCTCAGCCGCCAGCCGGCATAGGTGGCGAGTTGCATCGCCTCTGGGCCCGGAAGGAGCATGCAGAAGGAAAGCGCGCGCAGAAACTGCGCCTCGGTGAGCCAGGGTCGGGTCTCGACAAGCTCGTTGTGCATGAGGGCGATCTGCGCTGCCGGCCCGCCGAAGGACAAAACGCCGATCCGGGCGAAGACAGAGGCGAGCGCGCCGAGGGTCACGTCGCGCGGAGGCGGCGAGATAGCCGCGCCGGAGGCGTCGATGCCGGGGGTCGGAGGATCAGGGTCGCTCGTCATGGCTCTCCCCTGCGCGGGGCGTGTGACAGGCGTATGACACCGCGTCCCGCGGTCAGAACATCACCTGTGCGACCTCGCGGCGGATCTTCAGCTTCAGGGTTTCGGCATAGGTCGAATGACCGCGCGACGTCATCACGAATCCGTCCCGGGTGATGACCCGTTGGCGATAATAGTTGGTGATCGACAACCCGAGCGATTCAATGGCCAGTGCGTTGATCGTGACACCCTGGCGCTCGGCCAGCCGACGCTCGGCCTCCGGCCGGGTGCCAGCATTGTCGTCGCCGTCGCCGGAAATGTCGATGACGTGTCGCGCGCAATCGGGCACCGATCCGAACTGTGCCCGGGCGAAGCGGACGACATCACCCACCGCCGTGTTCGACAGGGTGATGGCGCGGGTCATCGCCCGGGCCTCGCCGGCCAGGGCGCGGACGTCGGCATCGCTGGCGATGCGCCGCCATGGCACCGATATCACCTGCTTGCCGGTGCCGGACCACTGCACGACCATGAGCGCCACCCGGCCCCTCACGAGGGCCTCCATCACGAGCGGATCGAGGAGAGCGTCGGCGATACCCTCGGCCTGGATTCGGTATTCGCCGGAGTCGATGGAATTCGAAACGTCGACGGCGAGGATCAGTGCGGTCTCGCAGGCCCTCGCGGGGGCGGACGGGACCCCCGACGCCAGACCCAGCAGAAGAAGCATACGCGTCAGCATGATCGTCGGAACTATTCCCGGCGGGGCGTCGAATGTCCATCGTCGAGCCAGGCGCACGGCTACAAACCCTGCGAAGCGATGCTCGGCTGACGTTTCGGGTGACAGGGAGATGGTAGTGCAGGCTTCTGTTGCCAGGTGCCTGCGAACCCCGCCTTACGCTGCTAGGCGCAAGGGCTTAATTTTCGATCTTGCGCGCAGCTTACGCTGCGAGCGCGACCGGAGCACGGTTGTCGTTGGCAACTGTACTTGTCGGACCGATAACGGTGGTACCTCACCGGGACAAAGCCAACCCCTTTAGACGTCCGTCGATCCTGTTTCGGCCCCATGATCCCCGCCAACGACGGTGGTTTATGGTGGAGCCGCCGGGTACCGCCCCCGGGTCCGATCCGCTTATTACGGGCGCGTTTATGTCCATAGTCCCCTTGCGGGAACACATTGAACATAGGGGCGCCGACCCGCCCGATCAAGCGTCAGAGATTGATTGCGAGCAGAGCGCCCGCGATGACTGCTTCGGTCGCGAAAAAGCCCCAGGTGCGCCGGGTCGGCTGTTCGTCGGCGAATATCGAGGTGATCCGCCCGACGGCCGCGCCGGCCCAGGCAAAGCCGACCATGGCGTAGGCGAACGGCTCTGCGAGAAAGATGGCGCCGGCCCCGAGGCCGACGAAAAGCGCCCCGGAGGCGGCGCGGATTTCGGAGACGCCCATGGTCGAACCCTCCGGGCGCAGGTCGAGCACCTGCATGGTGTAGCGGGGCGCGAACCAGCCGATCAGGCCGAAACCGATCGAGGCGAGTGCCAAAAGGGTATTGAGAAGATCGAGCATGTCGGCTCCGGTTTGCGTTCGGGATCTGTGAGGAATACGGGGGCCACCCACCCCCGGTTCATTCTCTTGAACGCGTGTCGGGGCCGGTGGAGTTCCGTTCCTGTCCCGGCGGCGCAAGCCCGCGTCGGTCGCAGCCGCGAGGTCCTCGGCCCGGCATATTGGGTATGAGGGGAGCGGCCGCGGGACTCGGCTTTGCCCGGCGCACGGTCCCGGAAACGACAGGGCGGCGCTCCCGCCGGGAGCGCCGCCCTGTTTTTTCACGCAATGAAAAGGTGTTAGAACCCGGCCTTGATCCTCTCGAACGTCTCCGAATGCTTTTCGCGCACCTCAACGGGCAGCGGCAGCTGGGCGAGCACCGGGGCGTCGATGGATTCGAGCCCCGCCGCCGTCAGTTCTTCTTCGCTGAAGGCTCCCATGCCGGTGCGGTTGGCGTGGCCGAAGCCCGACGCCAGAAGGGGCTCGGTCGAGACCGGGTCGAGCAGGGCGTTGAGATAGTCGTAGGCTTTCTCTTCCGACCCCGGTTCGTCGGCCATGTTCATGTAGCCGCAGAGCCAGAGCGAGGAGCCTTCGGCGGGTTCCCGTTCGAAGCCGGCGGGCAGCCCCTCCTCGACGAGTGCCGGAAATACCTCGTTCCAGGCCCAGGCCACCAGCACCTCGCCCGTCGCCATGAGCTGGGTGAGTTCTGCGACATCCACCCAGTAGGTGCGCAGGTTGCCGTGCACGCCGCGCAGCCAGTCCGACGCGGCCTCGAATTCGGCGTCCGTCGCCGTCGTCCAGTCGGTCACGCCGACGGCGAGATAGGCAAGCGCATAGGCGTCGTCGACATTGTCGGGAATCGAGACCCGGCCCGCGTATTCGGGGTCGTTGAACACCTCGAGCGTCTGGACGACCGCCTCGGGCACCTCGACGGGGTTGTAGGCGATCGCCGTCGAGCCGAAGTCGGTCGGGATGAAGTAGGCTCCTTCACCCGGCGCGATCTCGGCGCCGACGAGGTTCGCGTCGAGCTCCTCGAAGGCCGGAATGCGGGACGTGTCCCACTCCTCGACGATACCCGCCTTCACCCACTTGTTGACCGAGCCCGCGCAGACATGGGTGACGTCGGCCCGGAAACCGCCGACAACCTTCTGGAAGGCTTCTTCCTCGTCGCCGAAGAAGGAAAACGCCGGGCTTTCGCCGTGAGTGACGACATAGGGTTGGTGGAAGGAGGGATCCTCGAAGCCCGAATAGTCGAAGACGAGCAGGTCGTCGTCGGCAGCGAAGGCTGTTCCTGCGGTGAGCGCAAGAACAGAAGTGAGTGCAGAAAGCCTGTGCATCTGGGCGTTCCCCGTTGACTTAGGGTTGGGACAATTCGGGCGTTGAGGCTAGTGCGGAGGCGAAAGGGGGACAAGCGCAATCGCGCGCCGCTTGACCTCCCCGCACCATGCACCGACAACAATGGGGGAGAGGGGCCGCCGCATGATCACTCCAGCCTATCTCGAGCGCATGGCGCGCTACAATTCCTGGCAGAACGGCTCGATTTTCGGCGCCGCCGATACGCTCGACGACGCTGCCCGCCGGGCCGACCGCGGCGCGTTCTTCGCGAGCATCCACCGCACCCTGTCGCATCTGCTCTGGGGGGACACCGCCTGGATGGACCGCTTCGAAGGCGGTGACGGACCCGGCGTGCCGATCGCCGAAAGCGGCGACTGGGTGGAGGACTGGGGTGTTCTCAAGTCCCGCCGCCGGGCCATGGACGCGCGGATCCGCGACTGGGCCCGGACCGCGACGGCGGCCGACATCGAGGGCGATTTTACCTGGTCCTCCGGAACCACCGGGCGGGACATGACGCTGCCGAAGGCTGTCTGTCTCATCCAGCTCTTCAATCACCAGACACATCACCGCGGCCAGGTCCACGCCATGCTCACGGCCGCGGGTGCCCGGCCCGACGTGACCGACCTTCCCTTCATGCCCGAAGACGCCTGACCCGAAAGGATATGCCAATGTTCCGCGCCCTCCTGATCGAGAAGACCTCCGATGACGCCGTCGATGTCGGGGTGAAAGAGATATCCGAAGACCAGTTGCCCGAGGGCGACGTCACCGTCGCTGTCGAGTACACCACGCTCAACTACAAGGACGGGCTCTGCATGCTGCCGAACGGCGGCGGGCTGGTGAAGGCGTGGCCGCACGTGCCCGGGGTCGATCTCGCCGGCACGGTCGAGAGCTCCGACGACCCGCGCTACGCCCCCGGAGACCGGGTCGCGGTCAACGGCTGGCGCATGGGCGAGATCCACTGGGGCGGCATGGCCGAGAAGGCGCGGGTGAAGGCCGACTGGCTCGTCAAGCTGCCCGAGGCGATAAGCACGCGCGCCGCGATGGCCGTGGGCACCGCCGGGGTCACCGCGATGAAATCCGTCATGGCGCTCGAGGATCACGGATTGCGGCCGGGCAACGGGCCGGTGCTGGTGACGGGTGCGGCCGGCGGTGTTGGTTCCGTCGCCGTCGCGATTCTCGCCAATATCGGGTACGAGGTCGCCGCGGTGACCGGCCGGCCGGAAACCGCGGATTACCTCCATGACCTCGGCGCGACCGAAATCGTGCCCCGCGAGGAGCTCGCCGAGGCGATCAAGCGGCCGCTCGAGAGCGAACGCTGGGCGGGCTGCATCGACGCGGTGGGCGGCGAGATGCTCGCGAGGGTGCTCGGGCAGATGAAATACGGCGGCTCGGTTGCCGCGGTCGGCCTGGCGGGCGGGCCCAATTTCCCCGGCACCGTCATTCCGTTCCTGTTGCGCGCGGTGAACCTTCTGGGCATCGACAGTGTGCTTCAACCCCACGAGACGCGCGTCAGGATCTGGGACCGGATCGCACGCGATCTGCCGATGGAGAAGCTCGAGGCCATGGTTCAGCCCGCCGGGCTCGCGGACCTGCCCGAGCTCGGCCGGGCGATCCTCAAGGGCAAGGTGAAGGGCCGCGTCGTGGCCGACGTAACTGCCTGAATTCGGCACCTCACTTCTGTTTCGGAACAAATTACTCCTCCGGGGGTTTCATCCCGGGGTAATGGGCTGTTACGGTTTAGGCACGGAAAACAGGAGTTTGGCGGCGTGTATATTCGCATCGCCTGTGAGAGCCGGCCTTTCGCGGATCGCACTGCGGAAGATTCGGTCGCTCCGTAAAGGAGGGAGCCATGTTCAATCATATCATGGCGCCGGTGGATCTCGCTCACATCGAGCGGCTCGGTCGAGCGCTGAACGTTACCGTCGAGGAGGCCCGGGCGCATGAGTGCCCGGTCACTTTTGTCGGCGTATCTGCAGCGGCGCCGAGCGCGATCGCGCATACCCCGGCGGAGTTCAAGTCGAAGCTCGAGGCGTTCGTCTCGGGTCTTGCGAACGAGCATGGGATCGATGCGCGCGCGCACGCGATCATCAGCCACGATCCGGTGACGGATATCGACGATGCGCTGCTGAACGCCGTGGGCGAGCTTGGCGCCGACCTGGTGGTCATGGGCACCCACAAACCCGGCGCGTCCGAATACCTCTGGCCGTCGAACGGTGGCAAGGTCGCCTCGCACACGTCCGCCTCGGTGCTGCTCGTGCGCGACGCCTGAAAGCGCCGCGCGCGAAACGAAATACGATAAACAAGGGAGGCCGCAATGGCCGATGAATCAGCCAACCAGGGCATTCCGGCGCCGGAGGGCGCCACGGATATCATCGAGACCGATTACGATATCGGTCAGGACAACATCGAGGGCCACGTAGGCCCGTTCGGCTTCGACATTCACAACCCGGTCTTTCTGATCTCGGGACTGTCGGTGGTGGCCTTCGTGGCCTACGCGCTTACAGCCCCGCAGCAGGCGGCCGATTTCTTCGGCTGGCTGCGGCCGGCACTGACATCGACCTTCGACTGGTTCTTCCTGTCGGCGGCCAACATCTTCGTGATCTTCTGCCTGCTGCTGATCGTGTCGCCCTGGGGGTCGGTGCGCCTCGGTGGCACGGACGCGACGCCGGATTACGGATATCCGGGCTGGTTCGCGATGCTTTTCGCCGCCGGCATGGGCATCGGGTTGATGTTCTTCGGTGTGCTGGAGCCCGCCTATTACTTCGGAACACCATGGGGCGACGAACCCCTCGGAGTGGTCCGGCCCTTCACGGAGGACGGCGCACTCATCGAGGGCAACATCGAGGAAGCACGGCGCATGGCGCTCGCCGCGACCTCCTATCACTGGGCGCTGCACCCCTGGGCGATCTACGGCGTCGTCGCACTGGCGCTGGCGCTTTTCACCTACAACAAGGGGCTTCCGCTCTCGATCCGCTCTGCCTTCCACCCGATCCTCGGGGACCGGGTCTGGGGCTGGTGGGGCCACGTCATCGACACGATCGCGGTGTTCGCGACGCTGTTCGGCCTCGCGACCTCGCTTGGCCTCGGGGCGCAGCAGGCGAACGCGGGCATGAACTTCGTCTACGGTGTGCCGAACAACGTGACCGTACAGGTGCTTCTGATCGTCGGTATCACATTGCTTGCGCTGATCTCGGTGCTTCGCGGCCTCGACGGGGGCGTGAAGGTGCTCTCCGAGATCAACATGGTGCTTGCCTTTCTCCTGCTTCTCTTCGTGCTCTTCACCGCCGGCGCGGTGTCGATCCTGACCGAGTTCGGCCAGGGCATCGCGGCCTATGCGCGCGAAGTCGTCCCGCTGTCGATGCCCTTCGGGCGTGAGGACGACGGCTATCGCCAGGGCTGGACGGCCTTCTACTGGGCGTGGTGGATCTCGTGGTCGCCCTTCGTGGGCATGTTCATCGCCCGTGTCTCGCGGGGCCGGACGGTGCGGGAGTTCCTCACCTGCGTGCTGATCATCCCGTCGCTCGTCTGCATCTTCTGGATGGCGGTCTTCGGTGGTGCTGCGATCAACGACATCATCGCCAACCCCGACGCTTCGGCGGTGAAAGCCAACGTGATCGACAGCTACAATCCCGAGCTCTCGCTCTTCGCGATGCTCGACAGCCTGCCGCTCGCGGCCATCACGTCGACGCTCGGCGTGATCCTGGTGATCGTGTTCTTCGTCACCTCGTCGGACTCCGG
>CAZPPH010000101.1:0-10281 GCA_964588375.1 uncultured Rhodobacterales bacterium | reverse complement strand
GTGCTCTACCAGCACATCCTGTGGTTCTTCGGCCACCCCGAGGTCTACATCGTCATCATGCCCGCCTTCGGCGTGATCTCGCATGTCGTGGCGACGTTCTCGAAAAAGCCCGTCTTCGGCTACCTGCCGATGGTGTGGGCGATGATCGCCATCGGTGCGCTCGGCTTCGTCGTCTGGGCCCACCACATGTACACCGTCGGCATGTCGCTCCGGCAGCAGACCTATTTCATGCTGGCGACCATGGTCATCGCGGTGCCCACGGGCGTGAAGATCTTCTCCTGGATCGCGACGATGTGGGGCGGCTCGATCGAACTCAAGACCCCGATGCTCTGGGCGTTCGGCTTCCTCTTCCTCTTCACGGTGGGCGGGGTTACCGGCATCGTGTTGTCGCAGGCCGGCGTCGACCGGGCCTACCATGATACCTACTACGTCGTGGCCCACTTCCACTACGTGATGTCGCTTGGCGCCGTCTTCGGTATCTTCGCCGCGATCTACTACTGGATCGGCAAGATGTCGGGCCGCCAGTACCCGGAATTCTGGGGCAAGGTGCATTTCTGGATGATGTTCGTCGGCTCGAACATCACCTTCTTCCCCCAGCACTTCCTTGGCCGGCAGGGCATGCCCCGGCGTTACATCGACTACCCCGACGCCTATGCCTACTGGAACTGGATCTCGTCGATCGGCGCCTTTCTCGCCTTCGCCTCGTTCCTTCTCTTCATCGGCATCGTCTTCTACACCCTGATGTACGGCCGCCGCGTGACCGAACCGAACTACTGGAACCCGCACGCCGACACGCTGGAATGGACCCTGTCCAACCCACCGCCGGAGCATACGTTCGAGACGCTCCCGAAGCGCGAGGAATGGGACAGGCAGCCGACACACTGACCTGACAAGCAGAAGCGAAGGGCCCCGTCCGCGGGGCCTTTCCCTTTTCGGGGAGGGTGAAATGGAACAACCCGGCGTGCCCGGAAACGCGCTCGTCCTCACCGGCACAGCCGCTCCCCTCCTGTCCGTCGGTGCCGTCGTTCTCGTCGTTCTTGCCGGCTGGTGGGCGATCATGGCGCTCGCGGCGCGTCCGCCCCGCCGTCTTCGCGCCGTCGTGCTCGCCACCTTCGCAACAGGCATCGCACTGTCGCTCCTGCCGCTGTTGCCCTTGCCCGGGCTGGCCGGTGCGGCCGAAGCGGCAAACCGTCTCGCTCTCTTCGGCGGCACCCTTGCCGGGCTGGCAATCCTCGCGACCGCGATTATCTTCGTCTGGACCGTAACCGCAGCCCTGATCGATCGCCTCTGATGCCCTACCGCTGGACCGAGACCCCCGCCGAGACCACGCTCGACCTCTGGCCCCACCAGTCGATGACCCCGCGCGGGTTCACCTGGTTCATGGGTCTCACCTCGGCGCTTCTCGCTCTACCGCTCGTCGCGCTTCTGGGCTCGCCCGTAGTCTGGGTGCTCATGGCCTTTTTTCTCGCGACGCTCGGTAGTGTCTGGTGGGCGCTCAGGGCCAATGTGACCTCCCGCCAGAGCCGCGAGGCCCTGACCATGGCCCCGGGCCGCGTTCACCTCGCCCACCTTCCCGCCCGCGGACCCGCCCTTGAATGGGAAGCGAATCCGCACTGGGTGACGGTCCATCTGCGTGAAGATGGCCCGGTCGAAAAATATCTCACCCTGCGTGGGAACGGCCGGGAGGTCGAACTCGGGTCCTTCCTAAGTCCCGAAGAACGCGAAGGACTTTTTTCAGACCTTAGCCGCCTGTTGCGATAGCGCTGCACAAACACCACAGCTAGCGCCGAGACTTATCCACAGGTGGCATATGTAGTTGCCGCGTCGCCGAGGATCACGCATTTTTTGCCTATTCGCGCTACCTGGGTGCGAATCAAGGCAGTTACCGAGTGACCGAGTGTGTATCCTCTGCCGACAGGCGGCCGGTCCGGGTGGGCCGGTCGCCGCACCCCGGCCGGTTTTCAGGCCGACAGACGCGCCTTCACCTCCGGGCCGACCTGACCGAAATCGAGCTGGCCGGTGTACCTGGCCTTCAGTTCGGCCATGACCCGCCCCATGTCGCGCAAGCTCTCGGCCCCCGTCGACGCGATCGCCTCGTCGATCGCCGAGGACGTCTCTTCCTCGTCGAGCCGCTTTGGCAGAAACGCCTCCAGCACCGCGATTTCCGCTCTCTCGGCCTCCGCGAGCTCCAACCGGCCGCCCTCTTCGTAGGCACGCGCGCTTTCCTGGCGCTGCTTGACCATCTTTTCGAGAATCTGGAGGACATCGGCATCACCGATACCGGTCTGCCCGTCCTCCTCGCCGCGCCGGGCGATCTCGCGATCCTTGATCGCCGCGTTTATGAGCCTCAGCGTCGAGACCCGGACATTGTCCCTGGCCTTGATCGCCTCCTTCAGTCTCGTGTTGATCCGAGTCCGCAAATCCATCGCCGTCATCCCCTTGACCGCAAGAACCCCGCGATATAGGCGATCCGTCGCGCCGCGGCAAGCGAGGCGCCTCCAAGTGCCTGTTATAAAACAATTTACCAATCAAAACAGCCGCTTGACCATGACAGACCCCGCAACTAGTGTCGCGCTGATCGGCCGGGAGCCTCAAATGCCAGACCATTCTCGCCCCACCGCCTGCCTTGCCCTTGCGGACGGCACGCTGTTTTTCGGCCAGGGCTTCGGCGCGACGGGCGAGGTCACCGCCGAGCTCTGCTTCAACACGGCGATGACCGGTTACCAGGAAATAATGACCGATCCCTCCTATGCGGGCCAGGTCGTCACCTTCACGTTTCCCCATATCGGCAATGTCGGCGTCAACGCGCAGGACGACGAGGCCAGCGACGCCCATGCTGCTGGCATGGTCGTGCGGTGGGACCCGACCGACCCGTCGAACTGGCGTTCCGGCGCCCACCTTTCGGCATGGCTCGCCCGGCAGGGCCGCATCGGCATCGGCGGGCTCGACACGCGGCGGCTGACCCGGGCGATCCGCCAGCAGGGCGCGCCGCATGTGGCCCTCGCGCACGACCCCGAAGGCAGGTTCGACATCGAGGCCCTCGTCGCCGCGGCCCGCCGGTTTCCCGGCCTCGTCGGTCTCGACCTCGCGCGCGGCGTCACCTGCGCGCAGTCCTACCGCTGGGACGAGACCCGCTGGGCCTGGCCCCACGGCTTCGGCCGTCGCGAGGGCGCGGGTCCGAAAGTCGTCGCCATCGACTACGGCGCCAAGCGCAACATCCTGCGTTGTCTCGCCTCCGCCGGCTGCGACGTCACCGTCCTGCCGGCCACCGCCACGGCCGAGGACGTGCTCGCGCAAGGCCCCGCCGGTCTCTTCCTCTCGAACGGCCCCGGCGACCCGGCGGCCACCGGCGAATATGCCGTGCCGATGATCCGCGAGGTGATGGAGAAGCGCGACATGCCCGTCTTCGGCATCTGCCTCGGTCACCAGATGCTCGCCCTCGCCCTCGGGGCCAGAACGGTGAAGATGAACCACGGCCACCACGGCGCCAACCACCCGGTGAAGGACCTCGAGACCGGCAAGGTCGAGATCACGTCGATGAACCACGGCTTCACCGTCGACAGCCAGTCTCTGCCCGTGAACGTGAAGGAAACCCATGTCTCGCTCTTCGACGGGTCGAACTGCGGCATCCGGATGACCGACCGGCCGGTCTTCTCGGTGCAGTATCACCCCGAGGCCAGCCCCGGGCCACAGGACAGCTACTACCTCTTCGAGCGCTTCGTGGGCGCGATCGGCAGTCCGGCGCAAGCCGGCTGATCCCCGGTCTTTCAGACCTCGTTCAGACGCCGCTCAGGCCGGGCTTAACCCCGAATTAACCAAGGTGCCGCTACGCCCTCCGGATCACGGCGGGAGGGGCGGGCATGGCAGCGGGAAGCGAGAGGGCAGTCAACGCGGGGCCGGCGTCCCCGTCGCTCCCGGCCGCCGCCAACTTTCCCGGCCGCCCCGGCCGGCATCCCGACAGCGCCTGCGAGCCGGCCTCCCTCGACAGGGTTCCCCCCGACGTCGGCCTTCTCGACCGGCTGGGGCCGGACCGGGCGGTGCGGGAGGGGCTCCTGCCCTGGCGACGCGCGGGGGCGGTCACCGTGGTCGCGGCCACGTCCCCCGGTGCGGCCGAGGCGGGTCGGGCGAGGCTCGAGGCACTCTTCGGCCCCGTCGCGCTGGCCTCCACCACCTCCGAGGCGGTGGAGGCAGCGGTGCTCGCCGTCCGCCGCGGCCAGCTCTCGGCCCGCGCCGAGGACCGCACCCCGGTCCGCCTCAGTTGCCGCAGCCTCGGCGGGCCCGGCCTCGCCGTCCCTCTCTCCGCAGCCGGCCTCGCCGTTCTCGCGGCAGCGGCGCTCGCCCCGGCGCTGGTCTTCTCAGCCCTCGTCCTCTGGGCCTCCGGCTGGCTCCTCGTCTCGACCCTCCTGCGCATCGCCGCCGCCTTCGCGGCAGGCCGCACCGAGCCTCGCCGCCCGCCACCGCTGCCCGGCAGGTTGCCCGCGATTTCGCTCCTCGTGCCCCTCTTCCGCGAGCGCGATATCGCGGGCGACCTCGTCGCCCATCTCTCCCGGCTCGATTACCCGTCAGACCGGCTCGAAATCTGCCTCATCGTCGAAAAGCACGACACGATCACCCGCGCAGCGCTCGCTCGTACCGACCTGCCGGCGACAATGCGCATCCTCGTCGTGCCTCCCGGCAGCCTGCAGACGAAGCCCCGCGCGCTCAACTACGCCCTCGACTTCACGCGTGGCGAGATCGTCGGGGTCTACGACGCCGAGGACTCTCCGGCCCCCGACCAGCTCATGAAGGTCGCCGCCCATTTCGCCGCCGCAAGGCCCGACGTCGCCTGCCTGCAAGGCCGGCTCGACTTCTACAACCCGCGCCAGAACTGGCTCGCGCGCTGCTTCACCATCGACTACGCGACGTGGTTCGGTGTCATCCTGCCCGGGCTCGACCGCATGGGGCTTGCCGTGCCCCTCGGCGGCACAACGCTCTTTTTCCGCCGCGACGTGCTCGACCGGCTGGGCGGGTGGGACGCTCACAACGTCACCGAGGACGCCGATCTCGGCATCCGCCTCGCCCGCCACGGCTGGCGCACCGAACTCATCCCCACCGTCACGGAGGAAGAGGCCAATTGCCGGCTCTGGCCCTGGATCAGGCAGCGCTCGCGCTGGATCAAGGGCTATGCCATGACCTGGGCCGTCCATATGAGAAAGCCCCGGACACTTCTGGCCGACCTCGGCCTCTGGCGCTTCTTCGGCTTCCAGGCGGTGTTTCTGGGGTCGCTCTCCCAGTTCATCCTCGCCCCCCTGCTGTGGTCGTTCTGGCTGGTGCTTCTCGGCCTGCCGCACCCGCTCGCCGATGCGATGCCGCCCGCACTCGTTCTCGCGCTCGCCACGCTCTTTCTCGTTTCGGAAGTCGTCAACATCGCCGTCAGCGCCTGGGCCTGCCGGGGTGCGAGGCACCGCTGGCTCATCCCCTGGGTGCCCACGATGCATTTCTATTTCCCGCTCGCGGCCATCGCCTCCTGGAAGGGGCTGGCGGAAATCGCCTCGCATCCGTTCTTCTGGGACAAGACCGACCATGGCACGGAGGCCGGACCGGCCGCCGCGTCTTAAGCCCCGCGCTCGGCGTCCCGCTCCAGCCGGGTCTCGAAAGCCTTCGAGATATGCGCCTTCAGCGCGTCGTAGGCCGCCTCGCCGTCGCGTCCCTCGATCGCGTCGACGATCGCGCTGTGCTCGGCCAGGGCCCGCTCGCCCCGGCCCACGGCAGACAGCGAGGTCGTCGCCATCAGCGCCATCGACCGGTAGACGAGATCGAGCTGCTGGACCAGATAGCGGTTGTGGGATGCGAGATGCACCTGGCGGTGAAACCGCCGGTTCGCCCGGGAAAGTGCGGCGGGGTCCTTCAGGAGACCCTGGTCGTCCTCGATCATCCGTCTGAGAACCCGCACCTCCTCCGCGGTCGCGTGCTGCGCGGCGAGCCGGGCCGCGAGCCCCTCGAGCTCAGAGCGCACGACGTAGAGCTCGGCCATCTGGTTGTGGTCGAGCGAGGCGACGATGAGGCTGCGCCCGTCCCGCGCCAGCAGCGATTGCGTCTCGAGCCGCTGCAGCGCCTCCCGGATCGGCGTGCGAGACACCCCGAACCGGTCCGCGAGTTCCGATTCCACCAGCCTGTCGCCGGGCTTGTAGGTCCCGATGTCGATCGCGTGCAGAATGAGCTGGTAGGCGTCCCGCTGACCGTTCCTCGCGTCGTCCATCATCACCTCTTTCATCCTTTTCCCAGCATATCCCCACCGGGCGGGTCCGCCAAGCAGACCATTGCGCCGCGCCGCGCGACCCCCTAAGCCGGCTCCATGCCGCGTGACGCCTTCTCTCATGTCGAACACTGGGTGTTCGACCTCGACAACACGCTCTATCCGCCATCCGCCCGCCTTTTCGACCAGATCGAGGTGCGGATGACCGACTGGGTGATGGAGGCCCTCGGCGTCGCGCGCGACGAGGCCAACCGCCTGCGCGCCCATTACTGGAAGCTCTACGGCACAACGCTCGCGGGGCTGATGACAGAGCATGGCGTCGACCCCACGCCGTATCTCACCCATGTTCACGACATCTCCCTCGAGCATCTCGAAAAGGACCCGGACCTCCGCCGCCGCATCCGCGCCCTGCCCGGCCGACGCATCGTCTTCACGAACGGGTCGGAGGAATATGCCTCGCGTGTGCTGGAGGCCCGGGGGCTCGACGGGCTCTTCGACGCGATCTACGGCGTCGAACACGCCGATTTCCGCCCCAAGCCCGAGGCCGCCGCCTTCGCGGCCGTCTTCGGGAAGGCCGCGCTCGACCCTCTGCTGGGGGCAATGTTCGAGGACGATCCGCGCAACCTCGCCGTGCCTCACGAGCTTGGCATGCGCACGGTCCATATCGCCCCCGAAGCCGTGCCGGCGCCGCATATCCATCACCACGCCGACGACATCTCGGCCTTTCTGTCGCAGTTGGTCGATGACTGATCCGCGTTAGGTTCGGGCTCATGGAGACAACGGACATCTTCATCTCCGGCGCCGGCATCGCGGGCCTCGCTGCCGCGGCCGGCCTCGCGGCGCGCGGCTACCGCGTCACGATCGCCGACCCCACAGCGCCCGAGGCCGCCTCCACCGTTCCCGGCGCGGACCTTCGGTCGACCGCCTTTCTCCAACCGGCACGCGCGCTCTTCGAGGAGGCGGGGCTCTGGGACGCGCTTGCGCCCCATGCCACGCCACTGGAAACCCTGCGCGTCATCGACACCGCCGGCGACCCGCCGGAAGCGCGCACGACACGCGACTTCGAGGCCGCCGACATCTCCGACGCCCCCTTCGGCTGGAATCTCCCGAACTGGCTCACCCGCAAGGTGCTCGCCGGTGCGCTGGCCACCATGCCGGGCGTCGATCTCCGCCTCGGGACGGGGTTCTCCGGCGTTCTCACCCGCGAGCGCGAGGCCCGCGTCACGCTCGGCGACGGCACACGGCTCGCCGCCCGCCTCGCCATCGCCGCCGACGGGCGTGCCTCGCCGCTCCGCACCGCCCTCGGCATCGGCGCCGACACCATCCGCTACGGGCAGAAGGCGCTCGCCTTCTCGGTCACCCACGACGTGCCCCACGACAACGTCTCGACCGAACTCTACCACCGGGGCGGCGCCTTCGTGCTCGTCCCCCTGCCCGACCACGAGGGCAAGCCCGCCTCGGCGGTGGTCTGGATGCATGACGCCCGCGCCGCCCTCGACATCGCCGCCCTGCCGAAAGCGGACTTCGACGCGAAGGCCACCGAGCGCTCCACCGGCATTCTCGGCCGTCTCTCGCGCACCGGCGGTCTCGCCGTCTGGCCGGTCATCACCCAGACCGCGACGACCCTCACCGCCGAACGCGCCGCGGTGATCGCCGAAGCGGCCCATGTGCTGCCGCCCATCGGCGCGCAGGGGCTCAACACTTCGCTCAATGACGTGCGGAGCCTCCTCGCGGCCATCGACGCAGCCCCGGAAGACCCCGGTGCGGCCTCCGTCCTCGCCGCCTTCGAGCGCGCCCGCGCCCGTGACATTCACGCCCGTGCGAGGGTGATCGACCTCTACAACCGCATCTGCCGCTCCGGCGAGGCCCCGGTCCAGGCCCTGCGCTCGGCGGGGCTGAAACTCGTCCACGATATCGGGCCGGTCCGCCGCGCGGTCATGTCTGCAGGTCTCGGCAACGCCTGATCCGTCCCGCGTCACTCACCCCGTCCCGGGCTTGACCCGGGACCTCGCGCGGCTGTGCAATCGGTCGGATCGGGGCCCCGGATCAGGTCCGGGGCGGGGCCGGATATCGTCCCGGGCGGCGATGTTCACAAATGCAGGAACGCTACCCCGGAAAAACCTGCTCGAAGGTCGCCTCGAGCCGCGCCACCGAGGCATCCACATCCTTCAGCTTGTCGATGCCGAAGAGCCCGATCCGGAAGGCCCGGTAATCGTCGCCCTCGCCCACCATCAGCGGCACCCCGGCGGCGACCTGAACGCCGGCGGCGGCAAAGGCCCGTCCCGACTGCACTTCACCGTCGTCGGTGTAGGAGACGACGACGCCCGGCGCCTTCACCCCCTCGGCGGCGACCGGGCGGATGCCCCGCCCCTCGAGCAGCGCCCGCACCCGCTCGCCCTGCTCCCATTGCGCCGCCTTCAGCCGCTCGAAGCCGTGGTCCCGCGCCTCGATCATCGCGTCGCGAAAGCCCCTGAGCGCATCGGTCGGCATGGTCGCGTGATAGGCGTGGCCCCCGCTCTCGTAGGCTTCCATGATCGAAAGCCACTTGCCGAGATCGACCGCGAAACTTGTCGACTGGCGCGCCTTCGCCCGTTCGAGCCCACGCTCCGACAGCATCACGAGCCCCGCCGACGGCGAGGCCGACCAGCCCTTCTGGGGGGCCGAAATCAGCACGTCGACCCCCAGCGCCTTCATGTCTATCCAGACGCAGCCCGAGGCGATGCAATCGAGCACGAAGAGCCCGCCCGCCTCGTGCGCCGCCGCCGCGACCCGCGCGATGTAGTCGTCGGGCAGGATGATCCCGGCCGACGTTTCGACATGCGGTGCGAAGACCACCTCGGGCCGCGTCTCGCGGATCGCGGCCTCCACCTCCTCGATCGGCGCCGGCGCGAAAGGCGACTGCGCCCCGTTGCCCACCCGGCGCGCCATCAGCACCGTCTCCTCTTCGGGAATGCCGCCGGCCTCGAAGATCTGGCTCCAGCGGTAGGAGAACCAGCCGTTGCGGATGACCATGGCGCGGGCGTCGGTGGCGAACTGCCGCGCGACGGCCTCCATCGCGTAGGTGCCGCCGCCGGGGATCACGGCCACCGCATCGGCGGCGTAGACATCGCGGAGCATGCCGGAGATGTCCCGCATCACTCCCTGGAAAGCGGCGGACATGTGGTTGAGCGACCGGTCGGTGAAGACGACCGAGAACTCCATCAGGCCATCGGGGTCGATCTCGGGGTGAAGTGCGGGCATTGGCGGGTCTCCATTTTCCTCTGGTCTAGTCCCGCCCCGCAGATAAGGCAAAGCCTCCGCCCGGGCCGATTGGTCGCAGCACCGCCCCCCCTGCCATACGCCTGCCATACACACCGCAGACGCCTTGCAGGCGCTCGGTTTTTGCGCCAGAGAGCGCGGCGAACCGAAAAACGGACGGAGGGGACGGGAATGCGCGTCTATTACGATCGCGACTGCGACATCAATCTCATCAAGGACAAGAAAGTGGCGATCCTCGGCTATGGCAGCCAGGGCCACGCCCACGCGCTGAACCTGCGCGATTCAGGCGCGAAGAACCTCGCCGTCGCCCTCCGCGAGGGGTCCTCCTCGCGCGCCAAGGCCGAGGGCGAAGGGCTCAAGGTCATGGGCATCGAGGAAGCAGCGGCCTGGTGCGACCTGATGATGTTCACCATGCCCGACGAGCTTCAGGCCGAGACCTGGCGCAACCACGTCCGCGACAACCTCCGGCCCGGCTCGGCGATCGCCTTCGCCCACGGCCTCAACGTTCACTTCGGTCTGATCGAGGCATCGAAGGATGTCGACGTCATCATGATGGCGCCCAAGGGCCCCGGCCACACCGTGCGCGGCGAATACGCCAAGGGCGGCGGCGTGCCCTGCCTCGTGGCGGTCAACAACGACGCGTCCGGCAAGGCTCTCGAAATCGGCCTCAGCTACTGCTCGGCCATCGGCGGCGGGCGCTCGGGCATCATCGAGACGAACTTCAAGGAAGAGTGCGAGACAGATCTCTTCGGCGAGCAGGCGGTGCTCTGCGGCGGTCTCGTCGAGCT
>CAZPPH010000100.1:0-10348 GCA_964588375.1 uncultured Rhodobacterales bacterium | reverse complement strand
GCGAAGACGCCGCCGCGCTTGAAGCAGACATCGCCGATCTTCACTTCCTCGCCGGCGAGCTTCTTCTTCGTCGAGGTCTCGATGATGGTGGGGCAGGCCTTGCCGCCGAAGAGCAGCGACGTGGTGTCGGACTTCGGGTCGCAGCCGATGAGGAGGACGCGCTTGCCCTGCTCGGCCATCATGTGGCTGAGGTTGGCGAGCGTGAACGACTTGCCGATGCCGCCCTTGCCGTAGATCGCGATGATCTGCGTCTTCGACGTCGGTTCCTCGGACACGATATCTGCGAGGTCTTCGTGCGCTTCGTCGCGGAGGCGCTGGTCGAAGTCTTTCAGATTGGGAACTTCGTCTTTCATGCGTGGCCCTTCCAGTCGAGAATCATCTTGAGGCAGTCGGGGTCGTCGAACGCTGTCTCGTAGGCGGCACGCGCCTCCGACGGGTCGGCGACATGGGTGACGAGACCGGCGAGCGACAGCGCGCCCGCCTCGATCAGCGACCGGGTGGCGGCGAGGTCGTCGCGGGTCCATTCGGCGGCGACGCGGATGCGCGCCTCCTTCATGAAGGCCGGCGGGAAGGCGAAATTGATCGGCTCGGGGTAGAAGCCGGCGAGCACCACCTCGCCACCCCGCGCGATGCGGGTGATGGCGGTATCGAGAATGCCCTTCGCACCAGAGGCGTCGTAGACCGACGCGTAATCGTGGCGGGTGTCGTCGGCGGGATCGAGCACTTCGTAGCCGATGGCACCCTCGCGACGGGCGGGATCGGTGTCCCAGACCACGGGTGCGGGCGCGCCTGCGGCGACGGTGAGCCTCGCCAGCAGCCGGCCGAGCACGCCGTGGCCGATGATGAGGTCGGGCACGTGCTTGTCGATTCCGGCCATGGCGTGGCGGGCGGTGGCGGCGAGGGCGAGAAGCGCGCCCTCGGGACCGAGCGTCGAATCGATTCGGGCCACCCGGGCGGCGTCGGTGACGACGCGGGCGGCAGCGCCGCCGAAGAGACCGAGAGCACCTTCGAAGCAGGCGGAGCCGGGTACGAAGACGCGGTCGCCGGCCCGGAACGGAGTGTCGGAGCCGGCCTCGACGACTTCGCCGGCGGCCTCGTAGCCCGGCACGAGCGGGTAGCCCATGCCCGGGAACGGCGGCATTTCACCTGTCCAGAAAAGCTTTTCGGTGCCGGTGGAGATGCCCGACCAGTCGATCTCGACGACGAGGTCGGTCGGGCCGGGGTCGGTCAGACCGAGCGTTCCGTGAGAGATATCTCTCGGCCCGTTCAGAATGATCGCAGAGGTCTCCATGTCATCTCCCGAAGTCTTCGCGACCGTCTTGTTCGATATCGGGTATCGGCGGTCTCAGGTTGTAAGTTTAATCTTACAGGTCAAACTGTCAACTAATTTAGACAGTCTTGTCAGAGAGATTTCGGAGAGGCCTTTGTCGCGGTGACAACTCCCGTCACGAAAGGCCGCTCGACGCGCGGCGTCTCGATTCCCGTGAAGCCGGCAGCGCGGAGATGTGCCGCGATCTCATCCCGGCTCCGGGTGCGCCCGGTGCCCATCGCCGCGCAATAAAGCGCGAAATAGGCATCGCCGGCCCGTTCGGGCCGGTCGCCACCGGACATCGGTTCGGAAACCACGAGCCGGCCGCCGGGAGGCAAGGCGGCGTGGATCTTCGCAATCAGGGCCCTGACGGTCTCGTCGGCATGGTCGTACAGAACACGGACGAGGGTCACGACGTCCGCCCCCTCGGGCAGCGGGTCGGTGCGGAAGTCGGCCGGGAGGATCGTGGCGCGCGCGCCCTGCCCCGACCGCTCGAATCGCTCCCGGGCGGCATCGGCCACGCCGGGAAGATCGACGAGCGTGCCGCGGGCCTCAGGGGCCCTGGCGAGCACGGCGGAGAGAAACACGCCGGTGCCGCCGCCGATGTCCATGACATGCCGCGCGGCGCGGAACGAGACCGCGCGCAGGGTCTCCTCGGCGACGAGCGCCTGGCTGTCGGCCATCAGCGCGGAGTAGCGCGCCTTGGTGTCCGGGTCGGCATCGCCGCCCGCCCCGAAAACGTAAGGCCAGAACCCAGCGAGGTCCGGTTCCGTCTCGCCCCGCAGGAACGCGACGGGGTCGGCGAGATCGCGGTAGAGAATGTCGTGGTGGCGGATCATGTCGGCGAGCCCCGGCACGCCGAGAAGCGCTGCCCCCCGGCGGGCGGTGCGGAACGCCCCCTGCCCTGCCGGTTCGGTGAGACCCAAGGCCGTCGCGGCGCGGAGAAGAAGCGTCATCCGGTCGGCGGAGAGCCCCGCCTGCCCGGCGAGGGCGGCGGGGGTGCGCGGTGTTTCGATGAGCTCTTCGAGGAGATCGAGCTCGACGACGGCGCGCAGCACCTGGGAATGGCAGAAGCCCGCGACGAGGTCGAACAGCGCCTCGCCCTCGGCCTTTGCCACCGAGCGCGTCAGCGGAAGGCGGGCGGCCCAGGACTGGAAGCGGCGGGAGCGGGCGAGGCGGTTGCGCAGCGCGAAGAGCGCGGGGCGGCGCCGCGGGCGGCCTCCGGACAGCGCCGTGTCACTCACCGGGAATCGTGCGCCGGGCGGGCACGAGACGCTCGGCGGTCTTGCGAACCATGCCCGCGAGGGCCGCCTCGCCCGGGCAGGAGGGGATCGAGGAAATCGCGCCCGCAAGGATGTTCTCGAGCCGGGAGGTGGCGCCGTCGATGCCGAGCTCGGTGACCGCCGACGGGCGGCCGAGGCGTTCGTCCTGGCCAACGGGCTTGCCGAGGCTTTCCTCGGTTCCGAGAGCGTCGCGCAGGTCGTCGGCGACCTGGAAGGCCTCTCCGATACGCGCGCCGAGTTCTTCCCATGGCTCGGCCGGCTCGCCCGCGGCGACCGCTCCCATCTCGGTGGCGGCCATGAAGAGGGCGCCCGTCTTCGAGCGGTGGTAGGCGGCGAGGTCGATCTTCGCCTCGCTCTCCCAGCCCTGCCCCGCGCAGATGCCGAAGGGCATGCCCGAGCGGCGGGTGAGGATGCGGGTGAGTTCGAGGGCGCGGGCCGGATCGTCGGCCCCGGCGCGGGCGATGGTGTCGAACGCGAGAATGATGAGGCTGTCGCCCGTGAGCACCGCGAGCGGTTCGCCGTAGGCGCGGTGGACCGAAGGCTTGCCGCGGCGAATGGCTGCGTCGTCGAATGCCGGCAGGTCGTCGTGGACGAGCGAGGCGCAGTGCATGAGCTCGAGCGCCGCGGCGGCTGCGGAGGCGAGGCCCGGGCGGTCATCGCCGCAGGCCATGGCGACGGAGAGGAGGATGGTGGGACGGATGCGCGCGCCGCCCGGGGTGACCGCGTAGTTCAGCGCGGCGGCGAGCTTCGCCGGCGCCGGCTCGGCCTGCCCGGCCCGGATGGCGCTTGAAACGGCGGCGTCGATACGGGCGGCGAGTGGCATGGGGAACCCCGATGTAATCTCAAGCTGACAGTGTAAGTGTAAATCATAGTGGACAACTCGCCTCGTCGAGTCAACTATTCCGGGAATGTCGGAAGCACGCTTTCATACGGTCGTCATCGGGGCGGGATTCGGAGGGCTCGCCACCGCGCTGCGGCTTGCCGCCGCCGGCGGGCGCGTGACCGTGCTGGAGGCGGCCGATGCACCCGGCGGCAAGGCCCGCGCGGTGCCCTCCGCAGCCGGGCCGGTGGATGCCGGCCCGACGGTGCTGACGATGCGGTGGATATTCGACGACCTCGCCGGTATCGCCGGCGTGCGGCTCGAGGACCACGTGACGCTGACCCCCGAGCCGGTGGTCGCGCGGCACTGGTGGCCCGACGGCTCGCAGCTCGACCTTCATGTGGACCCCGAGGCCAGCGCGGCGGCGATCCGGGATTTCGCGGGGCCGGGGGAAGAGACCGCTTTCCGGACGTTTCGGGCCGAAACAGAGACGCTTTTCGAGACCTTTCGCAGCCCGATGATGGAGGCACGCGCGCCCCGGCTCTCGGCCCTTGCGGGCGCCGCTCTGTCGCGGCCGGCGATCTGGCCCGCGCTGATGCCCTGGGCGACGATGGCCCGGCGGCTCGCGCGGCGGTTCGGCGACCCGCGCCTGCGCCAGCTTTTCGGGCGCTATGCAACCTACGTCGGGGGCTCGCCCTACGCCTCGCCTGCCCTTCTCTCGCTCATCTGGCGGGCGGAGGAACACGGGGTCTGGCGGGTCGAGGGCGGGATGCACCGTCTCGCAGCGGCACTCGCGGAGATGGCCGAGGGGCTGGGAGCGGAGGTCCGCTACGCCACGCCGGCGGCGAGGATCGAGCGACAGGGGGGACGGGCGGCGGCCGTGGTGACCGGGGACGGCAAGCGTATTGCCGCCGACGAGATCGTGTTCGCCGGCGACCCGAGGGCGCTGGCTCTGGGTCTTCTCGGCCCGGGGGTGGCGGAAGCGGTGCCCCGGCGGGCAGTCGAACCGAGGAGCCTTTCGGCGCGGGTGTGGAGTTTCGCCTCGACCCCGCGGGGGGCCGATCTTCTCCATCACAACGTGTTCTTCGGGGCCGACAACCGCAGCGAGTTCGGCCCCATCGCGGCGGGGCGCCCGCCCGGGGACCCCACGCTCTACATCTGCGCCGAGGACCGGGGGGCGAACTCGACGCCGCCGGCGCTCGAGCGCTTCGAGATCATCGAGAATGCCGCGCCGGTGGGCGGGGCGACAGAGGAGGCGGCCACATGTCGGACGCGCGTATTCCGGACCCTCTCGCAGAGGGGGCTCTCGTTCGACCCGGAGCCGGGCCTCGACGCCCTGACGACGCCGGAGGGGTTCGAGACGCTGTTTCCGGGCTCGGCGGGCTCGCTTTACGGGCTGAGCCCGCACGGGCCGACGGCGGCGCTGAAGCGGCCCCGGGCGCGGACGGTGGTGCCGGGCCTCTTTCTCGCGGGGGGCGGAGCGCACCCGGGGGCGGGCGTGCCGATGGCGACGCTTTCCGGACGGCACGCGGCCGAGACGATCACGAGCGACCGAATTTCGACCTCCGGGTCGCGCCGGACGGCTATGCCTGGTGGTACATCGACGGGATCTCCGACGACGGCACCCGCGCGATCTCGGTCATCGCCTTCATAGGCTCGGTGTTTTCGCCGTGGTACCGCTGGTCGGGCCGGAAGCGGCCGCACAACCACGTCTGCATCAACGTCGCGACCTACGGGCCGGGCGGGCGGTTCACCATGACCGACCGGGGCGAGGCGGCGCTGAGACAATCGCGCGACGTCTTCGAGGTGGGGCCGTCGAAGCTCACATGGGCGGGCGACCGGCTGGTGATCGACATCGACGAGGTGGCCTCCCCTCCCCTGCCCGGCCGGGTGAAGGGACGGATCACCGTGCGCCCTTCGGCGCTGACCGACGTCGAGCTGCCGCTGATGGAGGACGGCGCTCATGTCTGGCGGCCCTTCGCGCCGACGGCGGCGATCGAGGTGGACCTCAACCGGGGCTGGCAATGGACCGGGCACGGCTACATCGACGCGAATTTCGGCACCCGGGCGCTCGAGGCCGATTTCTCCTACTGGACCTGGGGGCGCTACCCGGTGCCGGGGGGGTCGGCGTGCTTCTACGACGCGGAACGGCGCGACGGCGGCCGGCTGGGCGTGGGCGTGAAGTTCACCGAGGACGGCAAGCTCGAGACCATCGAGGTGCCGAGGAAGGCGCCGATGGCGCGCTCGCTCTGGGCGGTGCGGCGGGAGGCGCGGTCGGACCCCGGGTTTCGCCCGAGGCAGGTCAAGGCGATGCTCGATGCGCCGTTCTATTCCCGCTCGGTCGTGCGCACGCGGATCGGCGGGGTGGAAACCGACGGTGTGCACGAGGCGCTCGACCTCGACCGCTTCGCCTCGCCGCTTCTGAAACCGATGCTGGCGGTGCGTGTGCCGCGCCGGCCGGGCTGGCGCTTTCCGGTCTAGGCCGACGTGTTCGGCGCGAGGGCCGGTTCGTCGGGGTTCATCCGCCAGACCGCGAAATTGAGCGCTGTCGCCACTGTCACCCAGACCAGATACGGCACGAAGAGCAGCCCCGCGATGGTGTCGAGCTGGAAGAAGGCGAGCATTGTTCCCGCCACCGACACCCAGAGGGCGGCGACCACGGCGAGAGCGAACCGCATGCGGCGCAGACCGAAGAAGATCGGCGTCCAGAGCGTGTTGAGGCTGAACTGCGCTGCGAGAAGCGCCATGGCAACGGCGTTGCCGGGCTCGACGGCGGCCCGCGCGGCGGCCGCGGCGATGCAGATGTAGAGGATGGACCAGGCCACCGGAAACAGCCAGTTGGGCGGTGTCCAGAACGGTTTTTTCAGGTCCTCGTACCAGTCGCCCGGCTGAAAGACCGCGCCCGTGGTGCCCGCGGCGATGCAGGCGAAGAGGAAAATCGCAAAAAGTACAAGATCCATCCACCCGACATAGGTCAGGCGCGGCGTCCTGCCAACAGCGCAGTTCGACGATCCTGATCCGACGCCTCGAGTTGGGTGAGCACATCGACGAGGGCGCGCGAGCGTGTGCGACGCACCGGAGCCCTCGCCGCGGCGTCGACGAGGAACCGGGTTTCGGCGAGCGGCTCGGCCAGAAGAACCGGCGAACGCGGTGTCGCCATCGACAGACCGGCGCGCATCAGCGACAGGCCGAGCCAGCCGAATTTCTGGCGCTTGTAGGTGCGCGCCCGGTAGCTGACCGTGTCGTAGCCGTTGCGCTCGATCGCCCCGCCGATGCCGGCGTAGACGTGGCGGGCGGCGTAGATGCCCGGCCGTGACGACAACGGCAGGGCCGGAATCCCGGCCTCGCCGCGAATGTAGAGACGGTTGGCGGTCCGCAGGAGACGGCGGGTCATGGCGCGGACCCGATCTTCCGGCACGGGATCGGCGAAGAAGGTGCGGGGGTCGAGGCCGGCCTCGTCCATCCACTCGAGCGGCAGGTAGAGCCGGCCCGCCCGCGCGTCCTCGCCGACGTCGCGGGCGATGTTGGTGAGCTGCATCGCGACGCCGAGGTCGCAGGCGCGCGCCAGCGCCGGGGCGTCGCGCACGCCCATGAGGACCGACATCATCGCGCCCACCGCCGCCGCGACCCGGGCGGAATAGTCGAACACGCCCGACAGGGTTTCATACTGGCGCCACTGGGCGTCCCACGCGAGGCCCTCGAGCAGCGCGTCGGGCAGTTCGCGGGGCATGTGGTGTTCTTCGATCACCGCGGCGAAGGCCCGGTCGGCGGCCGCGTCTCTCGGCCGGCCCTCGTAGATCAGGCCGAGCCGGTCGCGCAGATGTAGCACCGCCGAGGTCTTGTCGCAGCCGAGGTCGACCGCGTCGTCGGAGAGCCGGCAGAAGGCGTAGAGCGCCAATGCCGGGTCGCGGACGCGGGACGGCAGGAGCTTCGAGGCGGTGTAGAACGACAGCGAGCCGTGGCGGATGGCGTCGCGGCAGCGGGCGAGGTCGCGGGGGTCGATCATTCTGCGGCCATCCTTTCGGGCGCGGTGACGAACGGGGCGTCGGGTACGAGCTTGCCGAGGACCTCGGCCGAGGAAATCACGCCGGGCAGACCCGCGCCGGGGTGGGTGCCCGCGCCGACGAGGAAGAGGCCCTTCGCCTCTTCGGAGACATTGTGCGGCCGGAACCATGCCGACTGGAGAATGCGCGGCTCGATGGAGAAGCCGCAGCCGAGGGGGCTGAGGTAGCGGTCGCGGAAGTCTTCGGGGGTGTAGACGAGCTCTTCGGAGAGATGCGCCTCGAACCCCGGGATCGTCTCGTTCAGGACCTTCGCCACCTTCGCGCGGTAGGTCTCGCGCATCGCCGCCCAGTCGACCGGGTCGGCATGGCCGAGATGGGGGACGGGCGAGAGGGCGTAGAACGTGTCGCCGCCCTCGGGCGCGACCGTGGGGTCGGTGACAGAAGGGCGGTGGAGGTAGACCGACATGTCGTCGGCGAGGTGGCCCTTGATGAAGATGTCGCGCAGGAGCCCCTCGTAGCGGGGACCCGACAGGATGGTGTGGTGGCCGACGTCGGCCCATTTTCCGGCGGTGCCGGACGTGCCGAAATACCAGACGAAAAGCCCCATCGACCAGCGGCGCGAATCGACCTTCGCGTCGGACCAGCGCTTGCGCGGGAGGTTGCGCAGAAGCCGGGTGTAGGTGTGGCCGGCATCGGCGTTCGAGACGACGATGTCCGCCGCCAGGGTCTCGCCCGATGCGAGGCGGACGCCCGTGGCGCTGCCCTTCTCGACGAGGATCTCGTCGGCCTCGGCTTCGAAGCGAATGCGCCCCCCCTGCCCTTTCACGACGTCCGCCATGGCGTCGGCGATGGCCGCGACCCCGCCGATGGCGTAATGCACTCCGAATTCCTTCTCGAGATGCGACACGAGGGCGTACATCGACGTGACGTGCATCGGGTCGCCGCCGATGAAGAGCGGGTGGAACGACAGCGCCATGCGGAGGCGCTCGTCCTTCACCCGGGCGCGGGCGAGCCCGAGAATCGACCGGTCGGCGCGCAGGCGGGCGAACTCGGGGAGGACCTTCGCGGTGCTCCAGAGCCGGTGCATCGGCTTTGCGACCATGCCCTCGAAGCCGACGACGTAGCGGCGATATGCATCCTTGAGAAACCGCAGATAGCCGTCGACATCCCCCGGCGAGAGGCGGCGGACCTCCTCGACCATCGCGTCGGTCGAGCCGCGCGCGGTGAAATGCGAGCCGTCGGGCCAGCGGATCTCGTAGAACGGGTCGAGCGGACGCAGGTCGACATCGGCGTCGAAGTCGCGCCCGCAAGAGGCCCAGAGCTCGCGGAAGACCTGGGGGACGGTGATGATCGTCGGCCCGAGGTCGAACCGGTGACCGCCGGCGTGAATCGCGGAGCCTCGGCCGCCGGGCGTGTCGAGCCGGTCGAGGACCGTGACGGCGTAGCCCTTGGCGCCGAGGCGCATGGCGGCGGCGAGACCGCCGAGGCCGGCGCCGACGACGATGGCGGTTGAGGGGCGGGCCTGCGGTATCGTGGCGTGCATCATGGTGTCAGCCTATGACTGTCAGACAAAGTTGACAACAAAAATGCGTGCGTCACTTGGACAACGCGTCGATACTTTCATTTTCGCAGCCCATCTGTCAGAGTTGATTGACACACGAGGGAGTCGCAAAGATCCAGTCCGTCAGCATCTCCTTTTTCAGATTCGACAGCGTCCGCGCCCGATTCTGGGTGCTGGGGCAAATGGCGCTTGGGCGGATGGCCCTCGTGTCGTTGCCCGGAGCGCGATTCTGGAAGCTCTGCGGGTCCGGCACCGGAGAGGGGTTCACGCCGGTGCCGAACACGAAGGTCTGGGCGATTCTCGTGGTCTGGGACGATGCCGGAACCGCGCGGCGGGAAACCGCGGAGGGGGCGATCTTCCGCCGCTGGCGGGCCCGTGCCGCGGAGGACTGGACGGTGTTCCTCACCCCGACCTCCGCGCGCGGCGCCTGGTCGGGCCGCGCCCCGTTCCGGGCGGAGGCGGAGGCCGGCGACGGCCCGCTCGCCGCCCTCACGCGCGCCACGATCCGCCCCCGGTCGCTCCTGCGCTTCTGGAAGCGCGAGCCCGATATCTCGGCGGTGATCGGCTCGGACCCCAATGTCGCGTTCAAGATCGGCATCGGGGAAGTCCCCTGGCTGCACCAGGTGACCTTCTCGATCTGGCCCGACCAGGCGTCGATGAACGCTTTCGCCCGCGGCGGCCCCCACGCCCGCGCCATCCGCGCGGTGCGCGAGGAGGGCTGGTTTCGCGAAGAACTCTATGCCCGGTTCCGCGTCGAGGGCGGCGCGGGAAGCTGGGGCGGGCATGACCCGCTTGTGACACTGCAAAGGAGCTCCCCATGAGCGACCTCGGACGTCAGCCGTTCCCCTTCAGCGCCATCGTCGGCCAGGAGGACATGAAGCTGGCGATGATTCTCACCGCCATCGACCCCAAGATCGGGGGCGTTCTCGTCTTCGGCGACCGGGGCACGGGAAAGTCGACGGCGGTACGCGCGCTGGCGGCACTCTTGCCCGCGATCAAGGTCGTGGAAGGGTGCCCGGTGAACTCCGAAAACCCCGAAGACTGCCCGGATTGGGCCGAAACAGGGTCGAAAAGACGAGTGAAGCGCCCCACCCCGGTGATCGATCTGCCGCTCGGCGCCACCGAAGACCGGGTGACCGGCGCGCTCGATATCGAACGCGCGCTGGTGCACGGCGAGAAGGCCTTCGAGCCGGGGCTCCTGGCCCGGGCGAACCGGGGCTATCTCTACATCGACGAGGTGAACCTTCTGGAGGACCACATCGTCGACCTTCTGCTCGACGTCGCCCAGTCCGGCGAGAACGTCGTCGAACGCGAGGGCCTCTCGATCCGCCATGCCGCGCGTTTCGTTCTGGTCGGCTCGGGCAACCCCGA
>CAZPPH010000099.1:0-10361 GCA_964588375.1 uncultured Rhodobacterales bacterium | reverse complement strand
CAGGACTTGCGGTCTACAACGTGCCCGGCTCCCGCGTCGCGCGGCCGAGGAGGGCGAAGAGGGCGGCGAGCCCGGTCAGCACGATGGGAAACGCGGTGAAGACGCCGAAGCCGTAGGCCCAGGTCATGCCCGCGGCGGAGAGCGCGAGCAGCCCCGCCCCGACCAGCGGGCGGGGGTGGGACATCGCGCCGCCGGCGAGGGCGAGGACCGGCGAGGCGATGCCGACGATGATGAGCCGGCCTGCGTTTTCGGGCGCGCGCAGCACCTGCTGCTCGACCCGGGTGTCGAACCAGCCGATAAACTCCACGTAACCGTAGACGAAAAATCCCGTCACCATGCCCGTCACTCCTCCGAGGATGCCGAGCACGACCGCTGCGTTCTTCATGGCGCCTGTCTCCTTTGGGCCCCGATATAGGCAAGCCGTCCCGGTCGTGAAAGCCCGCCGCCCTCAGGCGCTGGCGCGGGCGGCGAGCGCCGCCAGCCGGTCGAGGATTTCCCCGCCTACCGGGCCCTCGCGCGGGGCATCGCGCAGATGCGTCGACCAGTGCGCGGGCCGCGAGCGCGGCCGGCCCGGGCGGTGCCAGGTCAGTGCATCGAGCACCTCCCGGCCCTCGGGGGGCAGTTCGCCGGGGATCTCCTCTCCCAGAAGCGTGCCCCAGACCCCGGTCCAGAGCCGGCCCACCGACCAGGGGTTGTAGCCGCCGCCGCCGAGAACGAGGTAGCGCGGGCTGAGCGGGCGAAGCCCCGCGACCACGGCCCAGTGTGCGTTGTTCGACAGCGCCAGCCGGGACAGCGGGTCTTCCTCAACGGCGTCCGCCCCGCATTGCAGCACCACCGCGTCCGGCCGGAAGTCCGCGACCCGGGGCAGGATCAATTCGTCGCGGATCACCGCCATCTCGCTGTCGTTGAGGCCGCGCGGAACCGGAAGGTTGAACACCTGGCCACCCCCCGCATCCTCCAGCGCGCCGGTGAAGGGCCACCGACGTTCCTCGTGGACCGAGATGACCAGCGTTTCGGGGTCGCCCGCGAAGGCCGCCTCCACCCCGTCGCCGTGATGCGCGTCGATATCGACATAGGCCAGCCGCGCCGCGCCGTGGTGGCGCAGCGACAGCATCGCGAGGACCGGGTCGTTGAGATAGCAAAAGCCCGCCGCGTGGTCGGGAAACGCGTGGTGGGTGCCGCCGGCGGGGTGATAGACGACGCCGCCGGCGGCCAGAAGCTCACCGGCCAGAAGCGACCCGCCCGCAGATGTCGCGGGCCGCCTCCAGACCTCTCCGAAGACCGGGTTCGCGGTCGTCCCGATCCGGTGGCGGTCGCGCACCGCGTCGCTGACCCAGCCCTCCGCCTCGGCCGCCTCGAGCGCCGCGAGATAGGCACGGGTATGGAACACCTCGAGCGCCCGCGCCTTCGCCCTGGGCGAGCGGCGGAACCGCTCGGGCGGCAGCCAGCCGAGCGCGCGGGAGAGGTCCATCACCGTCGAGACCCGCGGGATGCGCAAGGGGTGGTCGGCGCCGTAGCTCGACCCGCGGTAGATATCGTGGCCCAGCATCAGTGGCCGGGCCGGGGTTGAAATGTCCACCATGCACTCCGAATTCCAACGCTGAAACATGTGGACGATCCGCGATCCGTCAACGCCACCAGGAGATTGAAGAAACCGGTTCTTGCGGGGTGCAAGCCATGCTAGAGCCTCGGGGATGAGCAACGTGACGTTCAGGAAACTCGTCTCGCGAATGGGCAGCACAAGGACGCAACATGGCGCGATCTGCTGGCGGGAACGAAATGGCGAGGTGCAGGTGCTCCTCGTCTCGAGCCGCCGCACCGGGCGATGGGTCATTCCGAAGGGCTGGCCGGAAGAGGGTGAGAAGCCGCCCGCAACCGCATATCGCGAAGCCGCCGAGGAGGCGGGGGTGGAGGGCAAGGTCCTGCCCGTCTGCCTGGGGCTCTATTCCTACGTCAAACACCCCGATCTCGATGATGCCCTGCCCTGCGTTGTCGCCGTCTACCCCGTGAAGGTGCGCAATCTTGCCCGCAACTGGCCCGAAAAGGCCGAGCGCCAGCGCAAGTGGTTCAGCCCGAAGAAAGCGGCCGCGGAGGTCGGCGAGATGGAACTCGCCCGCCTTATCAGGGGCTTCGACCCCGCGCAGCTGCGCCAATGAAGCGCCTGCGCCATTGATCGCGGCGCATCCGCCCATACCTTCCTCTTTGTCCGGGGGCCGCGATGCCCCGTCGCTGGAAAGGCGTCCGCATGGTCCGCTATGCGCTCAAATGTGCCGCAGGGCATGACTTCGAAAGCTGGTTCGCGTCTGCGGCGGCCTATGACGCGCTGTCCTCCGCGCACCGGCTCGAATGTCCGGTTTGCGGCTCGTCCGAGGTGGAAAAGGCCCTGATGGCCCCGAGGGTGCGCCCCGCCGAACGCGCCGGCGCGCTCCGCGAGGCGGAGACGGACCGCGAAAAGGCGCTCGCGAAGCTGCGCGCCGAGGTCGAGAGGAATTCCGACTACGTGGGCCTCGAATTCGCCGCCGAAGCCCGGGCGATGCACGAGGGCGCAACGCCGCACCGGTCGATCTACGGAGAGGCGAAGCTCGAGGAGGCCAAGGCGCTTCTCGACGACGGCGTGCCCGTCGCCCCCCTGCCGTTCCGGCCGCGCGCCCGGACCAACTGAGGCACTTGCACGGGCTGCCGCCCCCGCGTAATCACCGGCCGCGGAACAAGGGACGAAAGCGGGCTCATGCCCCTTCTGGTAATGAAATTCGGCGGTACGTCCGTCGCCACGCCCGACCGCATCCGCCGGGCGGCGAAACGTGTGGGCCGGGAGGTGGCGGCGGGCCATGACGTCATCGTCATCGTCTCGGCCATGGCGGGCGAGACGAACCGTCTCGTCGGCCTCGTCGACGATGTCTCTCCGCTCTACGACGCGCGCGAGTACGACGCGGTGGTCTCGGCCGGTGAGAACGTCACCGCCGGGCTGATGGCGCTCACGCTGCAGGAGATGGACGTGCCGGCGCGCTCATGGCAGGGCTGGCAGGTGCCCTTGAAGACCACCTCCGCCCACGGCGCGGCGCGGATCGAGGACATCGCCACCGACAACATCAGGGCGAAATTCGGCCAGGGCATGCGCGTCGCGGTGGTCGCGGGCTTCCAGGGCATCTCTCCCGAGGGGCGTATCACCACCCTCGGCCGGGGCGGGTCGGACACGACCGCGGTCGCCTTCGCCGCCGCCTTCGGGGCGGAGCGCTGCGACATCTACACCGATGTCGACGGGGTCTATACCACCGACCCCAGGATCACCGACAAGGCCCGCAAGCTCGACCGGATCGCCTTCGAGGAAATGCTCGAACTCGCCTCGCTGGGCGCAAAGGTCTTGCAGACCCGCTCGGTCGAGCTGGCCATGCGCTACAAGGTGCGCCTGCGCGTGCTGTCGAGCTTCGAGGACAATGACGAACGCGCCGGCACGCTGGTGTGTGACGAGGAGGATATCTTGGAAAACAACGTGGTCGCAGGTGTCGCCTTTTCGCGCGACGAGGCGAAGATGACCCTCGTTTCCGTGGCCGACCGCCCGGGCATCGCAGCGGCGATCTTCGGGCCGCTCGCCGACGCCGGCGTGAACGTCGACATGATCGTGCAGAACATCTCCGAGGAAGGCCGCACGGACATGACCTTCTCCTGTCCCGTCGACCAGGTGGCACGTGCCGAAAAGGCCATGGTCGCCGCCAGGGAGCGTGGCGAGATCAACTTTCACGAGCTCGTCGCCGACAAGGACGTCGCCAAGGTCTCGGTGGTGGGAATCGGCATGCGCAGCCACGCCGGCGTCGCCGCACAGATGTTCCGCGCCCTCCGTGACGAGGGGATCAACATTCGCGTCATCACGACCTCCGAGATCAAGATATCGGTCCTGATCGACCGGAAGTATCTCGAACTCGCGGTGCAGGCGCTTCACGACAGTTTCGGCCTCGAGCGCGCCGCCTGAAGCATGCCGCTCAAGAGCGGGAACCGGTTTCGAGCGTCCCTGACATGCGAAATCAAGGGGCTGGAGCGGACCGCGGGAATGCGAATGAACGCAACGAGCTCTAGTAGCCGAACCGCGCGGCAAGGTCGTCGCGGGTGTAGACCCGGGCCACGCGGCCGTCTTCGGCGGGGTCGTGAAACGGGTCCGCGATGATGCAACCCACGCCGCAGACCTGCGTCGCGGTCGCGTCGCGCCAGTCGATCAGCCAGACCCGCCCGCCGGGGGTCGAGACATAGCCGAACACGCCTTCGGCGACATCTGTGTCCACATCCTCCGGGCTCGGCACCTCGGCGTCATGCTCGTGCCCGTAGGCGCCGTGGGTGTGGTAGGAAGCGATCACGTCGAGGTCCCCCGGCCGCACCGGCTCGCACCAGGCCTCGCCGCCCTGCTGCGGTCCGCTGAAGGCGAAGTTTCCCGCACCGTCGTAGCCAAGATACCCGCAATACTCGCGGTCGCCGGCGACGCTGCGGGCCTGCAGACCCTCGAGAAACCCGACCGCCCGGGCGGTAAAATCCGCATCCGGCTCGGGCGCCTCGACCCGGTCGGGCGCGCAGGCGGCGAGCGCAAGACAGGCGGCGAGAACGAGGGCAGCGCGCATGGCCCAGACCTTTCACGGCCGACGCGATCCGGCAAGGCTTTCATCCTGGCGGAAAGACCTCCGGGGGCCGCGGGCCGACGCCCCGGGGGCGGATCCCGGACCCACCCCGCGCGAAAACCCGTTTCCCCTCCCCCGCCCCGACGCGCTAAGGTGCCCCGCGCGGCAGAACGCTGCGCGCGGACGGCAGGGCAGGATGGTACTCGACCCCGAATCCCAGAGCAGGCGCCTTCTGAGGCGTCTGCGAGAGACCATGGCCGAGGACAGCGCCGGCCAGGCGCGACTCGACCGGATTGTCGAACTCACCGCGTCGTCGATGGGCACCGAGGTCTGCTCGATCTACCTCTTCCGGGACGCCGAAACCCTCGAACTCTGCGCCACCGAGGGCCTGAAACCCGAGGCCGTGCACCAGACCCGGATGCGTATCGGCGAAGGGCTTGTCGGCCGTGTCGCCAGGCGCGCACAGCCGCTGAACACCGCCGACGCGCCCTCGACGCGCGGCTTCCGCTACATGCCCGAGACCGGCGAGGAGGTGTTCTCGTCGTTCCTCGGCGTGCCCGTCCAGCGGCTCGGCCAGACCCTCGGCGTTCTGGTGGTGCAGTCGAAGACGAAACGCGAATTCACCGCCGACGAGATCTATGCGCTCGAGGTGGTCGCCATGGTCATCGCCGAGATGGCCGAGCTCGGCGCCTTCGTCGGCGAGGGCGCGGCCCTGTCGGCGCGCCACAAGCAGCCGGTGATGTTCCGCGGAGGGGTGGGACAGGAGGGCACCGCCGAGGGCCATGTCTGGCTCCACGAACCGAGGGTCACGGTCACCAACCCCTTCGCCGACGACCCCGACTCCGAAGCCGACCGCCTCCGCAACGCAGTCGAGACGCTCCGCAAATCGCTCGACGAGATGCTCGAGGACGCCGGCCAGCTCGACAAGGACCACCGCGAGGTGCTGGAGGCCTACCGGATGTTCGCCCAGTCCCGCTCCTGGCTGAAGCGAATGGAGGCCGACGTGGCCTCGGGCCTCTCGGCGGAAGCGGCGGTGGAGAAGGAGCAGTCGGCCGCGAGGGCACGCATGTCCGCCGTGCCGGACCCCTATCTGCGCGAGCGGCTCCACGACCTCGACGATCTCTCCAACCGCCTGCTGCGCACCCTGACCGGGCAAGGCACCGAGAACGGAGAGATGCCGGCCGACGCCATTCTCGTCGCCCGCAACATCGGCCCCGGCGAGCTTCTCGACTATGACCGCACGAGCTTGCGCGGCATCGTGCTCGAACAGGGCTCGGTGGGCAGCCATGCCGCCATCGTCGCGCGGGCCTGGGCGATCCCGCTCATCATCCACGCCGAGGGCATCGTCCCCGAGGCGCTCAACGGCGACCACATCATGCTCGACGGCGATGAGGGCATCGCGCATCTGAGACCCGACGACACGGTGGTGAGCGCCTTCCGCGACAAGATGGCGATGCAGGCCAAGGCGCAGGAGCGTTACCGCGGCCTCCGCGACAAGCCGGCGAAGGCGCTCTGCGGCACGGTGGTCGAGCTGCACATGAACGCCGGGCTCATCGCCGACCTGCCGTCGCTGGAAAGCTCGGGCGCAGACGGCGTCGGCCTCTTCCGCACCGAGCTTCAGTTTCTCGCCCGCAACAAGGTCCCGCGCCGGGGCGAACTCGCCGCGATCTACGCCCGCGTTCTCGACGCCGCGAAGGATCGGCGCGTGGTCTTCCGCACCCTCGACATCGGCTCCGACAAGGTCCTTCCCTACATGAAGCCCCAGGACGAGCCGAACCCCGCCCTCGGCTGGCGGGCGATCCGGGTGGGGCTCGACAAGCCCGGCGTGATGCGGATGCAACTCCAGGCGCTGATCCGCGCGGCCAATGGCCGGAAGCTGACGGTGATGTTCCCCTTCGTCGCGCAGTTCGAGGAGTTCAAGGCCGCCCGCACCGCCGTTCTCGACGAGATCGAGCGCGAACGGCGCATGGGCCATGTCCTGCCCGAAGATGTCGAGATCGGCGCCATGCTCGAGACGCCGTCGCTCGCCTTCGCGCCGCGCCAGTTCTACGAAATGGCCGATTTCATCTCGATCGGCGGCAACGACCTCAAGCAGTTCTTCTTCGCCGCCGACCGCGAGAACGAGCGCGTGCGCCGCCGCTACGATACCCTGAACGTCAGCTACCTCACCTTCATCCAGCAGATCGTGAAGCGCTGCGAGGAGACCGGCACGCCTCTCTCTTTCTGCGGCGAGGACGCGGGCCGTCCCGTCGAGGCGGTCTGCTTTGCCGCCATGGGTCTCCGGGCGCTGTCGATGCGACCCGCCTCCATCGGCCCGGTGAAGTCGCTGATCCGGCGCGTGAACCTCGACGAGGCCCGGTCGGTGATCGACACCGCGCGGGCGTCGGGCGCGCAATCGGTCCGCGCCGACGTCATGGACTGGCTGCGCGGGATCTGAGCCTTCTCAGCCGCCCTTCAGCGCGCGCCCCCGCCAGAAACGCCAGTTGAGAAGTCCCGCGGCGATGGCAAGGCCGAAGGTCAGCCCGAGCCAGATTCCGGGGCCACCGAGCCCGAGCGGGAAGCCCAGCACCCAGGCCGCGGGCGCCCCGATGCCCCAGTAGCTGACCGCGGCCATCACCATGGGAACCCGCGTATCCTGCACGCCGCGCAGGAGGCCGAGGGCCAGAACCTGCCCCGCATCGAAAAGCTGGAACAGAGCGGCATAGGCCAGAAGCAGCGTGCCGGCGGCCAGAAGCGTCGGCCGCATCGGGTCTCCGGGGTCGATGAAGAGGCCCACGAGCAGGTCCGGGAAGGCGAGGAAGACCGCGACGGTCAGCACCGCGAAGCCCATCGAGAGAGTGATCGCCGCGACCCCAACGTCGCGCAGCGCCTCGAGGTCTCCGCCCCCCCAGGCCCGGCCCGTGCGCACCGTGGCGGCCTGTGAAAGACCGAGGTGGACCATGAAGGTCGCCGAGGCGATCTGCAGCGCGATGCCGTGAGCGGCGAGCTCCAGGGTGCCGACCCAGCCCATCATCACCGAGGCCGCGCCGAAGAGGCTGACTTCGGTCAGCCAGGTCAGCCCGATCGGCCAGCCAAGGCGGAAGACCAGGGCGAAGACCTCCCAGTCCGGCCGCCAGATGTTGCGCAGCAGTTCGGTCTCCGGCGTCGCGCGCAAAGCGTGGACGAGAAGGGCCACCGCGCCGGCGATATTGATGATGACCGAGGCGACGGCGGCACCGACGAGCCCCATCTCCGGGGCGCCGAGATTGCCGAATATCAGCGCGTAATTGACGATGATGTTGAAAGCGGCCATGCCCACCATCACGAAGAGGATCGCCCGGGTGCGCTCGAGGGCGGCGAAATAGCTCGTCATCGTCATGATGACGAGGGCCGGCGGCAGCCCCCAGGCGGTGACCGACAGATAAAGCCCGCCGAGCCGGGCGACTTCCGGCTCCTGGCCGAGCGCGAGAAGCAGGGGCTCGCCGAACAGCATGATCGGAATCGCGAAGGCGGCGTAGAAGACCGAAAGCCAGAGACCCATGCGGGTGATCCGGCGGACCTGGCGGGTATCGTCCATGGCGAGTGCGCTCGCCACCATCGGGCTGACCGCGACGGCAAAGCCCGACCCCACGAGAAAAAGCACGAAAAACACCATGTGGCCGATGGTGAGCGCGGCGAGTGCCGTCACGTCGTACCAGCCCACCATGATCGTGTCGGTCATGCCGATGGCGAATTGCGCCAGCCGGCTGCCGATGAGTGGCAGGCCGAGCACGAGAAGACGGCGGGCATGGGCCGTCCGGCGCGGCAGCGCGGGGAGATCGGGGCTGAGTGCCATACCGCCGCTGTAGCGGCGGCGGAGCGCCCCGGCAACTGCCTGCGCAGTCCGGGGCAGCGGGCGGACCGGGGACCGGCCGGCACACGCCGGCCGGGTCAGTCAGGCGGTGCGCTTGCGGCGGCGGAGCGCGGCCAGCGCCCCGAATCCTCCAAGCATGAGCCAGGCGCCTGCGGGCAGAGGAACCGCACTCAGCGCGATGTCGTCGACGGAGAAACCGTCATTGCGCCGGAAGCTTCCGTCCGCGTTGCGGTTCTCGAACAGGATCGTTGCCGTCGGCACACCGCCTCCGAAGGCGATCTCGACGATCCGCTTGGCGCCGTTGCCGAGACCGGAGAAGCTGACCGAATGGTCGCCCGTCACAATATGCATCGTCGCGCCCACATCGGTCGCGTCGGTGAGCGTCAGCACGATCCGGTCGAACAGCGTGCCGCCGAGCGAGGCCACCCAGCCGATACCCCAGGTATCGTTGCTGTCGAGAAACATGTCGTCCCCGGCATTGCCCGAAAGCGTCGCTGTGGTGCTCGTCCGGCCGTAGACATTTCCGTCGCGCAGGGCGAGCTTCGTGCCGTCGTTGCCGGCGAAATTTCCCTTGTCCGGTCCGTCGTTCACCGTGCCGCCCGAACCGGTGCCCCCGAGACTGTAGAAGGCACCGACCGACGATTCCGACCAGTTGTCATCGATATTGCCTTCGCTGAACCCTTCGAAATTCTCGACGGTCGCACCGGGCGTCACGAGGGCGTCATAGGCGGACTTCGAAAAGTCGCTGACGCTGATCGTGGCCGCGTGGGCGGACCCGGCGGCGAGGGCGACGAGGATGGCGGCACTCAGGAGAGGTTTCATGGCACTCACTCTTCAAATATCGGGCGTCCCGCCCGCACAAAAACACCCTCGCAACGTTGCACGGGCGCGCTTCGATGTCCAATTTCGGCCATGATTCTTAACGTCTGGTAAACAATGGCCCGCAAGGCTCCGGATTGTTCCGAAGCCCGCGGCCCGCGCGCGCCCCCGCCGCCATTGCTCCACCCCCGGCGCGCGCGTATTCTCCCGCGCAACAATCAACGAGCGAGCGAGCAGCGCCATGGCCGACGACCTTCTCTCCGGCAAGACCGGCGACACCTACGACGCCACCTCGATCGAGGTGCTCGAGGGCCTCGAACCGGTCCGCAAGCGCCCCGGCATGTACATCGGCGGCACCGACGAGCGGGCGCTGCACCACCTCGTCGCGGAGGTGCTCGACAACGCGATGGACGAGGCCGTCGCGGGTCACGCGAGCCGCATCGAGGTCGAGCTTCACGCCGACAACTCGGTCACGGTGCGCGACAACGGCCGCGGCATCCCCGTCGACCCCCACCCCCGGTTTCCCGACAAGTCGGCGCTCGAGGTCATCCTCTGCACGCTCCACGCCGGCGGCAAGTTTTCCGGCAAGGCCTACCAGACCTCAGGCGGCCTCCACGGCGTCGGCGTCTCGGTCGTCAACGCGCTGTCGGACCACCTCCGCGTCGAGGTCGCCCGCGACAAGCGGCTCTGGGCGCAGGAGTTCTCCCGCGGCATCCCGCAGGGCCCGGTCGCCGAGGTCGGCGCCGCCCCCAACCGCCGGGGCAGCACCCTCACCTTCCACCCCGACCCCGAGATCTTCGGCGCGCTGAAGTTCCGGCCCGCCCGCCTCTTCGCCATGGCCCGCTCGAAGGCCTACCTCTTTTCCGGCGTCGAGATCCGCTGGCGCTCCCATGTCGCGGAGGGCGACACGCCCACCGAGGCCAGCTTCCGTTTCCCCGGCGGCCTCGCCGACTACCTCTCCGAGACGCTGGAGGGCGCCACCACCTACGCCGACGCCCCCTTCGCCGGCACCGTCGACTTCAACGAGAAGTTCGGCCAGCCCGGCCGCGTCGACTGGGCGATCAACTGGACGCCCGCGCGCGACGGCTTCATCCAGTCCTACTGCAACA
>CAZPPH010000098.1:0-10383 GCA_964588375.1 uncultured Rhodobacterales bacterium | reverse complement strand
AGCAGACGCTCCAGCAAAGCTCCAAGCTCGCGATCCTGGGCGAGATGTCGGCGGCGGTCAGCCACGAGCTGAACCAGCCGCTCGCGGCGATGAAGACCTACCTCGCCGGCGCCCGGCTTCTGTTGCAGCGCAAGCGGCCCAACGAGGCGTTGTCGTCGTTTCAGCGCATCGACGACCTCATCGAGCGGATGGGCGCGATCACCCGGCAACTGAAATCCTACGCCCGCAAGGGCGGCGACGAGTTCGAGGATATCGATGTGCGCGCGGCCGTCTCCTCGGCCGTCGAGATGATGGAGCCGCAGATCCGCCGGCGGAAGGTCAAGGTCTCGCAGACCATGCCCAAGAGTCCCGTCATCGTCCGCGCAGACCGCCTCCGGCTGGAGCAGGTGCTCATCAACCTCCTCAGGAACGCCCTCGACGCGACCCGGGGCGAAGACGCGCCGGAAGTCGAGGTGATGGTGACCGGCACCGAGACCGTGCTTATCTCGGTGCGCGACAACGGGATCGGGATAGAGAACCTCGAGAACCTCTTCGAACCGTTCTACACCACGAAGGCGCCGGGCGACGGCGTGGGCCTCGGGCTCGCGATCTCCTCGGGCATCGTCACGGATCTGGGCGGGCGGCTTACCGCCCGCAATCGCGCCAGCGGGGGGGCGGTCTTTGAAATCCGCCTGCCGCGCAGCAATAACGCCGTTCGGGCAGCAGAATAGGGAGTGGGTGACCGATGGGTCAGGCCATGAAGATAGCCATCGTCGACGACGAGAAGGACATGCGCCAGTCGATCAGCCAGTGGCTGGCGCTTTCGGGGTTCGACACCGAGACATACGCGAGCGCGGAGGATGCGCTGAAGTCGCTTGGACCGGAGTTTCCGGGCGTGGTGGTCTCCGACATCAAGATGCCGGGGATGGACGGAATGCAGTTTCTCAAGCGCCTGATGAGCGTCGATTCGGCACTTCCCGTGATCATGATCACCGGCCACGGCGACGTGCCGATGGCGGTGGAGGCGATGCGGGTCGGTGCCTACGACTTCCTCGAGAAGCCGTTCAACCCCGACCGGATGACCGAACTCGCGAGGAAGGCGGCCACGAACCGGCGGCTCACTCTCGACAACCGGGCGCTGCGCCGCGAGTTGTCCGACGGCAGCGGGCTGATGAAGAAACTCATCGGCTCCTCGCCGCAGATGGAGCGTCTGAGGGAAGACATTCTCGATCTCGGTCAATCCGAGGGCCATATCCTGATCGACGGCGAGACCGGCACCGGCAAGACGCTTGTCGCACATGCGCTTCACGCGGTTGGACCGAACCCCTCGCGGCCGTTCGTGATCTACTCCTGCGCTGGCATCGACGAGGACACGCTGTCGCGGCGCTTTTTCGGGCCGGCCGACGACAGCGGCCGTCTGCCCCTCATCGAGGAGGCGCGTGGTGGCACGCTCGTGCTCGAGGACATCGACGCGGTTTCCCACCCCCTGCAGGGCCGTCTGCTGACCTGGATCAATAGCGAGGGAACGCCCCCCGAGACCCGTATCATCGCGATCTCCAACCTCCAGGAGCAGGGCAAGAGCTGCGAGGACGTGCTGCGGCCGGACCTGTTTTATCGTCTCGCCTCGATGCGGCTCACCCTGCCGCCGCTCAGAACCCGGGGCGAGGATATCCTCACGCTGTTCTCGCGCTTCGCGGAAGCCTTCGCCGACGAATACGGCTGCGACGCACCCGAGGTTTCCGCGCAGGAAGCGGCCCAGCTTCTGCAGGCCCCCTGGCCGGGCAACATCCGCCAGCTCATCAACATCGCCGAGCGGGCGGTGCTGCAGTCGCGGCGCGGGACGGGGACGATCGCATCGCTTCTGATGACCGACAGCGACGAAGTCACCCCGACGATGACGACAGAGGGCAAGCCCCTGAAGGAATACGTCGAAGCTTTCGAGCGGATGCTCATCGACAACACGATGCGGCGGCATCGGGGGGCGATCGTGCAGGTCATGGACGAACTCTGTCTGCCGCGCCGGACGCTCAACGAGAAGATGGCCAAATACGGGCTTCAGCGCGCCGATTATCTCTGAGCGGTCGAATTGGGCGAGGGGGGCTTTCCCCGCTCGCCTGCGGCTGGCCCGCCGGAGCATTTGCGGGAGGACGAAGGGGCCTGTTCGCGGGGGTACGGCGCGGCTGTCGCATATTCGTGATTGAAAAATTGCGCCCGTACACTGTATGTAGATGTCATAGATGGTTTGTCGCCGTTTGCGCGGCCATCTCGAGGATTTTTCGGTATCGTCAGGGCGCCGCATTGGTGGCACGTGTTACCCGGCAGCCGGACAGGATGGCCCCGAGGGCCTTAGAACAGCCTCTCCACATCGCAACTTGTGGGAGGCCATGAACGGGCGCCGAAAAGGCGCCGGAGAAGAAACGCGATGAGGCGCGAGGCGAATACCGGACAGACGCAGGGCGGCTTCCCGCTTTCTCTGTCCGCGCTGGCGCTGGCATCGCCCCCAGACAGTCGACCGCTCCCCGCCACGCCCCTCTCAGGAGCGCCGCCCGGCCGGTCGCATATTGGACATACATGGCTAAGAAGATGCTTATCGACGCGACCCACGCGGAGGAAATCCGCGTCGTGGTCGCCGACGGAAACCGGGTCGAGGAATTCGACTTCGAATCGGAGAACAAACGCCAGCTAGCCGGCAACATCTATCTCGCGAAGGTTACCCGCGTGGAGCCGTCGCTTCAGGCGGCCTTCGTAGATTACGGCGGCAACCGGCACGGCTTTCTCGCGTTTTCCGAAATCCACCCGGACTACTACCAGATCCCCGTCGCCGACCGGGAGGCGCTGATCGCCGAGGAACAGGCCTATGCCGAGGCGCTGGCCGCCGAGGAGGATCAGCCGAGAAAACGCCGTCCGCGGAGCCGCTCGCGCGCAAAGACGCAAGCCGAGGAGCTGACCGCCGACGATGCGGTCGCAACTGGCGAGGCTCAGCCGGAGGGGACCGGGGACGACGACACGCGCGACGAAGCGGCGCGAGACATTCCCGGGATGGATGTGGTCGAGCCGGAGTCGGATGCCCGCGAAGCGGACCAGCCCGGCGACAACGGCGACCAGGGCCGGGGCGGAGGCCGCGAGGGGGACGATTACTCTCACCCCTACGTCGCCGCCGAACATGCCGCCGACCGCGACGACACCGTCGAATCCGTCGCCGACGAGGATGTCTCCGACGAGATCCGCCAGGTGCGCAAGCCCCGGCCGCGGCGCTACAAGATCCAGGAAGTGATCAAGGTCCGCCAGATCCTGCTGGTGCAGGTCGTCAAGGAAGAGCGCGGCAACAAGGGCGCGGCCCTCACCACCTATCTCAGCCTCGCCGGCCGCTACTGTGTCCTGATGCCGAATACCGCCCGCGGCGGCGGCATCTCGCGCAAGATCACCGTGGCCGCCGACCGCAAGAAGCTCAAGGAAATCGCCAACGAGATCGACGTGCCGAAGGGCGCGGGCCTCATCATCCGCACCGCCGGCGCCAAGCGCACCAAGACCGAGATCAAGCGCGACTACGAGTACCTTCAGCGGTTGTGGGAGGAAATTCGCGAACTGACCCTGAAGTCGATCGCGCCCGCGCAGATCTACGAGGAAGGCAACCTCATCAAGCGGTCGATCCGCGACCTCTACAACCGCGAGATCGACGAGGTTCTCGTCGAGGGCGAGGCCGGCTACCGCGTGGCCAAGGACTTCATGAAGATGATCATGCCGTCCCATGCCAAGAACGTGAAGCATTACGCCGAGCCGCTGCCGCTCTTCGCGCGCTTCCAGGTGGAAAGCTATCTCGCCGGCATGTTCAACCCGACGGTGCAACTGAAGTCGGGAGGCTACATCGTCATCGGCGTCACCGAGGCGCTCGTCGCCATCGACGTGAACTCGGGCAAGGCGACGAAGAAGGGCTCGATCGAGGAGACAGCGCTCGAGACGAACCTCGAGGCCGCCGAGGAGATCGCCCGCCAGCTGCGCCTGCGCGACCTCGCCGGGCTGATCGTGATCGACTTCATCGACATGGAGGAGCGGCGCAACAACTCCGCCGTGGAAAAGAAGTTCAAGGACAAGCTCAAGACCGACCGCGCGCGCATCCAGGTTGGCCGCATCTCTGCATTCGGGCTGATGGAGATGAGCCGGCAGCGCCTCAGGCCCGGCATGCTCGAGGCGACGACCCAGCCTTGCCCGTCATGCCACGGCACCGGCCTCATCCGGTCCGACGACAGCCTCGGCCTGACGATCCTGCGCCAGCTCGAGGAGGAAGGGACGCGGGGGCGTTCCCGCGAGGTGCTGCTGAAGGCGCCCGTGGGCATCGTCAACTTCCTGATGAACCAGAAGCGCGAGCACATCGCCGTGATCGAGGCGCGCTACGGCCTGTCGGTACGGATCGAGGCGGACCCGATGCTGATCTCGCCGGATTTCTCGATCGAGAAGTTCAAGACGGCGAGCCGGGTCATCGAGCCGTCGGCACCGGTGGTGACCGGCAATGCCTCGCTGCTCGACGATTACGAGGAACCGCCGGAGGAGGCGCAAGAGGCGAAGAGCGTCGCCGAGGCCTCTCCGCCGGAGCCCGAAGCGAGCGACGACCAGCAGCCGAAGAAGAAGCGCAGGCGGCGCCGGCGCCGGCGGGGCGGAGGCGGCGAAGGTCGCGAGGCCGAGGCGCGGAGCGACGAGGCGGTTCCGGCCGAGGCGCAGCCGGCCGAGGTCCCTTCGGAACCTGCGGCCGAGCCGCAGGGCGAGGCCGCCGCCACGGCCGAGGAGGCGCCGAAGCCGAAACGCACCCGCAGCCGCCGCGCACCGAAGAAAACTGTCGAGGAGGCCGCGCCCGAGGCCGCGGAAGCGGCTTCGGCGCCCGAAGCGACCCCGCCGGAGGCTGCCGAGCCGGCGCCGAAGCCAAAGCGCACGAGGACGCGGAAGAAGCCCGAGGAGCCGGCAGCAACCGAGACCGTGGAGCCGGCGGCCGAACCCGGGGAGGCGGCAGCGCCCGAGCCGTCGCCGGCCGAAGCTCCGCAGCCAGCGCCCGAACCGACACCCGCTCCGGCCGAGAAGAAGGCTCCCGAGCCCGTCGCGGCCGAAGCCGACGAGAAGCCCGACCGGCCCAAGCGCCGCGGCTGGTGGTCTATCGGCGGCTAGCGCTCAGGCCTTTCGGATGAACCATGCGGGGGCACCGTCGATCTCGGCGGTGCCTTCCAGCACATGTCCTTGCTCGGCGCAGAAATGCGGAACGTCCACCACCGCCGCGGGGTCATCCGCGCGCAGGCGCAAGACGCCACCGCTCTGCATCGCCCTCAGCCGCTTCGCGGCCTTCAGGACGGGCAGGGGGCAGAGAAGCCCGAGCGCGTCCACATCGTCGTCCCATTCCATGCGCCTAGGCTTATGCGCATGTTACAGTTTGTCCACCGACATGTGACCAGACGTGCGGTGACGGCGCGTCGCATGGTGGTTAGGTAGAAACGACACGACAAGGTCCGGACATGTTCGGTTTCGATATCTTCGACGCAAGCCTGATGCCGGCGATGCTCATCGCCATGGCCGCCGGCGTGCTGTCGTTTCTGTCCCCCTGCGTCCTGCCCATCGTGCCCCCCTATCTCGCCTACATGAGCGGGGTGACTGTCACCGACATGTCGAGCGCCGATGGTGCCGCGCGCCGGAAGGCCCTCGGCGCCGCCTTCGCCTTCGTGCTGGGGCTCTCGACGGTGTTTCTCTTTCTCGGCTTCACCGCCTCGACCTTCGGCCGCTTCTTCCTGACGAACCAGGAGGCGTTCGTGATCGCCGCGGGCGTGGTGATCGTGATCTTCGGGCTGCATTTCCTCGGGCTCTTCCGGCTGAGGTTTCTCGACCGTGAAATGCGGATGGACGCCGGCGACCGGGGTGGCTCGGCCCTCGGCGCCTATGTCCTCGGGCTCGCCTTCGCCTTCGGCTGGACACCTTGCATCGGCCCGATCCTGGGCGCGATCCTGTCCATCGCCGCCTCCGAAGGCGACGTGGGGCGCGGCACGGCGCTCCTGGCGGCCTATGCGGGGGGCCTCGGCATTCCGTTTCTTCTCGTGGCCGCGTTCTTTCCGTCGATGTCGGGCGTCATGGCCTGGATGAAGCGGCACATGCGCGCGATCGAGCGGTCGATGGGCGGGCTTCTCGTGACCGTGGGCGTGCTCATGCTTACCGGCAAGTTCACAGATTTCGCCTGGTGGCTGAACGAGCAGTTTCCCGTGCTCCAGCAGTTCGGCTGAGCACCGGAGGCGCGCGACCGGCCGGGCGATAATCAAGGCTTATTTTGGTCATGTTTCCGCGCTATTGTCGCCATCGTGACGATACGACGTGGCGAACCTGACAGGGTGGCGAAGCGCCGGGTATTCTACATACCCGGCTTCGACCCCATGCCGCCGCGCCGTTACCGCGAACTCTACCGCCGGGAGGGTCGGAAGCAGGCGAAGATCTCCGGCTACGCATTCGGCCAGAAACCCGGGGAGACCCCGGGCGCCTGGCGGGCGCGCACGAAGATCGACGGGATGCTCGCCGAGGCGCGGATCGAGGTGCTCACCTGGTCCGACATCGCGAAATCGGCGAGTTCGGGCAGCGTCCCGGCGACCTATGCCGCACTTTTCCGGACGGTCTGGACCTATCTTTCCACCGGGACGTTTCAGCGCCTGACGTGGCTGCGAAAGGGGCCTGTGATCGCGGCCCTCTACCCCGTTGCGGTCCTGCTTCTCCAGCTTGTCTTCGCGTTCTTTCTGGCGCGTTTCGTCGGCGGACAGGTGGGGGGTGCGGTCGCCTGGGCGACCGGCATTGCCGGCGCCGGCTGGCTCGTCGGCCTGCCGCTTTTCTGGCTCGTGCTGCGATGGTTCCGGCGGATCGACGGGCGTGTCTTCGCCTATTACCTCATGCAGGATTACGCCTTCGCGGCCTCGGCGAACGGCGCCTGGCCCGAAGCGCTTCGCCCCCGCATGGCCGTGTTCGCCGACCGCATCGCGGCGGCCTTGCGCGAGGACGTCGACGAGGTGCTCGTGATCGGCCATTCCTCGGGTGCGCAGATCGCGGTGTCGGTCCTCGCCGACCTCGTTCGAGCGGGAAACGTGGCCGAGGACGGCCCCGAACTGTCGCTTCTCACCCTCGGTCAGGCGATCCCCATGCAGAGCTTTCTTCCAGGGGCCTCAAAGCTCCGGGCGGACCTCGGGCTTCTGTCGGAGACCGAGGCGCTGGCCTGGGTCGACATCTCGGCTCCCGCCGACGGCTGCGCCTTCGCGCTCTGCGACCCCGTCGCGGTGTCGGGGGTGGCAAGCGCGGAAAGCCATCAGCCCCTCGTCCTGTCGGCGGCCTTCTCGCAGACCCTCGCGCCGGCGACATGGGGGGCGCTCCGCTGGCGTTTCTTCCGGCTCCACTTCCAGTATCTCTGCGCCTTCGATAGACCCGGTGACTATGATTATTTCGCCATCACCGCAGGCCCCATGACCCTCGACGCCCGGTTCCGCGGCCGCCAGCCCTCGAAGTCGCGCATCGACGTCGCCGCCTCGCGCCACACCTCGCGCGCCGCATGATCCCGCCGAAACCGGCGGCGCGGGAGGGCCGGGTGTCACGGCTCGGCTATCTGCGCCTCTTCCGGCGGGACATTCTCTCGGCCCAGCCGGCGAAGCTCTACCGCGCGAAGATGGCCGAGTTCCGCGCGCCGTTCCTGCGCTCGGTGCTCGTCAACACACCCGAACTCGTCCGCGAGGTGCTGATCGAGCGGCCCGGCGACTTCCCGAAGTCCTCTCGCGTCATCGCCGGGCTCCGCCGGCTCCTCGGCAACTCGGTCTTCGTCACGAACGGTGAGAGCTGGGCGCACCAGCGCCGCATCGTCGAGCAATGCTTCGGCGCGCCCGAGTTGCGCCGGGTCTTCCCCGCGATGCTCGAGGCGGGTTCGGCCGCTGCCGACCGCCTTCCGGATGGCGAGACAGATGTCGAACCCCATGCCTCCCGCGCCGCCGCCGACGTGATCTTCCGCACCCTCTTCTCGATCCCCATCGACGAGCCCACCGCAACGGCGACCTACAACGCTTTCCATGCCTATGCGCGAAGCCAGCCCCTGCTGACGCCGCGCGCGCTGCTTCCGTTCCTTCCCGCGTTTCACCGCCGTCGGACGAGAGTCGCGGCGGCCGAAGTGCGCCGCTTGATCGGCCGTCTCGTCAGCGATCGCGCCGCCGCCATCGATGCGGGAAATGCACCCTCCGATCTCTCTACACGCCTGATGACCGCCACCGACCCCGAGACCGGCGAGCCGCTCAGCGAGGCCGACGCCCTCGATCAGGTGGCGATCTTCTTTCTCGCCGGTCACGAAACCTCAGCTGCCGCTCTGTCCTGGGCGCTCTGGCTCGTCGCCGGTGACGAGGCGCTTCAGGAGCGGATCGCCGGCGACTGGGCCGCCTTCTCGGAAGACCCGGGCTTTGCCGCGCTGTCGCGGCTTTCCATCGCGCGCGACGTCTTCCGCGAAACGCTGAGGCTCTATCCGCCGGTGCCGATGATGGTGCGCGAGATGTCGGGCCCGGAAACCTTCCGGGGCCGCAGGCTGCCGAAGGGGACCCAGGTCGTGCTGTCGCCCTGGCACATCCACCGCCACGAGGATTACTGGGAGGCGCCGGACGACTTCGACCTTTCCCGCTGGGCCGAAAAACCCCGCCGCGAGCACTACCTGCCGTTCTCGGCGGGGCCACGGGTCTGCCCCGGCGCCTCCTTCGCGCTGGCCGAGGGCGTGGTCTGCCTTTCGGGGATCGTCGCCCGTCACCGCATCGCCCGGCGCGATACGCCGGTGCCGGTCGCCCAGCTCACCACCCGGTCGCTCGACGGGATTCGGCTGACCTTCAGCCCCCGGCGCGGCGCCTGAAATCTTCCAGAACATGAACCCGTATCGCCGAGGCGAGACCGATTTCGGTGCCGCGCTCCGCATCGATCTCGGCGGCGAGGTCGTTGATCGGGCGGCCTTGCCGCGCCGCGATCTCGCGGAACGCCTGCCAGAACGCGTCCTCAAGCGAAACGCTTGTCCGGTGCCCCCGAAGCGTCAGCGACCGCTTGACGGGCCGGCCACTCATTCCTCGCGCTTGTGCTCGTCGAGATGCTTTTCGGCGCGCGCGCGCGCATCGTCTTCCGCGGCCCGCTCTGATTTCGTGCGGCCGTGTTTCGCGGCGTTGCCGTCCGCGACCCGGCGCCTGTCGTCCCGCACCCGGTCCTTCCGCCATTGCCGGAGGTTGATGACACGCGCCGTCACCGGACGCTCTCGCGACGGGCCTTGCGGAGAAATTCGGCGCGCTTCGTGGCGTGGACGACCGATTGCTCGACCCAACTGTAATCCGTGTCCTCCATGAGCGGCGACCAGAACAGCACGCCGCCCTTGCGCCACGGGTCGATCACGATGCCATCGTCGAACGCGTCGCCCCGGCGCGAGACGATGGCGGTCGAATGGTCGATCCGGAACGGATTGTCGGCGTTGGCGATGGCGCGGTGAATTTCAAGCGTCTCGAACGCCTCCGCCTCGAGGCGGTTCTCCATATCCTCCGCCCAGTGCCAGCAAAGCCCGCGGGGCTTAAGCCCCATGTTGACCTTGGTGTTGTGAACGAGCGGCGGATCGGTGATCTCGTAATCCTTCGCAAGCCGGTGGGTGTGGCGGTAGGCGATCTCGGCGGCGCGCGCCGCTTCCTCCGGGTCGATCCCCGGACCGAGGGCCAGGATCTGACGCTCGAGCAAGACGACCTCGCTCCGGCTCGCCATCGGCGGGCCGTCCGGTCCGTAAGCGGTTCCACAGGCGGCAAGGCCGAGCAAGAGAGGCAAGAGCAAGAGCCGGAAAAATCGCATGATTTCAGCTTGTCCCGTTGCGTTTCGGTTTGCCTAATCCGTCCCGTGCCGGTTGTCGAGAAACGGGTTCGTGAGTCGCGTTTCGCTGTGGCGCCCGTGCCGCGTGCCGGGAATTCGAGAGCCGGAGTGCACAAGGGTGTTGTCGCCGGGCGAGCGCTTCGCGCCCGCCGCCTATGTCGGCCCCGTCATCGTCTCCGGTCGCACCACCCGGTCGAAGGTCGCCTCGTCGACGAAGCCGAGCTTCACCGCCTCCTCGCGCAGGGTCGTGCGGTTCTTGTGGGCGGTCTTCGCCACGGTGGTGGCATTGTCGTAGCCGATCTCCGGGGCGAGGGCGGTCACCAGCATCAGGCTCTCGCGCATCAGCTGCTCGATCCGCTCGGCATCGGGCTCGATCCCGGCGACGCAATTGTCGGTGAAGGCCACCGCGGCGTCACCCAGAAGCTGCATCGATTGCAGCACGTTGTAGGCCATCATGGGTTTGAAGACGTTGAGCTCGAAATGGCCCTGCGAGCCTGCGAAGCCGACGCCCGCGTCGTTGCCGATGACATGGGCGCAGACCTG
>CAZPPH010000097.1:5863-10471 GCA_964588375.1 uncultured Rhodobacterales bacterium | reverse complement strand
CGGTGCCTCACCGGGCGGTGCCCTGCTCGCCGAGCTCCGCCTCGAGATCCGCGATCTCCTCCCGGATGGCCTCGTATTCCGCCATGCGCCGGGCGAGAAAGGCCCGCGTCATCGCCGCCTTCGCGGCGAGACCCCGGGGGGTGAGCACATAGGCATAGGCCAGCTTGTTGCGGCTCGTGCGGAAGTTGCGCACCTTGATGTTGCCCTTGTCCACGAGGCCCTTCAGACAGTAGTTCACGCCCCCGAGGCTGATGCCGAGGGCCTCGGCGATCTCGCGCTGGGACATCTCGGGATTGTCCTCGAGAAGGCGCAGGACGCGGAACCGCGCGTCATCGCGGCAGGACCCCTCGGGCGCGCTCATCTGCGCGCGGCCACGGCTACCGCACCGGAGGTCGCGGCGGCGATCCGTGCGGGACGTTGGGGGAAACTCGACGACATCTCTGGCATCGTTCAATCATGAACACGCTGGCAGGGAACGCGGCAGGGGGCAAGAGGAAATCGGAGAGCTCGCGCCTCGAAAGCCTATCGCAGCAGCCGGTGGCGGCGGCGATGAAACCGCAAGACGGCGGCGAGGCGGGACGGTTGCCGGATCCGGTCCCAGTAGCGCCTGCGCGCCGCGCCATCGGTGAGCATGGTGCGGCAATAATAGGCAAGCCAGGCAAGGGCGTCGCGCCCGCGATCCCGGCGGGGCCGCCCGTAGGCGGCCAGCGCGGCCCGCGTCCGGCGCGACAGCGCAGGCGGGGCGGGTGAGAAGGCCGCCGCCGCGGCTTCGAGATAGCGCTCCAGAAGCCCGGTCTCCCCGATCGCGGCGAAACGGGCGGCCACGCAGGCCTGGTCGCGCGGGCCGAGCGCCGCCGCGGCGAGCCAGACGCCGGCGAGGTCGCGCAGGCACAACCGCGCGCTGCGCCGGCCGGCACCGGATCTCGGGGCATGGGCGACGAGGTGGATCAGGCGATCGGACGGCGCGGGCAGCGCGATCCCGCACACCCCCGAGGGCCTGGCCGCCGCCATCGTCGACGCCGCGGGCAGGAGCCTCGCGACGGTGCCGGGGCCGACCGCGACATGCAGCTCGACCATCGCCGCCCAATGCGCGGCGAGGTGCGGGGCGGCGTGGTGATGGCCCTCCGGCGGGGCGAGCGCGTCTTGCGTCGCACCGAGCTCTTCGAGGACGCGGCCGGCGCGCAAGAGGTCGTCCCCGCGCACGAGAAGGTCGAGGTCGCTGAGGTAGCGCGCCTCCGGTCGCGGCCACCAGGGATCCAGTAGCTCCGCGGCCCCCTTCAGCGCCATGCACGGGATCGAGGCTGCGGCGAAGGCCGCGCCGATCTCCCCGAGCTGGCGCTTCAGCGCGGCATTGCGCCGCCCGTTCGCGACGGCCATCTCGCGAAAGAACAGCGCCAGATCCGCGGGCACCGCCGGAAGAAGGGGCGAGCCCTCCGCGAAGGCCGGGGCGAGGGCGGTGTCGATATGGTGGCTCTGCGCGATTTCCGCGAAGGCCATGGCATCGCTTGCCGAGACATCCTCGAGAACGCCGGGGGCGAGCTGCCCTGTCAGGGCAAGCCGGCACGCCCCGGCCACGGCGCGGTGGGCCTGCGAGCCACAGTCCGAGAGATAGTGACGTCCGGCAGAGGAGCCTTCAGTCACAGTTCTTCTTCCAGCCTTTTCCCGCCGGCGGGCCATTCCCATTTCTGCCGCTATTTCCCGGTGGGGAACAGGATTTCGACTGCGCGAGAACATCGTCTGCACTGAGGATCACGGCGGATGTGCCCGCAAGAAAGGCGGAGTACTTTCCGACCGCCTTCAGGACATCGCGGCGGGATGTCTCGGGCGCCCCTGCCCCGTCCGCGCAAGAGGAGGCTCCGTCCTCGTCACCGGCCGGTGGCGTCGTATCCTGTGTCATCCTGCATCCTGCTTCCTCAGTCTATTTCTTTTTCTTTATAGTATCTTTATCGTATCATTTCCGGACTCTGCCATCAAGGCCGTTCGTCGGCCGCGAAGCTCGACCGGGGGCGCTCAGTGCGGGAGGGTGGAGACAAGATCCCCGGCCGCGCGGACCGCGTCACCGGTCCTTCCGAACCGCCAGGCCTCGATCGGAATCCCGTTCAGAAGAGCGGTGAGCGGTTCGAGGGAGCCGGTCCTCCCAAGAACCTCGGTGCCGCTGGTCAGAAGATCGACGAGGGTCTCTTCGGGCGTCCTGGCACGTTTCGAAAATCCTTGCCGTGCCTCGAAGGACGGCAGGACCAGGCCTGCCACGGGAACCGGCTGCCCTGCGGCCGCGCGGGGCTCGGGCCAGACAAGCCCACCGCACCGGGCCCGCCGCGCCTCGCTGCGCCACAGCCCCGCGAGCCGTCCGAGGTCGTCCTGCGACTTGCAGTTGGCGGCGAAGGGAAGCGGAAGAATATGGCCTCCGTCCTCCGACAGGGCGACGAGGTCGTCGCCGGCGAAGGACCAGCCCTCCCGGACGAGGCGCAGCGCCAGCGATGTCTTCCCGCGTCCGCTCGCCCCGGCGAGCAGGAGGGCCCGGCCTTCTCTGGTGACCGTAGCGGCGTGCAGGACGACCGAAACCGCCTCTGGTCCGAGAAGCAGCCGTTGGGCCGCCTGAAGGACGAGAAACCGCGCCTCGTCGGATGTGGCGTGCCGCCAGAGGGGCTGCCCGTCCTCGCAGACGAGGTGACCGCGCGCCCCGTGGGTGACCGCGATCGCCGGCATCGTCGCGCTGGTCGAAGACGCGCGGTAGCTCGACATCAGTGCGCAGATGTCGTCGAAGAGCCACCGGTCGTCGCAGCTCAGGCGCAGGGACCGCTCGCCGAGCCGAAAGACGGCAGAGCAGGGAGCGGGGGACGCCGTTTCGGGGGGGTCTGGAAAGGCCACTGGCGAGACGCCCCAGAGACCCGCTTCGGACCATTGCAGCAGCGTCTCCTCGACCGCCGCGCGGGCCTCGGAACGGTCCTCGAATGCCGCTTTCAGGTCCTCGGCGATCGCGTCGATCGCCCGGCTCCGCTCGAGCCCCTCGAGGATCGCGAGACCATGGGCGTCCGACAGGATCGTCGCACCTGTCCTGCGATTGCGCAGCACGAAGCGCGCTCCGATCGGCAGAACCTCGATCACGCGCGCATCGAGAGCGCGCCGCGGCTCCGCCTCGACGGTCATCGCCCTCCGAAGGTGGCCGGAGCGCCCCTGTCCGGCACCGGGGCACATCGGCTAATCACCGGCGCCACCCGTGGACAGAAAGCATTCGGCGTCATCGAGACGGACGGCGGTCAGGCGGTTCGAGTAATAGGCCCCCGTATCGACGCAGATCCGTCCGCTCCGGGAGACCGGTTCCCGTTCGTCGTAATGCCCGTGGACGACCCTGAGGCCCGGGACCGGGGTGTCGACCCGCGCCTGCGCATGCCCCCAGAGCAGCGTCCCCGGGGGCTGGTCCTCGAGGCTTCGGGAAGGGTCGACACCGGCGTGGGTAAAGACGACGTCTCCGCAGCGATGGCTGTTGACCATGGCGTCGAACAGCGGCTCGAAGGCCGAAATCGCGGTGGCGAGCTCCTCGCGGACCCGAAACAGATCCTGCTTGCCCAGACTGGCTTGCGGAGGGCGGATGCCGAGGCTGGCGAGCGTCTGCAGGCCTCCGTAGTCGAGCCATGCCGCGCCCTTGGTCGGCGACACGAGAAAGGCGCGCAGCGCGTCTTCGTGGTTGCCTCGGAGAAAGACGATACCGCCCGATCCGAAGGCCGCGATGTCGGTGAGGGTGCGAAGCACCTCTCCGGAGTTTTCGCCACGGTCGATGTAATCGCCCAGAAAGACGATGCGGGTCCGGCGATGGTCGCGGCGCGCGTCGGCGTCCGCGCAGATCTTCCCGAGAAGCTCCATCAGGAGATCGAACCGGCCGTGAATGTCGCCGATCGCGTAGACACGACAATCGGGTGCAACCGACGGCACCCCGGTGCCCGCCGATCTGTCAAGATGAGTGACGGTCGCTCCCTTCATCTGCCCCTTTCCGGAATTGTGCGTGCCGACGATACGTGCCTCCGCCTGAAGATGTCCAGACGCCGCTTCGGATCTGCGGCGAGCCGGCGCGGAGAAGGGGCTTGCACGGCCCGGCGGGATCGCGGATCACTACGTCACCATGGCGTCGTTCGAACAAGAGCTTTCAGCTGAAGACACCGCGTGGTATCTCGCCCAGATCAAACCGCAGGCCTACCGGATTGCGGAGCGCAATCTTCACCGGCAGAAAATCGAGACGTTTCTGCCCGTTCACAGTGTCACGCGGAAAGAGCGCGGACGTTTCGTGACGCGCGATGTTCCCCTGTTTCCGGGGTACATGTTCGTCGCGTTCGACATCACCAGCGGGGCGCTGCGACAGGTCAACGCCACGCTCGGGGTCAACAGGATCGTCACGGTCGGAGACACGCCCGCCGACATCCCGCGCCACGTGGTCGAAGGCCTCCGCCAGAGATGCGATGACAGCGGGCGTCTGGAGGTGCCCGAAACGCCGAGCATCGGTGAGGAGGTCACTCTCGTGACGGGACCATTCGCGGATTTTGTCGCCACGGTGGAGAAACTCGATCCGGACCAGCGCATCTGGGTCCTGATCGATCTGCTCGGCCGCAAGACACG
>CAZPPH010000097.1:3836-5763 GCA_964588375.1 uncultured Rhodobacterales bacterium | reverse complement strand
ACCCTGGCCCGGCGCGCCCTAGTCGCCGTCGATCGTGCGCGCGATGGTGATCGGTCGCACGACAGCGTCGCTGAAGATGTCGAGCGCCGCGTCGATCTGTTCGTAGCGGCTGTTGGCGACATAAAGGATATCGCCGTTCCTGACATCGAATTCGGAGAGCGTGAAGAAGGCCCCCGGCTCCTCGAGATTGAAGCGATAGACGACGAGAATGTCGTCGCCGGGGTAGTTCGAGACGTTGATCCCGAGCAGCCCCGCGAGGCGACGTGGCGTCGGACGATAGATGAAGACGCCTTTCGGATCGGCCCGGCGGTTTTCGATACCGCCGACCTGACCCAGCAGTCTCGCCAGCGAAATCGTCCGGGTGTTGAACTCGACTTGCGTATTCGCACCGGCGGCGCCAAGCACCACGGCGGCGTGATTGCGCGGCTCCACCGAAATCGTGTCACCGGGACGGACATGCACATTCAGCCCGGGATTGCGATACACATCGGAAAGCGCGACGCGCCTCACCGAACCGCTTCTGGAGAGGGAGACGTCGAGGCCCTGAATGTCGGACCTTGCTCCGCCCGCGAGACTTACGAGGTCCAGAAGCCGCGCAGTTCCACTCGTGTAGGCGAATGAGCCCGGGGCGCCAACGGCGCCAACGACGGAAACGAGGGCGTTGTTGCGTTGAGCGAGGTCGACGACGACCGAAGGGTTCACGAGAACTTCGCTCAACCGCGCGTCGAGGAAGTTCTCGACGTCGGGAAGCGTCCTGCCGCGCACTTCGACGCGGCCGATCGGCGGGACGTTGATCGTGCCGAGTTCGGTAACCCTCTGCGACGGGAGTGCCGTCGTCGCGATCGGGCTCAGGGAGTTCGTCGTGAAATCGACAAATGCTCCGTTCTCGGTTGTCGAAACAAGGGTGATCGAAAGGACGTCTCCGCTCTGGATCGTCACCTGACCGGGGCCGGGGTCGGCGAAAAAGGCAGCGCGCGTCTCCTCGAACCGCTGCCAGGTGAACGCGACGTTTCGATCGGCTTCGACGACGACGAAGCGGGCGGCGTCAATGCCTCCGAGCGGCGCGGTCTGCCTGCTCGTCACGATTTCCTGGCTCGCGCCGAGGATTTCCCCTGTACGCGGTCCAACGCTCGTGCATGACGCGACGAGGGAGATCGTCACCAGGGAAATTGCCCATCTGCTCATGTCACTGCCCCAAATTTTTCTCATGTTTGGGTCACTTAGCGACCCGCGGCAAGTCTTCGGCTGATGTCGCTTTCGGTCTTGTGTGCCGATCGCAACACTTCTTGGCGCGACGGGGGGCACCGCGGCGATGTCGAAAATTCCTTGGTGTGACTTGCGATCCGGGCAAGGACCTGCGAACGGAACCGGAGAGTTACGGGGTGAATGTCGTGGTCGGTCGGATCCTTGCGAGACTTCCGGGGCTGTTGTTGCTGGCGATGGGAGGGGGAAGCGCGTTTCTCATTCTCACCGCGATGCCGTCGTTCGATCGGAACGCCCGCGTCGATGGTCTCTTCGAAGACTGGCGCGTTCCGATCTCATCGGCGCTCTACAATCGCTCGGACTATCTGTTCCAGGTCGGTTTCGGTCTTCTCCAGGGAGACCTCGTCGCATCTTCGGTGACCGAGGAGCGCGATGAGCTTGCGTCGCTCGAGACCGCCCTCGACCGCGCCGCGCGCGGACGCAGCGCGCTGGAAGCCTCGGCCGCTCTCGCGCCGGGCAATGCCTATACATGGACCTTTATCGGATGGGCCGCGGCGCTGGAGGGGGATCCCGAGGGCGCACTGGCGGCAATGGAGACGTCGTGGGAGCTTGCCCCGTGGAGCTTCCAGCTCGCCCCCGTACGACTGAGCCTTTTCGAACTTCTTGTGAGCCTCGATGTCCCCGAGGACCCCCTGCCCTCTCACCTCGAGGCGGCCGGACGCGA
>CAZPPH010000097.1:0-3736 GCA_964588375.1 uncultured Rhodobacterales bacterium | reverse complement strand
CCCGCGGCAGATTTCTCCTGAGGGCGAGAGGCGTCTAAACGGATGCAGCACGACAACGCGGCCAGGTTTCAAACGATGCGGGCGACCGACGGTCCGGCCGGTGACGGCGACGATGACGTCATCGACATCAGGGAGCTTCTGGGGAAGCTCTGGCGCGGAAAGTGGATCATCATCGTGTCGACGTTCTTCGCGGGCCTGATGGGCGTTCTCTTCGCCTCGCAATACGAGCCGACATACACGGCCAGAACGAAGGTGATGTTCGACATAAACGCCAGCCAGGTGGTGGACGTCGGGCAGTCGGTCGTGCGAATTGACGAAACGCTCGAGAACCAGGTCGAAATTCTCCAGTCCACCAATCTGATCGAGCGCGTGATAGCAGACCTCGGATTGGCCGATCACCCCGAGTTCAATCCCGCCCTCAGGGTCGAAACCGAAACGCTCGTCGACAGGATCAGAGGCTATCTCTCGGTCCGGGCCATGTTGCGGAGTGTGCTCGAGGACCGGGGGCTTGTGGCCCCTCCCCCGCCGCCTCCGGATGCAGTGGAGGCGGAATCGCGCCTGAGACGGAGCGTCATCGCCCAGGTCCGGGGAAACCTGAGGCTGACCCCCGTCTGGGACACCAAGGTGATCGAGATCGGCTACAGGGCGAGCGAGCCCCGCCTGGCCTCGAGGATCGCGAACACGTTTGCACAGCAGTACATCACCGATCAGCTCGACGCGAAGCTCGAGGCCACGCGGGAGGCGACGGTCTGGCTGAGTGACCGCGTCGAGCAGCTGAGATTGCGCGTTGAGAGTGCCGAAGAAGCTGTGGAGGCCGAACGCGCAGAGCTTGCGGAGGATACCGGACAGACCGTCGGCGTGACCCAGGCCCAGCTCGAAGCGGTCAACTCGACACTCACGCGGGCAAGGGCGGAGCTCAGTGCATCGGAAGCCGTATACGAGCGGCTCACCAATGCCGTCGAGGAGGGAAGCGATTTCGGGGCGATCAGCGAATTCCGCGCCTCGGCCCTGATTCAGAGCTACAGAACGACCGAAGACGACCTGATGTCACAGGAAACGGCGCTTGCGGAGCGGGTGCCGGACGACCATCCAGCACGCGTCCGCCTCGCCCAGAGGCTCGCGGAGGTTCGTGACAACATACAACGCGAAGCGCGCCGGATCGTGGAGGCGACACGGCTCGACGTTGCCGCACAGAGCGAGCGAATTGCCGATCTCGAGAGGGAACTCGATGTCCTCGAAGAACGCTCCCTGATCCAATCGCAAGCCTCCATCCGGATCCGGCAACTCGAGCGCGAGGCCGAAGCCAGTCGTGCGCTTTATGAGAATTTCCTGGCACGGCTGAAGGAGACGTCCGAACAGGAATCGCTTCAGACAGCGAATGCGCGGATCCTCTCGCCCGCGGAGGTTCCCCTGTCGCCCGACGCCGCGCGGTCGCGCCGCACATTGATGCTGGCCCTTCTTCTCGGCGGAATGGCCGGGGTCGGCCTGATCTTCCTTCTCGACAAGCTGAACAACACGTTCCGTGCGCCCGGGCAGGCGGAAGATCTGACCGGGCAGGCCTTCCTGGGGTCGATACCCTCAGTCGGCCGGCGGTTGCACCGTCGTGACGTCCTCGCGCATTTTCAAGGCAACCCGAAATCCGGACTGGCCGAAGCCGTCCGATCCCTGCGCACGAGCATTCTCTTCTCGCGGGTCGATGAGCCCCCCAAGACGGTGATGTTCACCTCCTCGGTTCCGAGGGAGGGCAAGAGCACAACCTCAATGCTGGTCGCTCTGACGAGCCGTCAGATGGGAAAATCCGCGATCATCGTCGATTGTGATCTGAGGCTACCGTCTCTGGCGCGGTTGCTGCCGGCGACGGGACACGCCTCCGGTCTGTTGTCCCTTCTCGAAGGAACCGCAAGTCTCGACGAGGCGATCTATCGGGACGAGAAATCGGGTCTCGACGTTCTGATGACCGTCCCCTCGGAACCCCGCTCGAATGTCAATGCCGCGGATATCCTGTCGTCGAAGAAATTTGCGGATATCATCGAAGATCTGAAAGCCCGGTACGATCTCGTGATCTTCGACTCGCCGCCAACGCTTGTCGTCGCCGACTCCCGTATCCTGTCTCGGCTCGTCGACGCGATCGTCTATGTCATTCGCTGGGACAGCACTCCGAGGGGAGCGGTTCTGGAGGGGCTCAAGGAGCTCAAGGCCGTGAATGCCCCCCTGATCGGAATCGCCTTTACCATGCTCAACGAAGCCCGAGCCTCGAAATATTCTTATGAGGGCTATTCGTATTATCGGGGCAAATACAAAGACTACTATGTTTCATGATCCTGTTTCACAATAAGTCAATTCCGGCCTCTTGATCCTTACCTCGCCCGCTATTCTCATCTCATGATTGGTCGTGTAACCCTCGCCCTCGTGCTTCTGAGCGCCTTGCCGTTCGGCTCGAATCGACCGATGTGGTGGATGCTCCTTGCGCTCGCCGTCTTCATTCTCTTCGCCTTGCAACTCTTGCGCGATACCCGAACAGGTCTTGATCGGATCGCTCTCAGAGCGCTGGCGCCGGGATCCCTTTTTCTTCTGGTCATTGCCTGGAGCCTGGTGCAGGCTCTTTGGGTGGTGGACGATACACTGGCACATCCGGCCTGGCGGTTCGTCTCTTCTTCCTCGTCCCACGTTTCCGCTGATCCCATTGCCGGGCTGCATCACGCAATGCGCCTGAGCGCCTACGCGATGGTCTTCTGGATCGCGATGCGGAACTCGACGAACGCCCGTCTGGCCGAAAGCCACCTCACCTGGATCGCTGTGTCGATATCGCTGCTTTCCGCCTACGGCATTTTCGCCACCCTGACGTCCAACAATATCCTGTTGGGAAATTTCGCCTCCGGGAGCGTCTCCGCCTCGTTCATAAACCGTAACAACTACGCAACCTTCGCGATCATCGGTCTTGTCGCGAACCTGGCTCTGTTTCTACGCGCCGGCGCCAGCGCATCGCCTGACAGATCGTCGGAACTGCGCGACTTTCTAGAGGGTTTCTTCGAAAAGAACTGGCTCTTCGCGTTCGGTCTCCTGATCTGTCTCGCAGGGATTCTGCTGAGCGAAAGCCGTGCCGGACTTGCATCAGCGCTTCTGGGTATTGCGGTCTATTTTCTCGCCGATCGCAAGAGCGGTAAGAACTACAAGCTGGTCTCGACGCTCATGGTCGGTGCTCTCTTCTCGTTTTCACTCCTTGCTCTCTCGTCCGGAGTCTTCGCCCGTCTCTTCGCGCAATCCGGTGAAGACGCCAGGTTTCTGATCTACCCTCTGGTCATCGACGGAATTGCCGAGCGACCGCTCCTCGGTCATGGCCTTGGAGCCTTCCACGATGCTTTCCGCATCTACGTGCCGCCGGAACTGGCACGCCTGGAGGTCGATCTGGCACATTCGAGCTATCTCGAAAACGCATTCGAGCTCGGGCTTCCCGCCGCGAGCATCTTTTACGGCGTGCTGTTGGCCATCACCCTGGTCATTCTGCGTGGATCCCGCATACGCAGGAGAAACAGGAGCTTCCCGCAATTTGCCCTCGCCGTTACCGTGGCATGTGGATTTCACGCGCTTTTCGACTTCAGTATGCAGATACCGGCCGTCGCAGCGCTCTTCGCCTTCGTGCTCGGAATTGGCTGGGCACAGGCCTTTCCTCATTCCGAACGCAACGGAGTGCGAACAAAGACCAAAGCGGGCACCTGATGTCACCTATCTTCAACCG
>CAZPPH010000096.1:0-10505 GCA_964588375.1 uncultured Rhodobacterales bacterium | reverse complement strand
GGCGAATGGGCCCCGGTGGAGGCGTCGGCGAACAGGATCTGCGCATCGCGGGCCCGGATGTCGCGCGCGTTCGCCTTGTAGGCCGACCCGGCGTCGCGGGTGATGCGGCGGACGATTTCGAGCGTGTCGGCTTCGTTGAAGCCCTGAGGTGCTACACGCCGGGAATTGTCGATCGTGAGAACGACTTCCGCGAAGTTCCGCGCCGGCCGGCTGGCGGCGCCGGCGAAGATCACGTCCTCCATGCCCCCGCCGCGCATCGCCGAGGGCCGGGTTTCGCCCATCACCCAGCGCAGCGCCTCGAGGAGGTTCGACTTGCCGCAGCCGTTCGGGCCGACGACCCCCGTCAGCCCATCGGCGATCACGAGATCGGTGGGATCGACGAAGCTCTTGAAGCCATTGAGCCTGAGCCGTGTGAAGCGCAAGGAGCGAGGTCCGAATTGATTCCGTATCCCTCACATTCCAGCCTGGTGTGAGGGGAGTCAACGGCCTCCCCCATGATCTGGCGCAGCAGGCAAGGTTCTCCACAACATATTGCGGAATTCCGGCCCTTGCGGGCCAGTTGATCGGTGCTATCTCCCCCCTCCAGCAAGGAAGGGGTGTGTCATGCTCGTCGGAATCTGCGGAGCGTTGCGCGCGGAAAGTTCGAACCGGAAGCTCATGTTCGAGGCCGCACGGCTCTACGGTGGGGAATTCCTCGAGGCGGACATCCGCTTTCCGCTCTACGACAATGACCTCGAGGACCGCGACGGCGTGCCGGCCACCGTCAGGCTGCTCTCGGAGCAGATCGGCGAGGCCGAGGCGGTGATCATCGCCGCTCCGGAATACAACCAGTCCTTCTCCGGCGTCCTGAAGAACGCGCTCGACTGGATCAGCCGCACCAGGGAGGCACCCTGGCGCGACAAGCCCGTCGCGCTGATGTCATCGGCTGCGGGTCGGGCAGGCGGGGCCCGTGCGCAATACGCGTTGAGGCTTGCGATGAACCCGTTCCGGCCCCGGCTGCTGACAGGTCCGGAGGTGCTCGTCGCCGACGGACGCAAGCAGTTCGACGCCGAGGGGCGGCTGACGAACGAGAGGGCCCTCAATTCGCTCACCGAGCTCATGGACGGGCTGCGCGCCACCGCACGAGGCTGATTGCCAGCCCGGCGCCCGCGTCCTAGGCTTCGATGCCATGGAAGAGACACGACGCGCCACGATCCACGACCGGCTCGACCCGGCGCGGGCGGCCGCGCTCTGGTCGCTCCTCGGCCGCTCCGGGCCGCCTCCCGGCCAGGGCGACCCGGCGCCGGCGCTGTTTCACCAGATCTATTTCTGGGCGGTGCCCGCCCCCGGCGATGTCGGGCGCAACGGCCACGCCGCTCTCGGTGGACTGATCCCCGATCTCGGCCTGCCGCGGCGGATGTGGGCGGGTGGCAAGCTCATGTTTCACGCCCCGATGCGCCTTGGCATCGCGGCCGAGAAAGCCACGATCGTGCGAGCGGTCACCCGCAAGGAGGGCCGCAGCGGCCGGCTCGGTTTCGTGACGCTCCGCCACGAGATCCGCCAGCGCGGCGCGCTGGTGATCTCGGAGGACCAGGACCTCGTCTACCGGCCCGCACCCGACCCCGAAGACGAGGCGCCGCCGCCGCCGATCATCGAGGATATCCCGACCACCTGCCGGACGGTGACCTTCGACCCGGTGACGCTCTTTCGCTATTCGGCATTGACCATGAACGGGCACCGCATTCACTACGACGCGCCCTTCGCCGAGGCCGAAGGCTACCGGGGTCTCGTGGTCCACGGCCCGCTTCTCGCCCAGCTTCTCGCGGGGCTCGCGGAGGAGCGGCTCGGCCCGCTCAAGAGCTTCCAGTTTCGCGCCACGGCACCCCTTGTCCACCGCGACACCGCCGAGATCTGCGCCAGAGGCAACCATTTATGGGTGCGCGGCCCCGACAGGCGGCTTGCGATGACGGCGAAGGCCAGCTGAGCGCGAGACGCATCGACCGGCCGTCCCTCCGCCGAGGCGCGCTCGAGGTATTCTTTCCAGGATGAACGAGCCCGCGGCCGTTGCGTCAGGTCTCGGCCGACGGGTTCAGACGGAACGGGGCAGGGACGGCGTCGCGGCCTTCGAGAGCGAGGTCGACCGCCAGCGGAGCGATTCCCGGGGCGAGGGCGAAACCGGTCTTGAACCCGCCGTTGGCGATGAAGTGATCGGGCCGCCCGGGCCAGCGCCCGACGATCGGGGCGCGGCTTGCCGCGCGTGGCCGCACCCCCGCCCAGCGCGCGACGACGGGCGCGTTCGCAAGAGCCGGCACGGCGGCCCGGGCGCGGGCGATCACGTCGTCGAGGCGGGCATCGGGAGTGTCGGGGTCATCGAAATCGCGCTCGGAGGTCGACCCGACCGCAACCCGGCCCGGACCGTGGGCGACCACGTGCAGCCCGCCCGCGTAGAGTTGCGCGACCGCGCCCGGGTCGGCATCGAACACGGCGGCCTGGCCCTTGACCCCGCCCCCTACGGGCCGGCCGAGGCATTCGGACAGGGCCAGAAGACCTTCCCAGCCCGTTGCATGAACAACGCGGCCTCTTTCGATCCCGTCGCCTGCAATCTCGCCGCCTGCGGCCGTGACCGCCGCGGCGAGCGCGGCGACGGCGCGGGGCGGGTCGAGCTGGGCCGACAGCGTATCGACGATCCAACGGCCGCTGGGCGAGGCGGGCGCCCAGTCTCCGACGTCATCGGTGACCCGCCACTCCGCCGCGCCCCGCCAGAGCATCCGCGCGGCCTCGGCGCGCGCCTCCGCCCGGGCGAGCGCGCCGGCATCGGCGACCGGCTGTATCCGCCCCCCGCGCCGGTAGCCTGAGAAAAGCCCCGAGGCCTCTTCGACTCCGGGCCAGTAGCTCTCCGCCGCGAGCAGGCAGTCGAACTGGAATGCCTTCATGTCGTTCCAGTTTTCGGGGGCATGAGGCGCAAGGGCGCCCACGACACCCCCGGACGCGCCGCCGCCCGGCCCGCGCGGGTCGATCACCCTGACGCGCGCGCCCCGCCGCACCGCTTCCCAGGCGATCGCGAGCCCGAAAACGCCCGCGCCGCGAACGGTGATGTCTGCCGTTGCCAAGCCCTGTTCTCCGTCGTAGCGGTTGGCCATGGGTGTAGGCGATGAGAGCGCGACCGACCAGCCGCCCGCGCTCGACTGGCGCGGCGGCGTGCCGGTGTCGCGCCGGTTCGACGACCCGTATTACTCCCTCGGCGACGGGCTCGCGGAGTCGCGGCATGTCTTTCTCGGCGGCAACGATCTGCCCGGAAGGTTCCGGCCCGGATTTCACATTGCCGAACTCGGCTTCGGCACCGGCCTCAACTGCGTCGCGGCGCTCCTGTGCTGGCGCGCGGCGGGGCAGGCGGGCCGCCTCGCCTTCACGAGCTTCGAGGCCAGCCCGCTCGCGCCCGACGACATTCTCCGCGCGCTCTCCGCCTTTCGCGAAGCGGCCCCGCTCGCCGGGCCGCTGGCCGCGTATCTCGGCGGCGACCGGGACGCGCTGCCGGACCTCGCCCTGACCCTCGTGACGGGCGATGCGCGCCTGACGCTGCCAGACTGGGCCGGGCGAGCCGATGCATGGTTTCTCGACGGGTTCTCGCCGGCGAAGAACCCCGAACTCTGGGAGCCCGGGCTTCTCGCCGAGGTCGCCCGTCACACCGCGCCGGGGGGGAGCTTCGCGACCTACACCGCCGCCGGGGCCGTCCGACGCTCCCTGGCCGAGGCGGGGTTCACGGTGGACCGCGCCGGAGGTTTCGGAGCGAAGCGGCACATGAGCCGGGGGGTGCTTGCTTGAGCGGAGCCAAGAATGCCCCCGGCATCCGCATGATGATCGCCGCGACTTTCGTCTTCGCGCTGCAGGACGGGCTCTCGCGGCATCTCGTCGAAATCTACAACGTCTTCTTCGTCGTGATGATCCGCTACTGGTTTTTCGCCGCCTTCGTGATCTTCCTCGGCGTGCGTCAGGCAGGAGGGCTGCGGCAGGCGGCGCGTTCGCGCCGCCCGTGGCTTCAGGCAACGCGGGGACTGCTCCTGGCCACGGAGATCTGCGTGATGGTTTCGGGCTTCGTGATCCTCGGCCTCATCGAAAGCCATGCGGTCTTCGCCTGCTATCCGCTGATCATCGCGGCGCTGGCCGGGCCGATTCTCGGCGAGCGCGCCGGCTGGCGGCGCTGGCTCGCGATCGGCGTGGGGTTTCTCGGCGTGCTGGTCATCCTCAGGCCGGGGCTCGCCGTCGTCTCTCCGGCCGCCGCGATTCCGCTTCTGGCGGCCTTCATGTTCGGCCTCTACGGTGTGCTGACCCGGCTTGCCGCTCAGAGCGACCCGCCGGCGGTCTCGTTCTTCTGGACGGGCACGACGGGGGCGCTGGCGATGACGCTCGTCGGCATCTGGCATGCCGAGCCGATGGCGGGGACCGACGCGCTTCTGATGGCCGCATTGTGCATCACCGGTGTGCTCGGCCACTGGCTCCTGATCCGGGCCTACGATCTCGCCGAAGCCTCGACGGTGCAGCCGTTCACCTATTTCCAGCTCGTGTTCGCCGCCGGGTTCGGGCTTCTCGTCTTCGGTGAAACCCTCGAGATCCCCGTCGCGCTGGGCGCCGGCATCATCGTCGCGGCGGGGCTCTTCACGCTCTGGCGCGAGCGCCAGGCGGCCATGCGTGTCAGTTCCCCGCGCCCTGAAGCGACCGGAGGATGAGTTGGGAGAATAGCTGGTCGTCGGGCACACCGGCGAGCCGGGCGCGGTAGACGGGCAGGCTTTCCGCCACCCGCATCACGTAATTGCGGGTCTCCCGGAACGGGATGTGCTCGATCCAGTCGACCATCGCCTCGATATCGCCGGCGCCGGCCGGGTCGCCGTTGTCGCCGACCCAGCGCCGGATGCGGCTCGGCCCGGCGTTGTAGGCCCCCGCGACATAGATCGGGTTGCCGCGGAATTCGTCGATGAGCCAGGAGAGATAGGTCGTCCCCAGCGTCGCGTTGTAGACCGGGTCCTCGACGAGGCGGCGCGCCGAATACTCGAGACCGAGCGAGCGCGAAACTTCCTGCGCGGTCGCCGGCATCAGTTGCATGAGGCCCCTCGCGCCGACGCCTGACTGCACGACGGTGTCGAACTCGCTCTCGCGCCGGGCGATTGCGAGGGCGAGGGCGGGCTCCACCGTCTCGACCCCGGCGCCGAGGTCGACAACCGGAAAGTATGGCTTGGGCAGAACCAGCGCACGATTCGCCACACGCTTGCCGACCATCACCGCGATATGCGGCTCGCCGAGGTCGAGCGCGAGGTCGCCGAGCGCGGCCGCCTCGCTTTCGTCGAGACTTTCGGCGAGGTGGGTGAAGAACCGCTCCGCGAGGCTGCGCTCGCCGGCGCGCTGCAGGAGCAGCGCGGCTTCGAGAACACTCGAGGCGGCGAAGGAGGCCTCGCGCCAGTCCTGCGCGATTTCGGCGCCCGCGAGCGCGGGGTCGGGCGGCAGGCCGGCCTTCTCGGCCGCGAGAAGACCGTAGAACGAGGTCTGCCAGACCCCGCCGAATTCGTAGGCCGTCTGCGCGGCTTCGGCATTTCCGAGCGCCTCCCAGGCCCGGCCTTCCCAGTAGCCGGCACGGCCGAGGCTGATCGGGGTGCCAACCGCGGCGCGAAATCTCTGGAAATGGCGCAGGGCCGCCTCGGGGTCGTCGAGATAGGTGAGTGCCAGATATCCCGATAGCCATTCGAGGTCGGCGAAGTTCGAGCCTTCGCTCAGCCCGTGCGCCGAGGCGAGACGATAGGCCGTCTCCGGGTCGCCGCCGCGCATTTCGGCGCGCGCGAGGCCGCGTCTCCAGCCGCCCCACATCTCCGGCCGGCCGAGGGCGGCAACCGTGCCCTCGCGGGCGAGCGCGATCTCGAGGGCGTCGGCGTTCCGGCCTTTCCGGGCGCGCCACTGGAAGCGTTCGAACAGTAGCCCGGGGTCGTCCTGCAGAGCCTCCGGAACCGCCTCGATCAGCGCATCGACGCCGCCCCGGTCGGCCCGAAGTGCGAGCCGGGCTTCCGCGAGCGCCTTCTGTCCCTCCGGGACGAGCGGGTACATCCTCTCGGCCGCGCTGCGCTGGTTTTCCCACAGCAGCATGTCGAGCCGTGCGACGTGGTGCGGCTTCAGAAGCTCGCCGTAACTCTCGAGGAGCAACCGCTCACCGCCTTGCCCGATCGCCTGGGTCCGCCAGGCGCGGACGACGGCGGCTTCGGCCCCGGCCCGGTCGTCGAGCCGGGCGAGGGCGGAGATGAGGGCGACCGAGCCCGCGCCGGTTTGCGGAGGGTTCTCGCGGAAGAAGGCGGTCACCTCGCGCTCGCGTGCGCGGAAGGGCACCGAGCCCTCGCTGCGGCGCCTCAGATAGGCAAGCCCCGGCCAGTCCGGCCGCCGCTCGAGAAAATCGACGACCTCGTCGAACCGGCCGCGGCCGGCGCGAAGCCGGTGCCATTCGACGATGTCACGTGCCACGGGGCCGGCCTTCCCGGCGGCGGCGAGGGCGGTCGAATAATCGCCCTGCCGCAGCGAGAACAGCGCCCGGGACAGGTGGGACGCCGGCAGGTCGACCTCCGGTCGCGGTCGCGGGCGGATTTCGGCAAGCGGGGATTCGGAAACCTCCGCCGCAGGGCCGGCCTCTTCGGCCACGCGCGCTGTCGCGGGAACGGCGAAGAGCGTGGCCGCAAGGACGAGGGGAAGAAGGCGGGCGACTCGCGTCATTGCGGGTATCCTAGCGTGCGCCGGTAAACGCTCAATAGACGCGCTTGGCATTCGGGAGCGGGAAAGCTAGGGTCCGCCGCGCCCTCCGGAGGGGCGCAGGACAGGGGGCTTTCAGCATGTTCGAGGGGTCTTTTCCCGCACTCGTGACCCCGTTCCGGGAGGGAGCGGTCGACGTCGAGGCGCTGCAAGCGCTCGTCGAATGGCATATCGGGGAAGGCTCCTCGGGGTTCGTGCCGGTGGGCACGACGGGCGAGAGCCCCACGCTCAGCCATGCCGAGCACGAACAGGTCATCGAGGAGGTGGTGAAGGCCGCGGCCGGACGGGTTCCCGTCATCGCCGGTGCGGGGTCGAACAACACCGCCGAGGCCATCGGTCTCGTCCGCCACGCCGCGCGCGTCGGGGCCGATGCAGCCCTCGTCGTCACGCCCTATTACAACAAGCCGACGCAGGCGGGGCTTCTCGCGCATTTCCGGGCGCTTCACGACGCCGCCGATATTCCGATCATCATCTACAACATCCCGGGACGTTCCGCCGTCGACATGGCTGTCGCGACCATGGCCGAGCTGGCGAAGCTGCCCCGGATCGTCGGGGTCAAGGACGCGACCGGCGACATCGTTCGCGTGAGCCAGACCCGCGCCGCCTGCGGCGAGGGTTTCGTCCAGCTCTCGGGCGAGGACGCCTCCGCGCTCGGTTTCAACGCCCATGGCGGGCGAGGCTGCATCAGCGTGTCGGCCAATGTCGCGCCCCGGCTCTGTGCGGAGTTCCAGGCCGCCACGCTCGCCGGCGACTATGCGAAGGCCCTTGAATACCAGGACCTCCTGATGCCGCTTCACGAGGCGATCTTCCGCGAACCGGGGCTTGCGGGCGCGAAATACGGGCTGTCGCTTCTCGGGCGCTGCGAGAACTCGGTGCGGCTGCCGCTGACAATTGTCACCGAGCCGGTCGAGGTCGAAATCCGGAAGGCGATGGAACACGCCGGTCTCCTGAACTAGCGCCCCACACGCGGAGACGTTGCCCGAAAGACAGGCGTTTCGCAAGTCCGGTCGTCAGCTCATTCCGTCGCGCTGGCCGATGCGGATGTTGCGCATGGTTTCGTTGAGAAGGGCCGCGACGAGCCCGAAGCTCAGAAACCCGTTGGCCGCCGTCATGCCGCCCAGAAGCCGCCATTCCATCGGCAGCAACACGTCTCCGAAGCCGAGCGTGGTGAAGGACACCAGCGCGAAATAGAGCGCCGCCTCCATGGTTCCGAAGATGTCGAGCCAGTAGAACGTCAGCGCCCAGATCCAGACCGAGACCGTGATCATCGCCAGCGTCGCGACGAGTGCCGCGAACAACGCGGTGACGAGTTTCAGGAGGTGCGGCGGGCGCATCAGCCAGGCGTGCAGCCTGATCAGCGTCAGTTCGAGGCCGAGCCACACCATCGACCCGACGAAAATCGTCGCCAGTATCAGGAGCGCACCGAGAGCGATCTGGAGTATCATGGCGCGATCATCGCGGGACGGGCCGCGCCGTCAACCGCTGGACACGTCCCGGCTCGCCACATATCTCGGGCGGGTCATGGCCAAACCGAAAGACAATCCGAACTACAAGGTGATCGCCGAGAACCGGCGGGCGCGGTTCGACTACGCCATCGAGAGCGATCTCGAGGCGGGCATCCAGCTCGAGGGGTCGGAGGTGAAGTCCCTGCGGGTGAACACCGCCAACATCGCCGAAAGCTATGCCGAGGTGGACAACGGCGAGTTGTGGCTCGTCAACAGCTACATCGCCCCCTACGACCCCGGCCGCACGTTCGGCCACGAGGAGCGGCGGCGGCGCAAGCTTCTGGTGTCGCGAAAGGAGCTATCGGAGCTCTGGAACGCGACGCAGCGCAAGGGCATGACCATCGTCCCTCTGGTCCTCTACTTCAATCATCGCGGCGTCGCGAAGCTGAAGATCGGTCTTGCTCGCGGCAAGAAGCTCTCCGACAAACGCGAAACAGCGGCGAAGCGCGACTGGAACCGCCAGAAGGCACGGCTTCTGAAGGAGCACGGCTAGACCTCGGCGGGGTCGTTGTGCCGGTGCCGCCGGCAAGTCCCCCGAAGCGGCCACGGCGCGAGAGACTTCCCGGAAAGCCGTTCGTTCCCTCCCGGTTCGACCGCCGGTCGCGGGCATTTCGGGAGCGACCGGGGCCTTTCGGCCCGGGTGCCGATCTGCCGGTATGCGGCTGCACACGATGATGTGCAGATCTGTTCTTGCCGGGCGGCGAGCTCGCGTCTCCGTGAGCCTGCGCGCTTGCGTGAACCATGTGTCGCCCGAAGTTCCTGCTTTTGCGGTCGTCCGGCGGCGCAGGAATGTAACACGCTCATTTCAACCCCAATTCCACGTGATCGCCCGCGAGATTCGCGTGATTTGCACCACCGCGGGTCGCCCCCCAATTTCGGTTCATCGGGCCACGAACCCGAACACATCAACCCGACGGGACGAGCTTCCCGTCAGACAAACGAAAAGGATGAACCATGAAACTCATCGCACTCGCCACCGCCATCACCGTCGGCCTCGCCACCAGCGCCTCCGCAATGGCGCCCTCGCAGATCTCGGCCGAAGCGCAGAGAACGCTCGACCGCTATGGCTTCTCCGTCGACGTGGGTTCGCTGACGCGCAGCCAGTGGGTCGGCATCAACGCCGCCGACAACGACAGCGACCGGACCCGCGTCCAGGTTCGCGCCGCGATCGCTTCGGTGCTCAGGAACTGAGGCGACCGCCAGACAGTGCCGTCTCCCCCCGCGGCACGCGAATGGCCGCTCCGTAGAACGGGGCGGCCATTTTTTTCGTCGCCGGCGGTATCCGACGGCGAGGCGGCAAAGGGCATGACACGCGCAAAAAAATTCCGGAACCCATCGAGAGGGCGAACGTTAGGCGGTCACAAGGAAACACAACGCCCAATGGAGGAATTGATCCATGAAACGCCTCACAACGTCGGGCATGGCACTAGCCATTGCCCTCGCAGCGTCGTCGTCGACCGTCTTCGCTCAGAGCCAGCTCGAGAACACCGTGCAGAACATGCTCACCGAATATGGCTACGAGGTCGATGCAAGCACGCTCACCGACTCCCAGCTCACCGCTCTGTCGGGCATCAGCGACGACGAAGCGACGACTGCCGAGATCCGCTCCGCGATCGAGGGCGTGATCACGCCCGACTTCGAGACCATGGCCGTCGAAGCGCCCCAGCTTCGCGAGCGCGCCGACCAGCTCTTCGCCGAATATGATGTCGAGGCCGACCCGAACCGCCTCTCGCTCAACCAGTTGTCTGCGCTGAGCTCGGTCGAAAACGGCGTCATGAGCGACGACCAGGCGCGCGCCACGATCTACTCGATCATCGGTGAGGCGCCGGACATGGCGCAGATCGACGTGATGACCGAGCCGCAGCTCGCGGCCCTCGCGCAGGTCAAGTTCAACGAGTACGGAGTCGATATCGACGCATCCGCTCTGGACCGTAACGCTCTCGTCGCCGTCCTCGCCGTCGACGAGACCCAAATGGACACCTATGCCGAGACAGTCGCAGCGCTCGAGTCGGCAGCCGGCGTCTGACTTCGCTTGCGGGCAGCCCTGCTGCCCTGCTGCCCTGCTGCCAGGCGGTCCCGGGTGATACCGGGGCCGCCTTGTCATGTCGAAAACCCGACGAACCCGCTTGATTCCCGACTGCCTCTGACGTAACCCGAGCGCTGGCCTTAGGGGTGTAGCTCAGTTGGCAGAGCATCGGTCTCCAAAACCGAGGGTCGTGGGTTCGAGTCCCTCCGCCCCTGCCA
>CAZPPH010000095.1:0-10608 GCA_964588375.1 uncultured Rhodobacterales bacterium | reverse complement strand
TAGGCGGTGTACCAGGCCGGGTTTTCGAGAATGTTGCGCTGGATCGCCGGCGGCGTGACCGTGCCGTAGAACCCCTGCCCGATCATCGTGGTGAAGACGTCGTTCTTGTTCGCCACCTGCCGCATGTGCCAGAGAAGCTCGCGCTCGGACTTCGGCTTGCCGAAGGACAGGGACTCGGGCTGTCGGATGTCCTTCGGCACCGTCTCGTCGATGAGCGCGTCGAGGCTGTCGGCGCCGACGACGCGCAGCATCTCCTCCATTTCCGCCGGCGACGGGCCGATGTGCCGGCGGTTGGCGAAATCGTAGGGCAGGTAGTCGGTGGGCTCGAAGGGCATCGGGGCGCTCCTTACTCGGTGAAGTCCGTGTAGGCGTCTTCGTCCATCATGGCATCGAGCGGCGCGAGGTCGTCGATCTTCAGCTTGAAGAACCATGCGGCGCCGAGCGGGTCCTCGTTGACGAGGCTCGGGTTCTCGACGATGGCGTCGTTCACTTCGACGATCTCGCCGTCGAGCGGAGCCAGGATGTCGGAAGCGGCCTTGACGCTTTCGATCACGGACACCTCGTCGCCTTTGGCGACCCGGGTCTCGACTTCGGGCAATTCCACGAACACGACGTCTCCGAGCTGGGTCGCCGCGTATTCCGTGATGCCGACCGTGACGATGTCGCCGTCGGCGAGAAGCCATTCGTGGTCTTCGGTGAATTTCATCTTCGGGTCCTTCATCTAGCGCTTGAAGCGGGCCGGGGTGAACGGGAGGGAGACGACGCGGACGGGCAGGCGCTTGCCACGGACCTCGCCCTGAAGGAGCGTGCCTTCGGCGGAATGTCCGGTGGCGACATAGCCCATCGAGACAGGCGCCTCGACGCTGGGGCCGTAGGCGCCGGAGGTGACATGGCCCACCGGGGCCTCGCCGCCCTCGGTGAAGATCGCGGTGCCGGCGCGCATCGGGGCGCGGACCTCGGGGCGGAGGCCGACGCGCTTGCGCGCGGTGCCGTTGCGGATCTCGTCAAGAACCCGGTCGGCCCCCGGAAAGCCCCCCTCGCGGGCGCCTCCCGAGCGGCGGACCTTGCCGATAGCCCAGGTCAGCCCGGCTTCGACCGGGCTCGTCGTCTCGTCGATATCCGCGCCATAGAGGCAGAGCCCGGCTTCGAGGCGGAGCGAGTCGCGGGCGCCGAGGCCGATGGGCAGGACGTATTCGTCCGCGACGAGCCGGCGGGCGAGGTTCTCGGCCTCGTGCAGCGGCACCGATATCTCGAACCCGTCCTCGCCGGTGTAGCCCGAGCGGGAAATCCAGAGATCGCCGACGGTGATGACATCCATGAAGCGCATCGGCCGCACCTCGGGCACGATCTCGGCCAGCACAGCCTCGGCCATCGGCCCCTGAAGTGCCAGGAGCGCACGGTCGGTGACCGGCTCCACGGTGATGTCCGGGAGCGTTTCGAGATGGGCGATGTCATGGGCCTTGCGGGCGGCGTTGACGACGAGGAAGAGGTGGTCGCCCCGGTTGGCGATCATCAGGTCGTCGAGAAGCCCGCCCTCCGGGTTGGTGAAGAACCCGTAGCGCTGGCGACCCTCGGCCAAGCCGATCACGTCAGCCGGCACGAGGGTTTCGAGGGCGGCGGACCGACCGTCTCCACGGAGGATGACCTGGCCCATGTGGGACACGTCGAAAAGCCCGGCTTTCGCGCGGGTGTGCAGGTGCTCGGTCATGACCCCGGCGGAATATTGAACAGGCATCTCGTAGCCGGCGAACGGCACCATCTTCGCGCCGAGCTCGACGTGGAGATCGTGTAGCCCCGTGCGTTCCAACTCCGCCATGCCGCCCTCATGCCCTTCGCCGGAAGTCTTGCGCCCGGCACCATTCACGGGCAAGCCCTGCCCGTCGGTGCCCCCTCTGTCCGGTCGCCTGAGATCGTTATCCCTTCGGCGGGTGCATCGCGCACCACTCTCCAGAGTGTCTTCCCGCGACGGTCCTTTCGCCTGAGAGATTACCGGGGCGGTTGCTCCTTCGGCCCGGGGGTCTCCCCCCGCGTCTCCCGTCGCGAGACATGTCCCCGTTAGCGCGCTTCGCGGCGTCGCACAAGGGATTGCGGGGGGATTGCGGGCGGGGCCCGATCGCGCGAGGAAGAGGAATGGACGGATATGTTTTCGGCTACGGCAGCCTCGTGAACGCACGCACCCACGACTATTCACGGGTGCATCCCGCGAAGGCGCGGGGCTGGCGGAGGCGCTGGTGTCACGCCGCGGGGCGCAGATGGGCGTTTCTCGCCGTCGCGCCCGCGCCCGGTGCGGTGCTCGAGGGGGTGATCGCCGAGGTGCCGGGGCCCGCGTGGCCCGCGCTCGACGAACGGGAATTCAGCTACGACCGGGTGGAGACGCTCGATGTCGACCACATGCTGCCCGGCGTGGTGCGGGTTCAGCACTACTGGGTGCCCGACGGCAAGCACGCGGCTCCGGAGGCTGCCGAGCCGGTGCTTCTGAGTTATCTCGACACCTGCGTCGAGGGCTATCTCGAAGTCTTCGGCGAAACCGGTCCGGCGCGGTTCTTCGAGACCACCGACGGCTGGGACGCACCGGTGCTCGACGACCGGGAAGCGCCGATCTACCGCCGGCACACCGCGCCGGGGGCAGGGGTGCGGGCGGTCACGGATGCCGCGCTCTCGCAGCTCGGCGTGCGGCGGATCGCTCTCGGTGAGGTTACCCCGAAGTCGGGTTAGGCTCCGGTGTCAGGGTTTCGTCGGAGCTTCGTCAGCGCTTCGGCCTCGACTGCAGAAGCGGCATGACATCGGCCATTTCCGGCCCGCGCGCGCGGCCGGTGACGGCGAGACGCAGGGGCATGAAGAGGCCCCGTCCCTTGCGGCCGGTGGCCTCCTTGACCTTTTCGGTCCAATCGCTCCAGGTCGCGTCGTCGTAGGGTGGCTCGCCGAGGAGATCGAAGGCGGTCGCGACGAAGTCCCGGTCCTCTTCGGGCACCTCCGTCGTCGCCCCGTCGCGGAAGGTCGCCCACCAGCCCTCGAGGTCGTCGAGCGTGGTGATGTTCTCGCGGCAGACCGTCCAGAACCGCTCGCGGAGCGGTTCGGGCACACCGATGGCCGCGAGCCTGTCGGCGACCGCCGTCACCGGGAGGGACGCGAGATGGCGGGCGGTGAGCGGGAAGAGGTCGGCCTCGTCGAACTTGGTCGGCGCGGCCCCGAAGCGGGAGATGTCGAAGCCCCCGACCAGTTCGTCGACGGAGCCGCGCAGCTCCACGGGGTCGGACGAGCCGAGCCGGGCCATGAGCGACAGAATCGCCATGGGCTCGACACCGCGCGCGCGCAGATCGCGCAGGCTGAGGGTCCCGAGGCGCTTCGAGAGCGCCTCGCCCTGCGCGCCGGTCAGAAGCGAATGGTGAGCGAAGGCGGGGGGCGTGCCGCCGAGGGCCTCGATGATCTGGATCTGCGTGGCGGTGTTGGTGACGTGATCGGAGCCGCGCACGACATGGGTGACCCCCATCTCGATATCGTCGACCACCGAGGCGAGGGTGTAGAGCACCTGCCCGTCCTGGCGGATGAGCACCGGGTCGGAGACCGAGGCGGCGTCGATGGAGACCGGCCCCAGGATGCCGTCTTCCCATTCGATGCGCTCGTGTTCGAGCCTGAAACGCCAGACCCCCTTGCCCCGCTCGGCGCGCAGCGTCTCCCTTTCCTCCTCCGACAGCGCCAGCGCGGCGCGGTCGTAGACCGGAGGGCGGCCCATGTTGAGCTGCTTCTTGCGCTTGAGGTCAAGTTCGGTCGGCGTCTCGAACGCCTCGTAGAACCGGCCGGCCGCGCGGAGTTTGTCGGCCGCCGCGGCGTAACGGTCGAGCCGTTCGGACTGCCGCTCGACGCGGTCCCACGTCAGGCCCAGCCATTCGAGGTCTTCCATGATCGCGTCCGCGTATTCGGGTTTCGACCGCTCGGGGTCGGTGTCGTCGAGACGGAGGATGAAGGTGCCCCCCGCCTTGCGCGCGATGAGGAAATTGAAGAGCGCTGTGCGGAGGTTGCCCACATGGAGGTATCCGGTGGGCGACGGGGCGAAACGGGTGACGGTCATGGGTCGGCTCCTTCGAGCATCCGGCTCTTTCACAAGCCCCCGGTTTTGTCCATATCGCCCCCATGCGCTTTGCCCAGGATACCGCCCCCGACGCCGCCGATTTCGAAGCGCTGGCGAAGGCCGCCATCGAGACCCTTCCGCCGGCGTTCCGCGACGAGGCCGCGAAGGTCGTGCTGCGGATCGAGGATTTCGCCCCGGTGGCGATGCTCGACGATCTGCAGATCGAGGATGCCTTCGACCTCACCGGGCTCTACGACGGCATTCCGCTCACCGAAAAATCGGTGATGGATCAGCCCCACGGCCCCGACACGATCTGGCTTTTCCGCCGTCCGATTCTCGACGAATGGGCGGGGCGGGGAAACGTGACGCTCGGCGAACTCGTGACCCATGTCCTCGTCCACGAACTCGCCCATCATTTCGGGTGGTCGGACGAGGACATCTCGGTGATCGACGAATGGTGGAGCTGAGCGAAACCGGCTTGCGCTGGTGGCGCTAACAGCTCAAAACGGACCCCCGAAGGAGGCTGGCACATGCGCACCGACATCCTGACGATCACCCTGAACCCGACCGTGGACTTCGCGACGAGCGCGCCGAAGGTTCTGCCGGAGCTGAAGCTGCGCTGTGCAGAGCCGCATATCGACCCCGGCGGCGGCGGTATCAACGTCGCCCGCGCGATTCGCATTCTCGGCGGTCAGGCGACGGCACTCGTCGCCATCGGCGGGGCGACGGGGGCGCATCTTCTCCAGCTTCTCGCACTCGAAGGCGTGCCCACGGTGGCGTTTCAGGGCCCCGGCGAGACGCGGCAGTCGATGTCGGTGACCGACCTTTCCTCGAACGAACAGTTCCGCTTCGTCACACCCGGTCCGTCCTGGCATCAGTACGACGTCGACCGGGGCCTGCGGTCGATCGACGCCGCCGCGGGCGACGGCACCCTCGTGGTGCTGTCGGGCAGCCAGCCGCCGGGGGTCGCGAAGGACTTTCCGTCGATCCTGGCCAACCACGTCCGCGACCGGGGCGCGCAGCTGATCGTCGACACGTCCGGGCCCGCCCTCGTTCACCTCGTCAAGGGCCCCCGGCAGGCGGTCGCGGTGCTGCGGATGGACGGGCCGGAGGCCGAGGAACTCGCAGGCCGCGCCCTGCCCAACCGCGAGGATACCGCGGATTTCGCCGGAGAGCTTGTGCGCAAGGGCGTGGCGCGGGTCGTGGTCGTGGCCCGTGGCGCCGACGGTTCGGTGCTGGCCTCGGGCGAAGGGCGCTGGCACGCGGTCGGGCCACAGGTCGAGGTGATCTCGAAGGTCGGAGCGGGTGACACGTTCGTCGGCGCCTTCGCGCTGAGCCTCGCCCGCGGCGAGCCCCTGCCCGACTGCCTGGCGCACGGCGTCGCCGCCGCGAGCGCCTCGGTTACCACGGAAGCCACCCGGCTTTGCGAACCCGCGACCGTGACGCGGCTTCTGGGCGAGACGGTGGCCGAGGCGATCTAGGCGGTCGGAGCGAAAGCGAGGTCGCGCGGGGTTTGCCACGCAGGCACACCCGGCGGCTGCCGGAACGCGGATTGAGATTGAAAATTACTATCAATTAAATCAACATCTTGCGTCTCCGCGACCAATAAGGTAGTGACCTCGCATCGGCGGAGGGGCCCAGGTGACGACCGCTTTGAAACTCGCCGTTGGGAGCCTCCTGCTGGGTTGCCTCGTGCTCGGCCTGAAGGTGATCGCCTGGTGGATAACGGGCTCGGTCGCGCTTCTGTCCGATGCGCTCGAAAGCACCGTGAACCTCGCGACGGCCGCCGCCGCTCTCGTGGCGATCCGGGTCGCCGCAATCCCGCCCGACGCCAACCACCCCTTCGGACACCACAAGGCCGAATTCTTCAGCGCGGTGCTCGAGGGCGTCATGATCATCCTCGCGGCGGTGTTCATTGCCCGCGAGGCCTACATGGGCTTTCTGAACCCCCGGCCACTGACCGCCCCGGTCGAGGGTCTCGTCATCAACGCGGGCGCTACCGTGCTGAACGGCGTCTGGGCCTTCGTGCTCCTGCGGGAGGGAAAGCGGCTGAAGTCGCCCGCCCTTGTCGCGGACGGCAAGCATCTCTGGACCGACGTGCTGACCTCCGCCGGCGTGGCGGTCGGCATCCTTCTGGCGCTGGCGACGGGGTGGTGGGTGCTCGACCCGCTGATGGCGACTCTCGTGGCGGTCAACATCCTCTGGTCCGGGTCGCGTCTGATGAAGGACTCGCTGAGCGGGCTGATGGACGAGGCGGTACCGGACGAAACGCTCGACCGGATACACGATGTCATTTCCACGCAAGCCACGGGGGCCGTGGAGGCCCATGACGTCAGGACACGGCACGCCGGCCCGGCAACGTTCGTGGAGTTTCACCTTGTCGTTCCCGGCGAGATGACCGTGCACGACGCTCACGAGATCTGCGACCGCGTGGAGGCCGCGATCATCGCCGAGGTGCCCGATACCCATGTCACCATCCACGTAGAGCCCGAGCACAAATCGAAAGATAGCGGGATCGCGATCACCGATTAGGGTGCCTCGGTGCGCGAGCCTCCGGCTCGGGGCCGGGGCGGGGGTGTGCCGCGGGACCGGCACGGGAGCCTTGGCGGCGTGACGGCCCCGGCCGGTTCACACGTCCCGGGCCGGACCTTTGGCCTCAGGCGGCGCTTCGCGTCGGCCCCGCGGCCTCAGCCTCCGTCGCGGAACCGGTTCACAATCGGGTAACGGCGGTCGAGCCAGAAGGCGCGGTGGGTGAGTCGCGTGCCGGGGGCGGACTGGAAGCGCTTGTACTCGGCAAGGTAGATCAGCCGTTCGATCCGTTTCACCGTTTCGCGGCCGAAACCCATCTCGACGACTTCGGTCACGGATTTTTCCTGGTCTATGAGCGCCTCGAGCATCACGTCGAGTTCGGCGTAGGGCGGCAGGCTGTCCTGATCCTTCTGGTCCTCGCGGAGTTCGGCGGTGGGCGGCTTTTCTATGACCCGGGGCGGGATGACCTCCCCCTCCGGCCCCTTCATCCAGGGCCGGTGGTTGGCGTTGCGCCAGCGGCAGGTCTCGAAGACGCGCGTTTTATACAGATCCTTCAGAGGGTTGTAGCCACCCGACATGTCACCGTAGATCGTGGAATAACCCACCGCGACCTCGGACTTGTTGCCGGTGGTCAGAAGCATCTCGCCGAACTTGTTCGACAGCGCCATCAGAAGAAGACCGCGAAGGCGCGACTGGATGTTCTCCTCGGTGATATCCTCGGGCAGACCGTCGAAGAGCGGGCCGAGGGCCTCGGACACGGCCGCGCGGGGGCCCGAGATCGGCACCGTATCGAGCCGGCAGCCGAGGTCTGTCGCCACCGCCGCCGCATCCTCGAGCGACATGCGTGACGTGTATTCGGACGGCAGCATCACGCAGCGCAGATTCTCCGGGCCGAGCGCGTCGGCGGCGATGGCCGCGACGAGGGCGGAATCGACTCCCCCCGAGAGGCCGAGGACGGCCTTCTCGAAGCCGGTCTTCCGGAAGTAGTCGGCCACCGAAAGCACCATCGCGTGGTAGTCCTGCTCCAGAGGCCCGGGATGGACCTGTCGCTCGCCGGTCCCGGCGCGCCAGCCCCCGGCCGTCTCGCTGAAATCGACATGGGCGATGGCCTCCTCGAAGGCCGGCAGCGAGACCGCGAGGTCGCCGTGCGGGTTCAGCACGAAGCTCGCCCCGTCGAAGACCTGGTCGTCCTGCCCGCCGACCATGTTGAGATAGACGAGCGGCAGCCCGGTCTCGACGGTGCGCTCGACCATCAGCCCGAGCCGGCGGTCGAGCTTGTCGCGGTAATAGGGCGAGCCGTTTGGCACGAGCAGGATTTCGGCGCCGCTCTCCGCGAGCGCCTCGGAGACGTCAGGCGACCACGCGTCCTCGCAGATCGGCGAGCCGATGCGCAGCGGGCCGATGCGGTAGGGGCCCGAGATCGGCGCGGATTCGTAGAGGCGCATTTCGTCGAACACGGTCTCGTTGGGCAGCTTGTGCTTGCACACCCGCGCTTTCACGGCCCCGCCTTCGAGAATGAAATAGGCATTGTAGAGAAGGCCGATCCCCTCGCGCCAGGGCCCGCCGATGGCGATCGCCGGGCCGTCCGCGCAATCCTTCGCAAGGGCCTCGATGGCGGCGACGCAGGCACGCTCGACGGCGGGTTTCATCACGAGGTCCTGGGGCTGGTAGCCGAGGATGAACATCTCGGTGAACGCGACGAGATCGGAACCTGCCGTCTTCGCCGCCTGCCAGACCGTGCGCGCCATCGCGGCGTTGCCGGCGATATCGCCCACCGTGGGATTGAGCTGCGCCAGCGTCAGTCGGAATGTTCCGGCCATCGGCCCTCCTCGAAGTCGCCGCGAGACTTAGCAGATGCGGGCGGGAGGGAAAGACCGCACCGGAAAAGCGTTGCGGGGCAAATGGGGGGTGGATAGATTGTTCCCCGAACCGAAAAACGGGTGGACGAGCGGTAGACATGACAGCTTTTGCAAATGCGCTTCGGCGTGCCGGGGCCTCGGGCCTCGCGATCGTGCTGGCCGCCGGCATCGCCGCGGCCCAGTCCGACGATGTGGTCACCAAGCAATATGACGACGGCGGCGTCTATCAGGGCACGTTCAGGGACGGCAAGCAGCACGGCACCGGCACCTACCGGCTGCCGAACGGCTATGTCTACACCGGCGAATGGGTCGACGGCGAGATCCGCGGCCAGGGCCGGGCGGAATTTCCCAACGGCTCGGTCTACGAAGGCGAGTTCGTCGCCGGCAAGCCCGAAGGGCGCGGCACGATCACCTTCGCAGACGGCGGCACCTACGAGGGCGAGTGGACCGACGGCAAGATCAACGGCCAGGGGGTCGCGATCTACGCCAACGGCGTGCGCTACGAGGGTGGCTTCACCGACGCTCTGCATGACGGTCAGGGACGGATGGAAAGCCCCAACGGCTATGTCTACGAGGGCCAGTGGTCCGCCGGCATCAAGGAGGGCAAGGGCAAGATCACCTACCCCGACGGCGCGGTCTACGAAGGCGACCTCGTTCAGGGCGCCCGGGAGGGCCGGGGAACGCTGACCATGCCCGACGGGCTCGTCTATGTCGGCGAGTGGGAAAACGGCCAGATCAATGGCACGGGACGGCTCACCCAGCCCAACGGCGATGTCTACGAGGGCGAACTCGTCGACGGCAAGCGCCAGGGCGAGGGCCGCGTGGTCTACGCAAACGGGGATGTCTACGAGGGCACCTTCGAGAACGACCGCCGGCACGGCACCGGCACCTTCACCGGAGCCGACGGCTACCTCTACACCGGCGAGTGGGTCGAGGGCCGGATCGAGGGCACCGGCAAGGTCACCTACCCCGACGGGTCGGTCTACGAAGGCGAGTTCAAGGACGACCTCGCCGACGGCACCGGCAAGATCACCTACCCCGACGGCAACACCTACGAGGGCGAGTGGAAGGCCGGGGTGATCGAGGGCCAGGGCAAGGCGACCTATTCGAACGGGCTCGTCTACGAAGGCGGGTTCAGGAACGCCCAGATGCACGGAACCGGCACGATGACCTTCGCGGACGGTTACCGCTACGAAGGCGAATGGCAGGACGGCCAGCGCTGGGGCGAGGGGACGGCGACCTATTCCGACGGCACCGTCTACGAAGGCGATTTCGTCGCCGGCCAGCGCGAGGGACAGGGCACGATCACGATGCCCGACGGGTTCACATATACCGGCGAATGGGTCGACGGCGAGATCGACGGCGAAGGTGTCGCGACCTATGCCAACGGCGATGTCTACGAAGGCATGTTCAGCTCCGGCAAGCGCCAGGGCGAGGGCACGATTCGTTATGCCTCGGGAGAGGTCGTCAGCGGAAACTGGGAGGGCGGCACGCTCACCGAGACGGACGACAGCGAGAGCCAGTAACGCTTTTGGGCACAAGGCCCCGGCTCGGGGGCCGGGGCGTGTCGGAGGATGTCGAGCCCGGGTGCCGAGGGGGCATCCGTCCCGGGTCCGGCCCGGGACCTCGGGCGGCGGGGCGCTGTCATCGGATCAAGACGGGCGGCCGCGCGGCCGGGGCTCGGGGCCCCGGCTCGGAGGCCGGGTCGTGTCGGCAAGACTTCGGGGCCCGGGGCCGGTGACGACACGTCTGGGCCCGCCGTGGTCGGTCAGACGCGTTCGCCCTTCTCCATCCGGTCGAGGAAAGCGTCCGCTTCGGAGAGGATCTGCTCGCGGCGGTCCTTTTTCATCCGGTCCCAGGTGCCATACATGTTCGCCATGCGCGGGTTCTTGGAAAACCGCTCGCGGTGGCGGTCGAGAAAGGCCCAGTAGAGCAGGTTGAAGGGGCAGGCCCCCTCCCCGAGCTTCGTCTTCACATCGTAGGCGCAGCCATCGCAATAGTCGGACATCTTCGCGATGTAGTTGCCCGACGAGACGTAGGGCTTCGAGCCGACGATGCCGCCGTCGGCGAACTGGCTCATGCCGATGACGTTCGGGGCCTCGACCCATTCGTAGGCATCGGCATAGACAGCGAGGTACCATTCGTGGACCT
>CAZPPH010000094.1:0-10631 GCA_964588375.1 uncultured Rhodobacterales bacterium | reverse complement strand
CCCTGCGCGACGCGCTGACCGACGCGGCCACCGCGCGCGCCGCGGCGATCACGGCCCTCGGCAACGACTACCGGCCGGCGGGCCGGGTGCTCGACGAGCGCGCGTTCGTCAACGGCATCGTCGGGCTCATGGCGACGGGCGGCTCGACGAACCTCGTCATTCACCTGCCCGCCATGGCCCGCGCGGCGGGCGTGATCCTCGATATCGAGGATTTCAACGACCTCTCCTCGGCCGTCCCGCAGATGGCGAAGATCTATCCCAACGGCCTCGCCGACGTGAACCATTTCCACGCCGCGGGCGGCTTGGGCTACATGATCGGCGAGTTGCTGGAGGCCGGCCTTCTCCACCCGGGCACCGTGACCATCGCAGGCGACGGGCTCGCGCACTACGCCCGCGAGCCGAAGCTGAAGGACGGCGCGCTCGTCTGGGAGGACGGCGCGGCCGAAAGCCTCAACGACCGCATCCTGCGCCCCGTCTCCGACCCGTTCCAGAAGACCGGCGGGCTGAAGGAACTGAAGGGCAACCTCGGCCGCTCGGTGATGAAGGTTTCCGCCGTCGCTCCCGAGCACCGGGTCGTCGAGGCCCCGGCGCGGGTGTTTCACGAACAGCAGGATGTGAAGGCCGCCTTCAAGGCTGGCGAGTTCACCGAAGACACCGTGGTCGTCGTCCGCTTCCAGGGCCCGCGCGCCAACGGCATGCCCGAGCTGCACGGGCTGACGCCGACGCTCTCGGTGCTCCTGTCGCGCGGCCTGAAGGTCGCCCTCGTCACCGACGGGCGCATGTCGGGGGCGTCGGGAAAGGTGCCTGCCGCGATCCACGTCGCCCCCGAGGCCGCCGCCGGCGGTCCCCTCGCGAAGCTTCGCGACGGCGACCGGGTGCGGGTCGACGCCACCACCGGAACGCTCGAGGTGCTGGAGCCCGGGTTCGACGAGCGCGCACCGGTCGAGGTCGACCTCTCCGCCAACGCCGAAGGCCTCGGCCGCGAGATGTTCGCCGCCTTCCGCGATCGCTGCGGGCTCGCCTCGGACGGCGCGGGCGTGGTGGTCTGAACCTTGCAACCGGGTCTTGACGCCCGCGCGCGGCACCGGGACAATCCGTCTCCGCCGGTGCCTGTCGGCGTCAAGCCGCGTCGGCCCTTTGGGGACCCGAGCCCCTTCACCTCCGCCGCCCTACAGGGCGCGCCACATCAACCGGTGCACACCCGCCCATGACCCCTGAAGACGCCTCCCGCCAGACCGCCGATCTCTGCCGCCTCGCCCCGGTGATCCCGGTCCTCGTCATCGACGACGCGGGCCTCGCCGCCGATCTCGCCCGCGCCCTCGTCGCCGGGGGCCTGCCGGTGCTCGAGGTCACGCTGCGCACGCCCGCCGCGCTCGACGCGATCCGCGCGATGTCGGAGGTCGAAGGCGGCATCGTCGGCGCGGGCACCCTCCTCACGCCCGCCGATGTCGAGGCGGCCCGAGAAGCGGGCGCACTCTTCGGGGTCTCGCCCGGCGCCACCGACCGGCTCCTCGACGCCGCCGAGGCCGCCGACCTGCCGCTCCTGCCCGGCGCGGCGACGGCCACCGAGGCGATGCGCCTTCTCGAACGCGGCTACACGATGCAGAAGTTCTTTCCCGCCGAGGCGTCGGGGGGGGCGAAGGCGCTCGGGTCGCTGGCCTCGCCCCTGCCGCAGATCCGCTTCTGCCCCACCGGCGGCGTCGGCCTGAAGAACGCGCCCGACTATCTCGCCCTGCCGAATACCCTCTGCGTCGGCGGCTCATGGGTCGCGCCGAAGGATCTCGTCGCGGCCGGCGACTGGGGCGCGATCGAGAAGCTCGCCTCCGAGGCCGCCGCACTCTGACAGGGATGCCGCGACAGGCCTTCTTCGTTCGGAAAATACTCCGGGGGTGAATGGCGCCGAAGGCGACAGAGGGGGCGGCGCCCCCTGCCCACGGCTCCCAAGCCGCTCGATATTTGTCGACAGGTCCGGCCTCGGCTTCGGAACATGGGCTCGATTGAAGAGCCGCGACAACGTCGGAGAAGGGGCGGCTCCGCCTCCACCCGGACGCCTGTAACGAGAGGCCTCGCAGCGCCCCCTAGTCGGCACCGCCCCTGCGGCCCCGCCGCCCGCCGCGACGCGCCGGAGCGGCAGACCGGCCGAGCCCCTCGGCGAGCACCCGGCTCATCGGGTGGTCCGGGTCCTTCTCGCCGTAATGCGCGAGGAGCAAGGGCACGAGACCGGCCGCTTCGATGTCCCGGGGCACCCCGATCGCCCAGTCGAGAAAGATCGAGCGGCATTCGGGCTCGCTGATCCCGTCGATGGCGTAGGCGTCGGCGATCAGACCGCGGGGGTCGATCTCCGAAAGCGGCGCGCGCGGCTTGCCCATGGCGTGTCGTCTCTCCTCGGTCGCGCGCGAGCCTAAGCTCGCGTCAGGGCCGCCGCAATCACCCCTCCGGCCTCTCCGGCCTGGCTGTCGACCGAGGCGGCGAGGTCCTCCAGCGTCTCCGCCCCGCCCTCGCGCAGGACGAGCGCCGCGCCGCCGGTGCCCGGCCGGGGCGGCTCGCCGATGAGCACCAGCGCCTGGCGGATGGCGGCGAGCCGGTGGTGCAGGCGGCCGAGCGTCGCGGCGGTCTCGGCCGACAGCCCAATCGCCTCCGCGCCCGCGCGCAGCTGCCGGCGCGCCGAGCGGGCATGGCTGCCCGACAGAAGCGCCGCGGCGCTGGCGAAGAGCTCGAGGTCCGTCATCCGCCCCGGACCCGCCTTCATCTCGAGCCCGCCGCCGCCGGGCTTGGCCTCGGCGAGCCGCGCGCGCATGTCGGCGACATCGGCGAGCACCTTGGCGCGGTCGCGCGGCTCTTCGATGACATGGCGGCGGAACGCCTCGATCTCGCCCATGAGCCGCTCTTCCCCGGCGACCGGGCGCGCCCGCGTCAGCGCGAGGTGCTCCCAGGTCCAGGCGTCTTCCGACTGGTAGCGGGTGAAGGCCGCAAGCGAGGTCGCCACAGGCCCCTGCCGGCCCGAGGGACGAAGCCGCATGTCGACCTCGTAGAGCCGGCCCTCGGCGGTGGGCGCCGAAAGCGCGGTGACGAAGGCCTGGGTGAGCCTCGCGTAATAGGTCGGAGCCGCCAGCGGCCTCGGTCCCCCGGAGGTCTCCACCCCGTCGGGGTCGAAGATCACGATGAGATCGAGGTCGGACGCCGCCGCCAGCGTCCCCGCCCCCAGAGAGCCCATTCCCACGATCGCGGCACCCCGCCCCGGCGGGGCCCCGTGCCTCTGCGCGAAATTCTCGACCACCACGGGCCAGACCGCCTCGAGCACGGCGCGCGCGAGGTCGGCGTATTCCCAGCCCGCCTCCTCTCCGGTGACGAGCCCGCGCAGAAAATGCACCCCGATCCGGAAGTGCCATTCGCGCGCCCAGACCCGCGCGGCGTCGAGCCTGCGCTCGTAATCGTCCTCCTCTGCCAGCGCCGCGCCAAGCTCGTCGGCCAGCGCCCTGTGGCCCGGCCAGGGGCCGAAGAACCCCCCGCCGATCACCGCGTCGAACACCCCGGAATTGCGCGACAGGTAGGCCGCGAGCGCGGGGCTCGTGTCGGCGATGTCGACCACGAGGTCGAGAAGCTGGGGATTGGCCTCGAAGAGCGAGAAAAGCTGCACCCCCGCCGGCAGACCGCCGAGAAACCCGTCGATATGGCCCAGCGCCGTTTCGGGGTTGGCGGCCTGCGACAGCCGCGCCAGAAGCTTCGGTCGGACCCGCGCGAAGACCTCGGCCGCCCGTGTCGTCCGGAGCGCCGGATAATCCTGCCAGCGCGCGACGACCGCCTCCATGGCCTTTGAAAGCTCGGTCGCCGCCGCCCTGCCGCCCCTGTCGGGCGCGAAAAAGCCCTCCGTCGTCCGGTGAACCCGGGTGCAGCGTTCGGTGACTTCGGCGGCGAGGTCGCCTGCATCGCGGCCCGCGAGTGCGGCGACCCGGGCGAACTCCTCCTCCGTCTTCGGCAGCACGTGGGTCTGCTGATCGGCGATCATCTGCACCCGGTGCTCGAGCTCGCGATGCGCGCGGTAATCGTCGGTGAGCCCCTCCGCCTCCGCCTCGGGCACCCAGCCACCGGCGGCGAGCCGGCCGAGCCCCTCGACGGTGCCGCGCACCCGCAATTCGGGGTGCCGCCCGCCGGCGATGAGCTGGCGGATCTGGGTGAAGAACTCGATCTCGCGGATACCCCCCGCCCCGAGCTTCAGGTCATGGCCGAGATGGGTCGGCGCGCCGTGCAGCCCCTTGGCCTCGCGGATGCGCAGGCGCATGTCGTGGGCATCCTCTATCGCCCAGTAATCGAGATGGCGGCGCCAGACGAAGGGGTCGAGCGTTTCGAGAAACCGCTCGCCGGCGGCGATGTCGCCGGCGCAGATGCGCGCCTTGATATAGGCCGCCCGCTCCCAGGTCCGCCCCGCGCTTTCGTAATACCGCTCGGCGGCGGCCATCGACATCGCCACCGGTGTCACGGCGGCGTCGGGGCGCAGCCGCAGGTCGGTGCGGAACACGTACCCTTCGGAGGTGTTTTCGGACAGAAGCGCGCACATCTTCCGCGTCGCGCGCACGAAGCCCGAGCGGGCCTCTGCATAGTCGTCCTCCGCGAACCGGGTCTCGTCGAAGAGGCAGATGAGGTCGATGTCGGAGGAGTAGTTCAGTTCGAACGCCCCCATCTTGCCCATCGCGATGACCGCAAGGCCCGCCCCTTCGGCAATGTCGTCCTCGCCCTGCCCCGGAATGCGGCCCCTCGCGATTTCGGGGGCGAGCGCCGTGCGAAGGGCGGCCGCGACGGCGGCATCGGCGAAGCGGGTGAGCGCACCGGTCGCCTCCGCGAGCGACCAGACCCCGCCGAGATCGGCGAGCGCGACAAGCAGCGCCGCCCTGCGCTTCAGCCGTCTCAGCCCCGGTCCCGTCTCCGCCCCCCCGAGGGCGGCCGTCCCGGCGAGCACCTCCCCGAATGCCGCTTCCGGTTCGCCGGCAAGCGCGGACCGCAGCCAGTCGCCCTCGCGCTCGACGAGCCCGGCGAGATAGGGGCTCGACCCGCCCATGCCCGACAGAAGATCGCCCAGAGCCCCGTCCGCGCCGAAAGCGTCGCGCACCTCGGCCCCGCGGGCGGGGTCGAAGGCCACGGGCGCCCGGGCGATCCGGCTCTCGAAGGTTCTCTCGGTCATCGCCGGAACCATCGAGCCGCGTGCGGGCGCGGTCAAGCACTGGACATCCCGGGGCGCCCGCGCAAATCCTGCGCCCATGAGCAAGAGTTTGAAACGCGTCATCGCCGCCCTCGCCGAAGCCGGGCTCGAGACCCGGCCCGTCGAGATGGCCGAGGGCACCCGCACCGCCGCCGAAGCCGCCGCCGCGATCGGCTGCGCGCTCGACCAGATCGCGAAATCCATCGTGTTTCACGGCAGCCGGTCCGACGAGGTCGTGCTCTTTCTCACAGCCGGTGGCGGCCGCGTCGAACCCGCGAAAGCCTCGGCCCTCGCCGGCGAGCCGCTCGACCGGGCCACGCCGGAGCAGGTGCGGGCTCAGACCGGCTTCGCCATCGGCGGCGTCTCGCCACTCGGCCTGACCGGCCCGGTGCGCATGTGGTTCGACCCGCGGTTGATGGACTTCGCCGAAGTCTGGCCCGCCGCAGGCACGCCGCGGCACGTCTTCGCCATCGGCCCGGCCGTTCTGCACCGGCTGACAGGCGCGCAACTCTCTGATTTCACGGCTTGAAGAAGAAGAATGTGAACGATCTTCACATTTTTCCTTGAAATCTCCGCCCGGCTTTCTCATCTTCGAGATGTGAATGGACTTCACATTAACCGAAAGGAGACAAGCATGACCCCCGCCGCCGCGCCGTCCGCCGACACGGCCCACCATGAGGGCAACTGGTTCCAGCGATCCGAAGCCTGGCTCGACGCCAGGGGCAAGGTCGCCTGGATCGCCGCCATGGTGCTCGGCTTCATCCTCTTCTGGCCCATCGGCCTCGCCCTTCTCGCCTACATGATCTGGAGCAAGCGCATGTTTTCCGGTACCTGCGGCAACCGTCGCATCCTTCCCGCCCGCACCGCCTTCAAGACCTCCGGCAACTCGGCCTTCGACGCCTACAAGGCCGAGACGCTGCGCCGCCTCGAGGAAGAGCAGTCGAGCTTCGAGGCCTTCCTGAAGCGGCTCCGCGAAGCCAAGGACAAGGCCGAGTTCGACCAGTTCATGGACGAGCGCGACCGCCGCTCGAAGACGTCGGACGAAGAGACCGCCTGAGACGCCCGCTCCGGGCCCCGCGACGCCGGGGCCCGCAAGCGCGCGGTCGATCGCTCCGCCGCGCCGGACCGCATCCGCCCCGGCCGCGCTTTCATCCGCCGCCCGGACGGTTTCCAAGACCGCCACAAAGAGATTACCATGCACGATACCATGACCACTCCGCCCTGGGGGCTTCCGGCCCCGGACACGCACCCCGAATTCTACGCCGACACGGTGGCCAAGCGCGCCGTGGCCTGGGTGATCGACGTGATCCTGATCTCGCTTCTCACCGGCGTCGCGGTGCTCTTCACCGCCTTCATCGGCGCGTTCTTCCTGCCCCTGCTCTACGCGGTCGTGAGCTTTCTCTATCGCTGGTGGGGTCTCGCGGCCGCCTCCGCGACCCCGGGCATGCGTCTGACCTCGCTCGAACTGAGAACCCGCGAGGGGATGCGCTTTGACGGGGCGACGGCGTTTCTTCACACTGCGGGCTACTTCGTCTCGGTCGCGATCTTCCCGCTGCAACTCGTCTCGATCGTGCTGATGCTGATCTCGGCACGCGGTCAGGGGCTGACCGACCACGTCCTCGGCACCGCCGCGATCAACCGCGCCGCGGCCGCCTGACCCCGTCCTTCGGGGGCCGCGCCCCGCGCGTCCCCCGTGCGACCGGACCGCGCATTTTGGGGGATTGGCGACCGGCCGGTGCCTTGCTAGGCTCCCCGAGATCGTCTGTCGGAACGCCATGCGCCACACACTTCCCATCGCGCCCCAATTCTACGTGACGGCCCCGCAGCCCTGCCCCTATCTCGAAGGGCGCATGGAGCGGAAGCTCTTCACCGCGCTGCAGGGCGAATACGCCTCGAAGCTCAACGACGCGCTGTCGAAACAGGGCTTCCGCCGCTCGCAGAACGTGCTCTACCGCCCGTCCTGCGCGGAATGCTCGGCCTGCCTCTCGGCGCGCATCCGGGTGGCCGATTTCAAACCCTCGAAGTCCCAGCGCCGGATCCTGAAGCGCAACGCGGGCCTGCGCCGCGAGGCCACCTCGCCCTGGGCCACCGAAGACCAGTACGCGCTCTTCCGCACCTATCTCGACAGCCGGCACGCCGACGGCGGCATGGCGGACATGGATATCTTCGAGTTCGCCGCGATGATCGAGGAAACCCCCATCCGCAGCCGGGTCATCGAATATGCCCGCGAGACCGGCGGCAAGCCCGACCTCGCCGCGGTCTGCCTCACCGACGTGCTCGATGACGGGCTGTCGATGGTCTATTCCTTCTATGACCCCGAAAACGCGCCCGCCAGCCTCGGCACCTACGTCATTCTCGACCACGTCCGCATCGCCCGCGAGGCGGGACTGCCCTACGTCTATCTCGGCTACTGGGTGCCCGGCTCCCGCAAGATGGGCTACAAGGCGAAGTTCTCCGCCCTCGAGGTCTACAAGGGCGGCGAATGGCGCGAGATCGGCGACCCCGCCGAGCACGAGGTCGATACCCACCCGCTCTCGACCGACCCGATCGCCGAGCAGGTGGCCCAGATCTCTCTGCCCGACACCCGCGGCCCCTAGCCCGACCGCACGTCTGCCGCAGGCGAGCCCGGCATCGAAATCGGGCGGTCCCCTCGTTCCGGCACCGAATGCGGTTTTTCGGAACATTGTTCCGTGACAGAGCGTTGGCCGGTGTTATAATTTCGGAAACGAGTATCAATCAGGGAGGATATGATGCCGAAGGACACCACCACAGGTGCAGAAGTCGTGCGCGCGGAGGCGCAGGGTCCGGACAGCGAGAGCAGGCGACGGTTTCTCGGCAGCGCCGGCCTCTTCTCGGCGGCGGCCATCCTCGGGGCTTCGGTTCCGCTGCAGATGACCTCGACACGGGCGCTCGCCCAGGCCGGGGCGATCGACGGCAAGGACGGGCTGCGCATGCTCAACGACCGGCCGGTGAACGCCGAGACGCCCGCGCATCTTCTCGACGACCCGATCACTCCGACATCGCGGCATTTCATCCGCAACAACGGTCTCGAGCCCCTGGAGGTCGACGCCGACACCTGGACGCTGACGGTCGACGGGTTCGTCGACAACCCGCTGGAGCTTTCCATCGCCGACATGCGTGAGCGGTTCGATGTCGTCACCATGGCTCTTCTCATCGAGTGCGGCGGTAACGGCCGGGCCTATTTCGACCCGCCCGCGTCGGGCAACCAGTGGACGGTCGGCGCGGTCGCGTGCTCGGAATGGACCGGCGTGCGGCTGAAAGACGTGCTCGAGGCCGCGGGCGTGCAGTCGAACGTCATCTACACCGCGCATTACGGTGCCGATGAACATCTTTCGGGCGACCCCGACCGGCTGCCGATCTCCCGCGGCCTGCCGCTCGACAAGGCGATGACCGACAACGTGCTCATCGCCTTCGAGCAGAACGGAGCATCGCTCCACCTCATGAACGGCGCGCCGCTGCGCCTCGTCGTTCCGGGCTGGCCGGGCTCCTGCTCGCAGAAATGGCTCACCCGGATCGAGCTGCGCGACCAGGTCCACGACGGGCCGAAGATGGGTGGCCAGTCCTACCGCGTGCCGGCCTATAGCGTCGCGCCGGGCCAGGAGGTGCCGGAGGAGGACTTCGTCATCATCGAGCGGATGCCGGTGAAGTCGCTCATCACCCATCCCGCCGACGGCGCCGAGATCGGCGGCGAAACGCAGGTCCGCGGCCATGCATGGTCGGGTGATCGCTGGATACGGCAGGTCGATATCTCGACGGATTTCGGCACGACATGGCACACCGCCGACCTCGATGCGCCGGCGAACGACGGGGCGTGGCAGAACTTCCGCCTCGACGTCAGCCTGCCCGAGGCGGGATACTACGAGATCTGGGCCCGGGCGACCGACGACGAGGGCGAGATGCAGCCCTTCGCGATCGACTGGAACCCCAAGGGCTATCTCAACAACACCATGCACAAGGTGGCGGTCCGCTCGGGCTGACCGCCTTGCCTTGCACCAGAACGACGGCGCGCGAGAGAGGCACATGCGCGCGCCGTCGTTTGCCTCAGAATACAGCAAGAAAGACCGGAGCGAACCACGTGACCATGCACCTCAAGACCATCGGGGGGCGCGCGCTCGTCCTCGCGGGGCTCGCCCTGCCCGTCGCCATGTCCCCCGGGCCGGTCCTCGCCCAGGACGGCGTGTTCGTCGAGGCCGAGGGCGTCGACCTCGCCTACCAGTACTGCACCGGCTGCCATTCCGAGATGCTCGTGGCCCAGCAGGGCCAGACCCGCGAGGGCTGGGAGAAACTCTTCGAATGGATGGTCGAAGATCAGGGGATGGAGCCGATCCCCGAACCCGACAGGACGAAGGTTCTCGACTACCTCGCCGAGCACTACAACACCGACCGGCCGAACTTCCCCCGCCCCTGAGGTCAGCGGTCGCCGGTGTGGTCTCACGCTGCCCGCGTCATGCGCCGTTCGGCCACCTTCTTCAGCGCCGCGAGGCGGGTGGCGACGGCCTCCTCGACCGCCCGGCGCGCATGTCCGGGCATGAGCATCGCCAGCATGCCCGCCCGGCTCTCCTCCAGCACGACATCGGCACCCGCCCCCTTCGGCACGATCTCCCACGAGGTGACCTGTCGCTGACCGATCGTGCGCGCCGACCAGCAGATCCGCTGCACGGGGTCATGCATCCTCACCCGCGCGGCGAAGCGGCGCCCGTCCGCGAGCCACTCGAACTCGGCATCCGGCCCGAGGGCGCCATGCGCCGCTGTATGCGCCACCCCATCGTCCCAGGCCGGCCACATCAGCACGTCGGAGATCAGGGCGAAGACCCGCGCGGGCGGGGCATCGACATGGGTTTCGGCCCGGCCGGAAACCGGCGCGGGGAAGAGGGAAACGAAGCTGTCCATCCTGGAAGGGTCCGTGGGAGGCGCCCGTGTCGGAAGACAGGGAGAAACGCCGCCGCGAAAAGAGATTTGTTCGCGCCGGGCCGCCGTCAAGAGGCCGCCGCTAATTCCCGATGAGATCGGGAAGTAGCGTCACCACGCCGGGGAAGAGCCAGAGAAGTCCGAGCCCCAGGACCTGGATCAGGACGAAGGGCAGGATGCCCCGGTAGATATGCGCGGTCGTGACACTCGGCGGGGCCACACCGCGCAGATAGAACAGCGCGAAGCCGAACGGCGGGGTGAGAAACGAGGTCTGCAGGTTCACCGCGATCATGATCGTCACCCAGGACGGGTCGAGCGTGCCGCCGTAGATCACCGGGCCGACGATCGGCACGACGATGTAGATGATCTCGAGGAAATCCAGCACGAACCCGAGGATGAACAGGATCGCCATGACGAGCAGGAACACCTTCCATTCCTCGTCGAAGCTTCGCAGGAACTGCTGGATGTAATGTTCCCCCCCGAAGGAGATCACCACGAGGTTCAGAAG
>CAZPPH010000093.1:0-10689 GCA_964588375.1 uncultured Rhodobacterales bacterium | reverse complement strand
ACGCGACGATGGAGAACGCGGTTCTCGTCGCCTTGCCCATGTTCGTCTTCATGGGTCTCATGCTCGACCAGTCGGGCCTCGCCGAAAAGCTGATGCGGTCGTTCTCCGAAACCCTCGGGCGTGTCGGTGGCGGGCTCGCGATGGCCGTGGTGCTGATCGGCATCCTGCTGGCCGCTTCGACCGGGATCGTCGGGGCCTCGGTCGTCCTGCTCGCCACGATCTCGCTGCCGATCATGCTCGAGGCCGGCTATGACAGGCGTCTCGCGGCCGGCGTCGTGGCCGCCTCGGGCACGCTCGGTATTCTCATCCCGCCCTCGATCATGCTCATCATCATGGCCGACCAGCTTTCGCTGTCGGTGGGCGAACTCTTCATGGGGGCCATCGTTCCCGGTCTGGTCCTCGGTTTCGGCTATCTGCTCTACGTCATCGTCGCCGTCGCTCTGAAGCCGGGCCTCGCGCCGAAGCCGCGAAACGTCGTTCCGTTCTCCGGCAGGCTGGTCATCGACACGTTCATCGCCGTCCTGCCCCCCATCGGCCTCATCCTCGCGGTGCTCGGGTCGATCTTTCTCGGCATCGCGACGCCGACGGAAGCCTCCGGCATCGGCGCTTTCGGTGCGACGCTTCTGGCGCTCTTCAATCGGCGACTGTCTCTCAGAGTGTTGTGGAAGGTCGCCGTGCGCACCACGCTCACGACCGCCTTCATCTTCGGGATATTCATCGGCGCGACGGCCTTCGCGCTCGTGATGCGCGGTCTCGGCGGCGACCAGCTGATCGAGCGCGCGCTCACCGCGATACCGTTCGGCCCCACCGGCATCGTCCTCACGGTGCTGTTCTTCGCGTTTCTGGCCGGCTTCTTTCTCGACTGGCTCGAGATCACGCTGATCTTCCTGCCCCTGCTGGGACCGGTCATCATCGAACTCGGGTTCGACCCGATCTGGTTCGTCATCGTCTTCGCGGTGGCGCTTCAGACGTCTTTCATCACGCCTCCGGTCGGCTTCTCGCTGTTCTATCTGAAGGGCGCCGCACCGCCCGAGATCACCACGCGCGACGTCTATACCGGCATCATACCCTTCGTCGCCATCCAGCTCGCCGTCGTCCTGTCCATGGTCTTCATTCCCTCGCTCGTGACCTGGCTGCCGAAGCTCGTCTACGGCTGACGGCGACAGGTGTCGGTTCGCCGCCTGATCCGCCACCGACGGCAACACCCACCTTGCCTTCCCGCGGCAGGCAGACCGCGACAACCGCGTCGCGTCCGGCCCTCGATCCGGAGGCCGCGCGCCGTCCGCATCGCACTTGGCGAGAACCCACGGTCGACCTGCCGGGCCGACCGCGGGCCTGAAGGTCGCGCCGCCTACTTCACGGTCGCCATGAAGGCGTCGACGTCCTCGAGGGGAATGTACTGCTTCTCCTCGATGCCGCTTTCGGCGAAGCCCCAGACGACCGCGGGGGCCGAGACATCGCCATTCGCGTCGAAACGGACGTTGCCGGTCGCGCCCTGGTAAAGGACGCTCCCGCCCTCGGCGAGCACGTCCTTGGCGGCGGTGAACCCCGCGGCGTCGGCCGTGACCGGAGTGCCTTCCGGGTCGGTCACGCGCGGAACCGCCGCGGCAATCTCCGCACCGGTGGCGCCCTCGCCTGCCGCTTCCATCGCGAGAAGCGCGATCATCGTCGCGTCATAACTGTTGGCGAGGCCGGGGCCGGCCGGCGGGCCGTCGAACCGCGCGGTATAGCGCTCGACGAAGGTATCCGCCGACGACACGCGTGGCGAGGCGGTGTCGGTTCCGAGCGTATCGCCGAGATATTGCAGACCGACCGAATCCCGGAACTCCTCGGACTTGAGAGAGTTGGCGACGATCATCTTCTGGGTGCCACCGAGCGAGATCCATTCGCGCACCGCCGCGACGCCCTCCTTGGGGTAGAGCGCGAGGTAAAGCGCCTCCGGCTGGCCTCTCAGCGCCTCGGTGACCTCTGCGCGGTAGGACGGCTGACCGTCGGTGATGGCCACAGACGCGGTGACCTCGATCCCGAGCGCCTCGAAATCGGCCGCGATGAGCTTGCCGATGTCCTGTCCCCAGTCGTCGTTCTTGTAAAGGATCGCGACGGAGTCGACGCCGTCGTCGCGGGCCACCATGGCGCCGACGGCGGCCTGCACGCCCGAGGTGGCGAAAGTGCGGAACCACAGGCCGTTCGTCTTGCCCTCTTCGGCCAGGACCGAGAAGGCGGTGGAGGACGAGCAGCAGCTCATCTGCATCACGCCCGCCGGCACGGTGACCGATGTCAGGATCGGCATCGAGACCCCCGACGAGACCGCGCCGATCAGCACCTGAACGCCGTCGAGATCGACAAGCGCCTTCGCGGCATCCACGCCCACCTTCGGGTCGACCTGGGTGTCGCGCAGGACCATCTCGATCCGGCAGCCCGCCACGCCTCCGGCCTCGTTGGCCTGGTCGACGGCGAACTGGGCTGTTTCGGCGATCGGGCGGCCCCAATCGACCGAGGTCGGCAGAACCGCTCCGATCTTGGTCGTGCAGTCCTGCGCCATCGCCGCTCCGCCGAGGGCCGAGAGCCCCGCGGCGAGGCCGAACGCATATGCGCCCTGTCTCAATATGGTCAGTGTCATTCTTTTCTCCCCTGTTGGTGTTTATTGCGTGCTCCGGAGTGCGACACGACAAGTCTCTCCGGCAGAAGGCCCTGGGGCCGCCACATCAGCATTCCCACGATGATGAATCCGATCAGGATGAACTGGAGCGTGCCGGTGTAGAGCTGCACATCCACGGGAGCGAAGCGCGAGAGCGCCCAGCCGCTCGCCGTCCATCCCCCCCAGATCAGGAATGCGCCCAAGATCGCTCCGCGGTTGTTGCCGGCCCCGCCGACGATCAGCATCGCCCAGATCTGGAACGTGAGGATCGGCAGGACATCCTGAGGGCTGATGAAAGCGTAAAACGTGGCGTAGAGTCCACCCGACACTCCCATGATGACCGCGCCCGCGACAAAAGCGGTCAGGCGCACGCGGTCGGGAAACTTGCCGAGCGACCGGGCGGCCACCTCGTCCTCCCTGATGGCGCGCAGGAGCCGGCCGAAGGGAGACCGGATAAGCCGCTCGAGAAAGACGTAGACCGCGGCGCCGACGAGGAGAACGAAGCAGAGAAAGAGGATGTTGTAGCTGAAACCGTCGCCCAGCGCCTCGCGGAACGGTCGTTCGAACCCGCGAACGCCTTTCGCCCCGCCGGCCAGCCATTCGGCGTTGCGCATCACGCTTTCGAACGTGACCGCGACGCCGAAGGTGGCGATGGCGAGGTAATCGTGGCGCAGCCGAAGCGTCAGCACCCCGACGACCCAGGCCAGCAGTCCCGCGATCGCGGCACCTCCCGCCAGGGCGAGGAGATATGGCAGGTCGTAGCCGCCGAGGTGATCGGCCTGCTGCGTGCCCCCGAGGATCAGCGTGGCATAGCCTCCCGCTCCGAAGAACGCCACGACCCCGCCGTTGAAGAGCCCCGTGTTGCCCCATTGCAGATTGAGCCCGAGAACCGCGATCGCGAGGATGGAGGCCACGGTCGCGAAGAAGACGAAATAGGAGATCACGCCGATCACGCGCGCGCCTCCCCGAAAAGGCCGTTGGGGCGCACAAGCAGCACGAGGATGATGATGAGAAACGGCACCGCCGGGCTGTAGCCGGAGGGCAGAACGACCAGCGCGAGGTTCGCCGCGATGCCCACCATGAAGCCGCCCAGCACCGCTCCGTAGACGCTTCCGATCCCTCCGACGATGGTGGCCGCGAAGATCGGCAGCACGAGGTCGCGCCCGATCACGGGGCTGATCTGGTTCGTCAGACCGTAGGACACGCCGGCGAAGGCGGCGAGCCCGCCGCCGATGGTCCAGACGACGGCGATCATGCGCTTGAGGTTGATGCCGTTGACCTCGGCCAGCGTCGGGTTCTCGGCCACGGCGCGAAGTGCATACCCGAGGGTGGTCCGCGACAGGAAGAGGTGGAGCGCCAGCATGATGATGAGCGCGGCGATCAGGGCGAAGACCTGATCGGGCTTCACGAGAAGCAGCGGGTCCTGGCTCAGGATCACCGCGAAGACGATGTCCTCCGAATAGAGTTGCGTCTTCAGCCCGAAGATCAGGCTGATGAAGTTCCGGATGACGAGCGCCACACCGAAGGAGGCGAAGACCATCGACAATTCTCCTCCGAGCGCGCGCACACGCCGGAACACGACCCGGTCGATGAGGATCGCCGAGATCGCCGTGATGGCCATCGACACGATTATCGCAGCGGCCAGGGCCCATGTCAGACTGAGCGGCCCGATCGCCTCGGAGAGAAGTGGAAAGAGGGCGGCGAAGAGGCCGTCGAAGACCAGAGCGGCATAGGCGCCGATCGAGAGCAGCTCTGCGTGGGAGAAATTGGCGAACCGCAGGATGTGCATCGCCATCGTCAGCCCGATGGCGCCGAGCGACAGGATCGCCCCCACCAGCACACCGTCGAGCAGGCTCTGGATCACGATGCGCGCACCCTCTTTCCGCCGAGGTAGATCTCTCCCACGACCGGGTCATTCAGGAGGTCCGCGGCGGGCCCGTCGATCTGGTTTCGCCCGTCGGCGAGGATGAAGCAGTCGTCTGCCATGCGAAGCGCCTGATTCACGTTCTGTTCGACGAGCAGGATCGTCACGCCGTCGTCGGCCAGCTTGCGCACATGGGCCAGCACTTCGCCCGCGGCCCGGGGCGAAAGCCCTGCGGAGGGTTCGTCGAGGAGGATGGTCGAGGGGTCGGTCGCCAGCGCCATCGCCACCGCCAGAAACTGCCGCTGGCCGCCGGAGAGACCGCCTGCGCGTTCGTGCTCCTTTTCCGCAAGGTCCGGGAACTGCTCGAAAAGTGCCGCGCGCCGCTCCTCCGCCCGGAGCTTGTCGCGCCGCAGGACGAGATCGAGGTTCTGGCGAATTGTCAGGGTCCGGAAGATGTTGTCGGACTGCGGAACGTAGGCGATGCCAAGCTCTTGCAGGGTGTCTGTTCGCGGATTGGTGATGTCGCGGTCGCCGAGCTCGACCTTGCCGCGTGTCACCGTCACGAGACCGGCGATGGCCTTGATCAGTGTCGACTTCCCCGCCCCGTTGGGGCCGATGAGAACCGTGACCGCCCCGCGCCGCGCAGTCATGGAGACATCCGTCAGGATCGGCAGGCCCTTCACGTAGCCGGCCACGATACCGGTGGCGGTGAGCGCGGCCTCACGCATCGGCCATCGCGCCGAGATAGGCGTCGAGCAGAACCGGGTTGGCCTGCGCCTCGGCGGCCGTCCCCTCGAAGACGACCTTGCCCTGGGCCAGCGCGATGACCGGCTCGCAGTGCTGCATCACGAAATCCATGTCGTGCTCGATGATGACGAATGTCTTGCCCTGCCGGTTGAGCTCTTCGATCTTCTCCAGAAGAACCGCCGTGAGGGTCGGGTTCACCCCCGCCGCGGGTTCGTCGAGCAGGATGAGGTCCGGGTCGGCCATCAGGACCCGGGCCAGTTCCAGCAGCTTTCGCTGCCCCCCCGAAATCTCGCCCGCCGCCTGGTCGGCGAGAGGGCCGAGGGTCGTGAACTCGAGAACGTCGAGCGCCTTTGCGCGGATCGTCTTCTCCTGCCGGCGCACCGCACCGCGACGCAACACCGGACCCCAGATGTTCTCGCCGATCTGCGCGAGCGGGGCGAGCATGACGTTTTCGAGGACGCTCATTCTCGGAAAGGGGCGCGGAATCTGGAACGTGCGCGCCAGACCTTTCGCGAAGAGACCGGCCGGCGACTGGCCCGTCACGTCCTCCCCGTTCAGTCGAACCTCTCCCGATGTCGGCGGCAGCATGCCCGTCAGCACGTCGAAGAGGGTGGACTTGCCCGCGCCGTTCGGACCGATCAGACCGGTAATGCTTCCGGCCCCGATATCGAGCGTCACCCCGTCGACCGCCCGCAACGCTCCGAAGTCGCGGGTGATGGCGCGTGTCGAAAGAACGGCTGACGTCATTCTCCCGCCGCCTCGCGATGCACCGGGTCGTCGGGACGCGCGTTGAGATTGTACTTCATGATGCTGCCGTGCCGTCCGCCCCGGTCGCGTTCGAGCGCGAAGACATCGCCCCCCGGACCTGCCGCACGTTCGATGACGGCGCCGATCGCGGCGCGGTCATCTGCATCGAGGGCGATGTCGAAGACCTGAAGCGTCTTCGGCAGGTGCCTGGCATAGCGCGCCCCGACGATGGCCGCCGCGACCCCGGGCTGGTCGAGCACCCAACGCGACGCCACCGCGGAAAGAGACACGCCGTGGCGGTCCCCGACCGACTTCAGCACCGCCAGAAGATCCTGGAACAGATCCCACGGCCCGAACTCGTCGATTATGAGACGGTACTTCACGAGCGACCGGTTCTCGAAGGAGAAACCGGGGTCGGCCGCCCCGAGCCAGCCCTCCGTCAGAAATCCGCCGGCGAGCGTGCCGTAGCAAAGCAGCGACATGTCGCGTTCGGCCGCCCATCCGGCAAGGCCGGCGGCCGGCCGGCGGTCGAGAACGGAATATTGCACCTGGTTCGAGACGATCTCGTAGCCCGCATCGAGAAACGGCGCGATTTCTCCACTATCCCAGTTCGTCACCCCGAGATGGCGTATCTTGCCTTCGGCGCGGAGATCCATCAGCACCGAGAGCGCCTCGACGGCGTTGCCGAGCGCGAGATCCCACCAGAAGAACTGCACGAGGTCCAGACGGTCGACGCGAAGACGCTTCAGCGAACGGTCTATGATCGCGACGACCTCTTCGCGGCGGAGGTCGTGCAACCGCGAAAGGTCGGGCACGAGCTTTGTGTGAACGCGCACCCGACGGGCGACCGAGGCGCCTCTTCGATTGCGGATGTCGGCGATGAACTCGCCGATCATCTCTTCCACGCCGGTGTAGATATCGGCGCAATCGAAGGTGGTGATACCGGCGTCGAGAAACGCCTCCATGTTGCGCACGGCCTCGGCGCGGTCGACAGCGCCGTGGTCGCCGGCGAGCTGCCAGCAGCCCTTTATCACGCGCGATATCTCGTAGCCCGGCGAAAGGCTCGCGGTTTCGACGGAGCGCATCACGTCGCGCCCGGCCGCTGCCAATAGGGAGCGCCCCGGTGTTCGGGGTGCCCGCTCGTGCCGGCGGTGTCGAATTTTCGCCGCCCGAGGCGCGTCACCCTGAAGCGCCCGCCGCAGTGCGGGTCGGGGCAGGCGACTTCCGTGTCGGTCGTCATCCAGTCGCCGGGTTCGGTGGGGCGTTGCTTAGCGGGCAGAAGCGGAAGGAGTGCGGCCAGCGCGTACATCGAAACCCGGGTGCCTCTCTCGAAGACCAGCGTTTCGCCCTCGACGAGAAACGCCTCGCCCTCGACGTGCCGGCACACGGCGGTTCTGTCGCCGACAACGGTCTCGACCCTGAGGTCGTAGAGCCAGAATTCGCCTTCGGCTTCGCCCGCCGTCATGCCGCTCCCCCTTCGCGCCTTCCATGGGTGGTCTTTTCGCCACGGAGTGTCAATCATCCGCCTGCGGCCGCGCCCCATGGACAGTCACGCCGGGGCTCTCCTAGTAGGCAGTCACGGAAAGAAGGACGGGACGGCAACCATGACCTCGCAGCACGAACATCGCACGAAACTCGGCGAAACGCTCGAAATCTCGAAGGTGCTTACCGGGCTATGGCAGGTCGCCGACATCGAGAAGGACGGCAGCGCGATCGACCCGGAAACGGGGGCGGATGCGCTCGAGGCCTATCTCCGCGCGGGTTTCGACACCTTCGACATGGCCGATCATTACGGAAGCGCCGAGATCATCGCCGGCCGGCTGCTTGCGCGCGCCGGCGCGATCGGGGCGCGGCCCGTGATCTGCACCAAGTGGTGCCCGACACCGGGCCCGATGACGGCCGATGTCGTCCGCGCGGGTGTCGCCGACCGCCTTGAGCGCCTCGGAGCAGAGCGGGTGGATCTTCTTCAGTTTCACTGGTGGAGTTTCGACCACCCCGGCTGGCTCGATGCCCTCCACGAGATGACGAAGCTTCGCGAAGAGGGCCTCATCGGCGAGATCGGCGTGACGAATTTCGACGCCGCGCATCTCAATCTCGCTCTGGCCGACGGCATCCCGGTCGTGACCAACCAGGTCCCGTTCTCGCTGATCGACCGGCGGGCCGCCGGCCCGCTCCTGCATGTGGCGTCGCGCTGGGGGGTGCACCTTCTCGCCTACGGCACGCTTGCGGGAGGCTTCCTTTCGGATCGCTGGGCGGGGGCCGCCGCCCCCTGCGACGTGAGGGACTGGAGCAAGATGAAGTATCGACGCTTCATCGAGGCTGCGGGCGGCTGGGAGGCCTTCCAGGCCGTGCTCGGGGCGGCGGCGGATGTGGCCCGCAGGCACGGTGTGACCATTTCGAACGTCGCGACCCGATGGGTGTTGGACCAGCCCCATGTCGCCGGGGTCATCATCGGAGCGCGGTTGGGCGAGGCAAATCACTCCGCGCAGAACGCACGTCTGTTCGACTTCGCGCTCGACGATGCGGACAGAGCACTTCTGGAAAACGCCTTCGAGGCAACGAGCGCCCTGCCGGGCGACTGCGGCGACGAATACCGGAAACCTCCCTTCATGACGGCATCGGGCGACCTCAGTCACCACCTCGATGCCATGCCGCGCGCGCTCGAAGCGGTTGAGGCGCCTTCCCGGCCCGATGGCCGGCAGGTTCAGACGGGAAGCCAGTGGGAGGACATCGCCGGCTATTGCCGGGCACAGCGCATCGGCGGCCGGATACTGGTTTCGGGAACAACCGCCACCGCCGGTGTCGACCGGGTCGTGGCCGAGGCGGATGCCGGCGCCCAGACGACCTTCATTCTCGACAAGATATCGAGTGCCCTGACCGCGCTCGGCGCCTCGACCGGTGACGTGGTCCGCACCCGGATCTATCTGGTCGACGAAACCGACGTGACCGCGGTTTCGGAGGCACATGGCCGCGTGTTCGGCGATATCAAACCCGCGAACACGCTGGTCGTGGTGGCCGGGCTGATCGGCCCCTACCGTGTCGAAGTCGAAGCCGAGGCGCTGGTTCGCGACGGCGATCCCGAGGTTGACGACGGGCCGTGAACCAGCCCGTTTCTCCCTCCAGACTGCACCACGGAACCTTCGGCTGATCGCCGAGGACGAGATGAGAAGCGCAGGCGAGCGCCGAGGGATAGCATCGCCGGACCCGGTGTCTCGCCGGGCCGACGAGACAGGCGTCGCCCGGGCAGACCGTGTCCGCACCGCCCATCCGGTGCGGGACCGGCCCGCGTGCCTCCGGCGGCGGCCGCCGAACCGGAAGATCCCCGGTCAGATCCTGACCGCCTGGCGGGAGGTCGCCGGCACCAGCGCAGCGAGGACGATCAGCAGCCAGAACGCGGTGACGAGGTCCGTCCGGTCGGAGACGAAGCCGATCATGGCCGGTCCGAGCAGGATCCCCGCATAACCGGTGATCGTGACTGCGGCGATCGCGAGCCCCGGGGGCATCACCCCCTGCCGGCCGGCGAGGCTGAAGAGAACGGGCACGATGTTGGCGGCGCCAAGCCCGATCATGAAGAACCCCGACAGCGCGCCGGGCGCCCGGTCGAGCAGAAGCACGGGCAGAAACCCGAGGACCATCAACACACCTCCCAGGAAAAGCACCCGCAACGGCCCCAGGGCAGCGACGATGCGGTCCCCCGTCAGCCGGCCGATCGCCATCGCCACGGAAAAGATCATGTAGCCCAGCCCGCCCTGGGAGACATCCGTCACGCCACGGGCCACCAGAAGCAGAGCGCTCCAGTCGAGGATCGCGCCCTCGACGAGGAACGTGATCGCCGTGAGCGCCGAGAGCACGAGGACGATCCCGCGCGGAAGGACGAAAGGCATCGGCTCGCCGGCGCGGGCACGCAGCAGCCTGGGCGCGGCGATGACCAGAAAGACCGTGGTGATGACGCTGGCCATGACAGCGGCCACGGTCGGAGACATACCCACCGAAAGCGCCAGGGCGACGCCGCCCGCTCCGGCGACGCCGCCCACACTCCACATGGCGTGAAAGCCCGACATGAGCGGTTTTGGCGACAACCTCTCCACTTCCGCACCGTGCACGTTCATCGCCACATCGATGGTGCCGAGCGATGCCCCGAACAGGAGCAGGATCACCGCCAGCGGGACGGTCTCGGAAACCATCATCAGCATCGGCAGAATCGCGACAAGCCCGACACCGCCGAGAAGGATCATCGGTCGTGCCCCGGTGCGCGCGCTGAGATAGCCGGTGAGAGGCATGGCGATGATCGAACCGATGCCGAGGCAGAGCAGGAGAAGACCGAGTTCCGCCTCGTCCGCGCCGACATTCGACTTCGCGAAGGGGATCAGCGGGGCCCAGCACGCCATGACGAAGCCCGCCGCCAGAAACGAAAGGCGCGTGGCCAGCGCGGCCGGCATCACACTGGTCGAAATGGTAGACAGCTTTCTTCCCAATCACTCTGATCGATGGTGCCTATACCGCCGTTCACGCCGGATAAGGACGCATTTCTCCCGTCTCTGACCACGAGGACCGGCAGGCGACGGCAGCGCTCTCCCCGACACCTCAAGGCCCCCCGGACCACCGGGCATGTCGCGGGAATCCTCCGAATGATCGGTCTTGATGGTGGGCGGTGAGGGATTCGAACCCCCGACATCTTCGGTGTAAACGAAGC
>CAZPPH010000092.1:0-11205 GCA_964588375.1 uncultured Rhodobacterales bacterium | reverse complement strand
TTCACCGACCGCCTGCGCGACCTCACCGGCGCGAACAGGGGCAAGGCCGAAGCCGAGGTCGAAGCCTCCATCGCGCGGCTCTTCACCTGGGCCGCCTGGGCCGACAAGCACGACGGGCGCGCCAAGCCCGTGCCCCTGCGCGGCGTGGCCCTCGCCATGAACGAGCCCGTGGGCGTGATCGGCGCATTCGCCCCCGACGAGGCACCGCTTCTCGGCCTCGTCTCGGTCGTGGGCCCGGCACTCGCGATGGGCAACCGCCTCGTCGTCGTCGCCTCAGAAGCGTTTCCCCTCGCCGCTACCGACTTCTACCAGGTCGCGGAGACCTCCGACGTTCCGCCCGGCGTCCTGAACATCCTCACCGGCCCCCATTCGGACCTCGCCCCGCATCTCGCCGGCCACATGGACGTGGATGCAGTCTGGTCCTTCTCGTCGTCGGACCTTTCGGCCACCATCGAGAAGGAAGCTGCCGGAAATCTCAAGCGAACCTGGGTCAACAACGCCCGCGCCCGCGACTGGACCGACCCCGACGCCCACGCCTTCCTCGCCGCCGCCACCGAGATCAAGACCGTCTGGGTGCCCTACGGCGAATAACACCGGCAAGGCCGTATCATCGGCCCGGAAATATCCTCGGGGGTGAACGGGCCAGAGGCCCGGAGGGGGCGGACAGCCCCCTATTTCCGGTTGCGCCCGAACAGCCGCCCGAAGAATCCGCCGACCCGGTCCCGCGCCTCGTCGAAATCGGCGTCCATCTCGTCGATCATCGGCTCGAGCCGCCTTCGCCGGAACCGCGTCCAGACCCGCCAGAGCCAGACCACGAGGGCCGCGAGCAGGATCAGGATGGTGATGGACGTCCAGGGAATGAGCCTGGCGTCGGGACCGTTCACCGACTGGATGCTCGTCGCGTTGGGAAAGATCGAAAGAATTTCGGCCCGCCAGCCGTAATGGCGCACCGCCACCCAGCGCGGCTCGTCCTGAGTGGATTCGAGGTCGCGGGCAATCGCCTGCAGGTTGGCGCTGTTGAACTTGAGATAGGGTGGCCAGCCCCAGCCGGTATCCTCGTTGCGGTATACGATCGGGCTGCCGTTCGGGCGAATGGTCTCGATGAAGAAGACATCCCGGCTCGCCGCCGTGGCCGCATCCCCCGAGCTCGCGCTCGAGTAGAAGAATGCGTTCACGCCGGGGTCCACCCTGCGGACCTCGGTGTTGACGATCCGGACGATGTCGCGTTGCGGGAGATTGTAGTGAAGCACCGAGCCGACGAGAACGACCAAGAGAATGATCAGGGCCCATTTCACGTAACGCATGGCGGCAGCTCCTTTGCACCCGAGATACGAGGGCCGGCGGCCGGGGACAACCCTCGGGACTTCCCCGTCGGCCGCGCCCATGCCAATCTCACCTGATGTCAGCCAACCGACTTGCCGCCGCGATCCACCTCTGGTGCGGCGATTTCGCCAGCCAGCAACTCGCCTTCGCGCATCTGCTCGACGCCGCCGACCGGGCCGGCGCGGCGCTCGACCTCGACTCGGTGGAGGTGATACCGCGCGCCGAGGCACCGCGACGGCTCGCCCCGTATCTCGGCGCGGACATCCCGGAGACCCCCGGGGCGACCCTCGTCCTGCTGGCGGCGCCCCCCGGGACTGCGGCGCCCTTCCGCGACACCGACCGGCTGCGCTACCTCGGCAGCCGGGAAGGACGGGCGCTGCGCGCCGGGGCGAGATGGACATGAGACCCGGCCGACGGAACCTCGTCACCGATGTGGCCGGACTTCTTGTCGGCAACGCTACCGACGCGGGCCTGAAGTCCGGCGTCACCGTGGTCACGGCCGACGCGCCGTTCACCGCTTCGGTCCATGTCATGGGTGGCGCACCGGGCACGCGGGAGACCGACCTTCTCGCCCCCGACCGCCTCGTCGGTGCGGTGGACGCCCTCGTCCTCTCGGGCGGGTCGGCCTTCGGGCTCGCCGCCGCCGACGGCGTCGCCATGGCGCTCCGGGCGCGCGGACGGGGCTTCGAGGCGGCCGGCCACCGGGTGCCGATCGTGCCCGCCGCCATCCTGTTCGACCTCGCTGGCGGGGGCGACACGGACTGGCCGCAAAACCCCTATCCCGCCCTCGGCCGCGCGGCCTTCGAGGCGGCGGCGGACATCTTCGCGATCGGCTCGGAAGGGGCAGGCACCGGGGCGACGACCGCGACGCTGAAGGGCGGTCTCGGCTCGGCCTCGGCCGTCCTGCCGTCAGGTGCAACCGTGGGCGCCCTCGTCGCGGCCAACCCCGTGGGCGAGGTCATCCGCGGCGACGGCCCCGCGTTCTGGGCCGCCCCGTTCGAGGAAAACGCCGAGTTCGGCGGGCTGACCGCCGGGGGGCCCGCAGGGCCGCTGCGCACAAAACTCGAGCCCGGCACCGCCACGACCATCGCGGTGGTCGCCACCGACGCCGCCCTCGACAAGGCCGGGTGCCACCGGCTCGCCGTCGCCGCCCATGACGGCATCGCCCGCGCCGTGGTGCCGGCCCACACTCCCTTCGACGGTGACCTCGTCTTCGCGCTTTCGACAGGTGAGGGACCGGATCCCGACCCCGCCGGGCTTCTCGAAATCGGCCATGCCGCGGCCACCTGCCTCGCGCGCGCCATCGCCCGCGCCGTCCATGCCGCGCGTCCCGCCCCGGGGGACGTCAAGCCGACATGGTCGCAGCACTTCCGCATGTGACCAGTTGCCGTCCATGCAACCGGACGGCTAGGTTGGCGTTGTTCCGACGAGGAGAACTTTCATGCCGCTACCGATGCGCCTTTCCTTCGCCGCAGCCGTTATTGCCTCATTCGCGGCCCCTGTCTGGGCCGACGATGTGACCGACACGATCCAGTCCGCCCTTGAGGCCTACAACGAGGGCGACATCGCCTATGCGACGGAAGAACTGAACTTCGCTCTCCAGCTCCTCAAGGAGATGCGGGCGGCTGACCTCCGGTCCTTTCTTCCAGAGCCGCTTGACGGGTGGACACGCGAAATCGACGCCGATGCCGCCGCCGCGGTCGGAATGATGGGCGGGATGGGAGCCGTGGCGGCCTACGTCTCGGACGACGACAATTTCACCATCACCATCGTGATGGATTCGCCGATGGTCACCGGCATGGCCCCGCTTCTGTCGAACCCCGCCATCGCGGCCTCGAGCGGCGCCAGGATGGTCCGGGTGGGACGCGAGAAATTCGTATCGCTGGACGGAGATCTCAATGGTCTCATCGGCAACCGCATACTCGTTCAGGCCGACGGCGACGACACCGACGCAATCGTCGCCCATCTCGAGACGATGGACTTCCGCGCGCTATCGCAATTCGGCCTCTGACCCCGGAAAGGCAACCAAGATGCTCGACGACACCACCAATCTCGCCAGTCTTCTGAAGGACCCCGACCTTCTCGCGACCAGGGGCTATGTCGGGGGCGAATGGGTGTCGGGCGACGAAGGCAAGAGCTTCGACGTCGCCAACCCCGCCCGGGGTGACGTGATCGCCCGGGTCGCGGATCTCGGCCGCGCGGAGACGGCGCGGGCCATCGCCGCCGCCGAGACCGCCCAGAAGGCATGGGCCGCCCGCACCGCGAAGGACCGGGCCGGTGTCCTGCGCCGCTGGTTCGACCTGATGATCGAACATGCCGACGACCTCGCGACGATCCTGACCGCCGAACAGGGCAAGCCGCTTGCCGAGGCGAAGGGAGAGGTGCTTTACGGAGCCTCCTTCATCGAGTGGTTCGCCGAAGAGGCCAAGCGGGTCTATGGCGAAACCATTCCGGGCCACATGCCCGACAAGCGCATCAAGGTGCTGCGCCAGCCGGTGGGTGTCACCGCCGCCATCACGCCCTGGAACTTCCCCAACGCCATGATCACCCGCAAGGCCGGCCCCGCTCTCGCCGCCGGCTGCGCCATGGTGGTCCGCCCCGCCTCGCTCACCCCGCTTTCGGCGCTCGCACTCGGCGTGCTGGCCGACCGCGCGGGGCTGCCGAAGGGCATTCTCTCGATCATCCCCGGCACCGCGTCCTCGGCCATCGGCAAGGAGTTCTGCGAGAACCCCGTCGTGCGGAAGCTCACCTTCACCGGCTCCACCGAGGTCGGCCGCATCCTCCTGGCCCAGGCCGCCGAGCAGGTCATGAAGGTGTCGATGGAGCTTGGCGGAAACGCCCCCTTCATCGTCTTCGACGACGCCGACCTCGACGCCGCGGTCGAGGGCGCCATCGCCTGCAAGTTTCGCAACAACGGCCAGACCTGCGTCTGCGCCAACCGGATCTACGTCCAGTCGGGCGTCTACGACGCTTTCGCCGAAAAGCTCGGGACAGCGCTCGCCGCTCGCAAGGTCGGTGACGGGCTCGGTGACGGCACCGATTTCGGCCCGCTCATCGAGCCCCAGGCGGTCGACAAGGTCGAGGAGCACATCTCCGACGCGCTGGCCCGGGGCGCCACCCTCGTGCGCGGCGGCGAGCGCCACGAGCTCGGCGGCCTGTTCTTCGAGCCGACCATTCTCACCGGCGTCACCCAGGACATGAAGATCGCCTCGGAAGAAACCTTCGGCCCTGTCGCGCCCCTCTTCCGCTTCGAGAGCGAGGAGGAGGCCATAGCCCTCGCGAACGACACGATCTTCGGCCTCGCCTCGTATTTCTATGCCCGCGACTATGCCCGCATCACCCGCGTCGAGGAGGCGCTTGAATACGGCATCGTCGGGGTCAACACCGGCATCATCTCGACCGAGGTCGCCCCGTTCGGCGGCGTGAAGCAATCGGGCCTCGGGCGCGAGGGCTCGCACCACGGCATCGACGAGTTTCTCGAGATGAAATACGTCTGCACCTCGATCTGAGGCGATCCAGGCCGAAAGAGGTCGGTTGAAAATCGAAAGCGGCCGGGCATTTCCGCGGGCCCGACCGCCGATTTCACGAAACCGACATGTGCGCGTTACGTCCACGTCACCCAATACCCGTCCCTTCGCGTGGCAGTTTCATGCCAGGGGACCCAATATCATGACAGCCCGACTTCTCGGCCTCACCTCCGTGCTCGCACTCGTTGCAGGCACCGCGCAGGCCGACTTCTTCAACCGCGTCGCCAGCTTTCCCGTCGTCGACAACATGGCCGAGGGCGAGGACCGCTCGCGCGAGACCTCGCCCGAGATCATCGCGGCCACACCGGACGGGATGACGCTCGTCTACACCGACAGCCCCCTCGGCGTCGTCGGCATGATCGACATCACCGACCCCGCGACCCCCGCCCCCCTCGGCAACATCGAGATGCCGGGCGAGCCCACCTCGGTCGCCGTCGTCGGCCGGCGGGCCTACGTGGGCGTCAACACGTCCGAAAGCTACACCGCCCCCTCGGGGCAGATCGCGGTGATCGACATCGACGCGAAGGCCATCGTCGCCACCTGCGACCTGACCGGCCAGCCCGACTCGGTCGCGGTCGACGACGCGGGCTCCTTCATCGCCATCGCCATCGAGAACGAACGCGACGAGGACCTGGGCGACGGCCGGGTGCCGCAGATGCCCGCCGGTGCGCTCGACATGTTCGACCTCGCCGACAACACCGCGCAATGCGACACCCTGCGCACCGCCGACCTCACCGGCCTCGCCGATGTCGCCCCGGAAGACCCGGAGCCCGAATTCGTCGACATCAACGGCCTCGGCGAAACGGTCGTGACGATGCAGGAGAACAACCACCTCGCAGTCGTCGCCCGCGACGGGACCCTGGTGAGCCACTTCTCCGCCGGCACCGTCGACCTCGAAGGCGTGGACACCGCCGAAGAGGGCGCGCTCACCTTCGACGACACGCTCACGGCCGTTCCCCGCGAACCCGACTCGGTGAAGTGGATCGACGACGATCATTTCGCCACCGCCAACGAAGGCGACATGGACGGCGGCTCGCGCGGCTGGACGATCTTCCGCAAGGACGGCACGGTCGTCTACGAATCCGGCCTCGCCTTCGAATACGAGGTCATAAAGGTCGGCCACTATCCCGAAGGCCGCTCGGGCAACAAGGGTGCGGAACCCGAGAGCATCGAGGCCGCAACCTTCGGCGGCGTCCCGATGGTCTTCGTCGGTTCAGAGCGCGGCTCGGTCGTCGGCGTCTACGACATCACCGACCCGGCCGCCCCGCGCCTCCACCAGGTGCTCCCCTCCGGCATCGGGCCGGAAGGCTATGTCACGATCCCCGAGCGTAATCTTCTGATCTCGGCGAACGAGACCGACGACGAAGGCCCCCGCGCCCATGTCATGCTCTTCGAGTTCGGCGCCGAAGCGCCGGTCTACCCCCACCTCACCTCGGAGGGAGCAAGCCTGCCGAACGGTGCGCCGCTCGGATGGGGCGCGATCTCGGGTCAGGTCGCCGAGGGCGAGGATGTCGTCTGGGCGGTGAACGACAGCTTCTATGCCATGCAGCCGACGATCTTCCGGATCGACGTGACCGAAACACCGGCCCGCATCACCGACTACATCCGGATCACCCGCGAGGGTCAGCCCGCGCAGAAACTCGACCTCGAGGGCATCACGCTCGACGGCGAGGGCGGCTTCTGGGTTGCGTCGGAAGGTCGGACGGACCGGGTCATCCCCCATGCGCTCTACCATGTCGGCGCGGACGGCGAGATCGAACGGGAAATCGGCCTGCCGGCGGACCTGATGGCGGTCGAGCGCCGCTTCGGCTTCGAAGGCATCACGAAAGTCGGCGACTGGCTCTGGATGGCCGTCCAGCGCGAGTGGGGCGACGACCCCGCGAACCATGCCAAGCTCGTGGCCTACAATATCGAAACGGAGGAATGGGGCGCGGTGCACTACCCGAAGGCCGAGCCTGCGACGGGCTGGGTCGGGCTTTCGGAGATCGTGGCCCATGGCGACTGGGTCTATGTCATCGAGCGCGACAACCAGATCGGCGCGAATGCGGTCACGAAGAAGATCTACCGCATTCCGGCCGCCGAGATGGTGCCCGCTTCCCTCGGAGGCGAGTTGCCTGTGGTCTCGAAGGAAGAGGTCCGCGACCTGATCCCCGACCTGCTCTCGACGGGCGGCTACGTGCTCGACAAGGTCGAGGGTCTCTCGATCTCTCCGTCGGGCGTCGCCCGGGTCTCGACCGATAACGACGGGGTCGACGATCATTCCGGCGAGACGATGTTCTTCTCGATCGGGCAGCTCTGAGGCACCCGGGCATCATCGGCCCCGAAATATCCCGGGGAGTCGCTTGGCGACGGGGCAGAGCCCCACCTTCAAAAAGAAATGGCCCCCGCCGGACGGCGGGGGCCTCGATTGTTTTCGGGGCCGGTCGTTTTCGGTGGCCGGGCCGGCCTCAGGCCTCCACGGTCTCGACCTTCTTCTCGACCGCCCGTCCCTCGACCGTATCGCCCTTCGCGATCTCGATCCGGCGCGGTTTCAGAGCCTCGGGCACTTCGCGGACGAGGTCGATATGGAGCATCCCGTCGACATGGGACGCCCCGGTCACCCGGACATGGTCGGCAAGGTGGAACCTCCGCTCGAAGGCACGCGTGGCGATGCCGCGGTGAAGATAGGTGCGGCCCTTCTCCTCTTCGCTTTCCGCGCGCCGGGCGGTGACGAGAAGCGCGTTCTCCTTCACCTCGACGTTGAGGTCGTCCTCGGAAAAGCCCGCCACGGCGATCGAGATGCGCCAGGCATCGTCGCCGGTCTTCTCGATGTTGTAGGGCGGGTAGGACGGGGCGGTCTGAGTGTCGGCGAGAACCCGGTCCATCAGGTCGGCAATCTGATCGAAGCCGACGGTTGCACGGTAGAGCGGTGCAAGATCGAACGTGCGCATGTGGTCATCCTCCATTGAGCGACAACGTTGTTTCGGCCATCCGCGGGGGACTGGCCGGAAAGTGCCGGGCCCCGCGTGGGGCACCCGGCGGGATTGATGTGGGAAGGCTAGTCCGTCTCTTCAAGAGTTTTCGCTTCCCTCCCGATCTCGAGCGCTTCGATGTTGCGAAGGTGTTCGGAGACCGTCTCGAAGGCGGTTTCGGTGACCGGGCCGAACGCCACCGGCTGATTCTCGATGCGCCCCTTGTTGGCGAGAACCCCGACGATTTCGGGGCCGGCGCCGGTCAGCCGCAGCATCGGGGAACCGGACTCGCCGCCATCGACCTCGCAACCGAGCGCCGCGAAGGCGTGGTTGGCCTCGAGCACTTCGCAGCGGCGCTGACGGGCGACCTGACCCGCCCCGGCGCGGTAGCCGGCGATGAAGAGGTCCTCGCCCACCTCCGGCAACGAACCCATGGGCAGGGGCCGGGCCGCGTCCGGCGGCACCCGGGCGGCGAGCCGCAAGAGCCCGAAATCGAATCCGAGACGCGCGGCGGCCGGGCCGATACCGAAGCCGTAGATCGGGTGTACCGCCGCGACCCGGCCGACCACGGGCACAGGGCGCGGATGTCCGGGGCTCCGCCCGGGCACGAACGTGACGAGTGCGCCGGTGATCTCGGTATCGCCGATGCCTCCGGTGAGGCAGTGACCGGCTGTCAGAACGAGGTCAGGCGCAATCAACGTGCCCGAGCAAGCGGCGTCACCCGCAAGATCGAGACGGCCCACCGCCGCGAGGGGTGCAGGCTCACCGGCGAATGCCGGTGAAAATGCCAGGGCAACAAGGCAGAGGGAACGGATCATCGACACGCACTTGGCCCGACGCCGCTCTCCGGTCAACGCCGCAAAACAGATCACGGGCGGACGAAATGCCCCGCCGCGCGGTTATCGGAGCCTTGCCGGAGGACCGGTCGCCCGACCCCCGCCTCGCCCCAGACGCCCCGGCCCGTGCGCAGCATGTCCTTCAGCTCGGCGACGAGCGACGGAAGCTCCATGCCGAAAGAGATCGTCCCCTCCGGTGTCCGCGATCCGCCCGAGATGATCGCGACGATCCGCGCGGGGCTCACCGCGCGATCGAACACGGGCGCACCGGAGGAGCCGAAGAAGACGTCGCAATCGAACGCCATGAGCCCGTCGTCGGCGCCGAGCACCCCGCAGACCCGTTGCCGCGAAAGCGCGTCGGAGCGGCCCGCGGCGTAGGAGACGACACCGACCCGTGCGCCGGCACGCGCCGGGCGGTCGGTGCGGAACGGGCTCGCCACCCCGGCGGGGATCGCGGCGTCGAGTTCCAGAAGCGCGACATCGTGGCGGATGTTCTCCCATGCCATGCCATTCTCGGGCCGGTAGGCCGCATGGGCGGCGATTCGGGCGACGCCTCGCTCCGCGATCGCCTCCCCGTCCCGGAGCCCGGCTCGGAAACGCACCGCTGACGGGTTCTGACGGGCGGTGCCGTCATAGACGCAATGGGCCGCCGTGAGCACGAGACCGGGGGCGATGAGCGCGCCGGTGCAATAGCCGCCACGTCCGAAATCCACCCGGCCCACCGCTTCCCAGCCGAGCACGTCGTGGCGCAGGGTAAGCCGCTTCAGTCCGGACTTGTCCTGCGCGAGAGCCGGGGCCGCCGCCAGAAATGCCGCGGCGAGGGCAAGCCACAGGTTCACGGGCGCAGGAACTTGGCGCCGGAGCGGTCCCGCGGGCGGTCCATCACGATGCGCCGCGCGGTGGATTTCTCTGCCGCGACGGCTGTGGGCGCGGAATTGTCCCGAATCGCCAAGATCTCGGCCAGCGGCCGTTCCAGCGCCGTCCCGAGCGACACCGGTCTCCCGCGGACTTCCGCCTTGGCCGAAACCACCGAGACGATGCGCGGCTCGCCGTCCTCCATCGAAAAGATCGGCGCGCCCGACGACCCGAAGTCGACGGTGCAGGACAGGATGAGGCTGCCCGATTGCCGCGCGAGCACCTGGCAGCTCTCCTCGAGGGCCGGTCGGTCCATCCGGTCGTGGGCGTAGGACACGACATCCACCGCGTCACCCTTGCGGGGGCCTTCGGCGGTGCGGAAGGGCTTCACCGTTGAATTCCTGATCGGCCGGTCAAGCTCGAGAAGAGCGAGGTCGTTGACCACCCTGAGGTCGCCTTCCCGGCCCTTGAACACGTATTCGGGGTGCAGAAACGCCCGGCGCACGCCGCGGTAGGCCGAAGCCCGACCGTTCCGCCAGCCGGCAAGGAACTCGACCTCGCCTTCGGGGATCCTCGCGAAGGTCTCCTTGTCGAACAGGCAATGGGCCGCGGTCAGCACGAGGTCAGGGGCGATCAGCGCGCCGGTGCAGAAGCCCGATCGCCCGATATTGAGCCGCCCGACCCCTTCCCAGCCCCGGCTGTCGTCGCCGGTGACGAGCGAGGTGAGACCTGTATTCGCATCAGGCTCGGCCGCGAGTGGCGCGGCGAGCCAAAGCAAGCCAACGGCGGCGGCAAACAGTCGTCGCATCGGAACCTCCAGCTGCCCCCAGGCTGGCTAACAGGAGGTTTGGGCGGAAATGTGGCCCGCTTAAAGCCCTGCTTCGACAATCGCGCGCGGTTTCGGTCCACCTGTTGCCCAATCGAGCAGTTCGACGGTGTGCACGACCGGCGTTTCGATACCCGAACCGATCTGCATCATGCAGCCTATGTTGCCCGCGGCGATGACCTCCGGCCGTGTCGCCTCGATAGTGTTCACCTTGCGGTCCTTCAGCTCTTTCGAGATTTCCGGCTGCATGAGGTTGTAGGTGCCCGCCGAGCCGCAGCAGAGATGCGAATCGGCCGGTTCGGTGACGGTGAACCCCGCCGCCTTCAGAAGCGCCTTCGGGTGGCCCTTGATCTGCTGGCCATGCTGGAGCGAGCAGGCGGCATGGTAGGTCACCCGGAGCGGCGGCGCCTTGTCGGTCGCGCGGTCCTGCATCAGATCGACGAGAACCTCCGAGACGTCCTTCGCCAGCGCCGAGACTTCTGCGGCGTCCGCGGCGAGCGGGTCTTTACGGAACATGTGCCCGTAATCCTTCACCGTCGTTCCACACCCGCTCGTGTTGATGACCACCGCGTCGAGGCCCGCGCCCCGCTTCTCGCCCATCCAGGCGTGGATGTTCTTCGCCGCCGCCGCGTGGCTTTCGTCCTCGCGGCCCATGTGGTGGACGAGCGCGCCGCAGCAGCCGATGCCTTCGGCGACCACCACCTCGCAGCCGAGGCGCTGCAGGAGCCGGATCGTGGCGTCGTTGATGTCGGTGTTGAGCGCGCGCTGCGCGCAGCCGGTCATCAGCGCGACCCGCTTCCTGCGCTCGCCCATCGCGGGGAAGACCTGCGCGTCGTCGTTGCGGCTGACGGGGGGGATGCGCTTCGGCGCCATCTCGAGCATCGCCC
>CAZPPH010000091.1:0-11265 GCA_964588375.1 uncultured Rhodobacterales bacterium | reverse complement strand
GGGTCGGTTCGCGGCACCGGCTTTTTGCCGAGATCGAGTCGCTTCCAGGCGCGGGAAGCGCCCCGGTCCCTCACGCCTCGAAGAGTGGAAAGGAAACGCCGAGAGCCAGCGCGAGAACGAGGCCGAGGGCGAGCCCGGCGGCGACCGGGCCCGACCGCGCGCTCACCGCATGCCCCATCGAGCCGAAGACGAGATAGAAGAGCACGATGACCGGTGCGATCATCAGAAGAAAGAACAGGCCCTCGAAATCGAGCGCCACCGCGCCACCGAGCGAGGCGAGGAACGCGCCGTGGAGCGCGAGGCGCCGCCCCATGGGCGCACGGTGCGAGAGTCGGGCGTCTGCGACGAAATACGGCACGGCGCCGGTCAGAAGCGCGGCGATGATCCAGAGCCGCTCTGGCGTCGGCACGAAATTCGCCGCGTAGCGGTCGAGGGCGATGATGACGAGGCCGCAGCCGGCGATCAGAAACACGAAGCCATCGGTGCTGAAGGGCCCGAGAGGAATGCGCCAGAGCGCGAGCAGGCCGAGCTGGATCGCGCCGTATATCGCGAGATGCAGGGCGAGATAATCGGCCACGAGCACCGGCAGAAAGGCGGGCTCGAAGACGACCGCGAGCGGCGGGGTGGCGACCGCCGGCAGGAGCGCGGCGGCGGCGAGCCGCCAGCGGCCGAGCGCGGCGGGGGCCACGTCGCGGACCGTCAGCCGGCGCGCGGCGGCGACGACGAGGAGGACGAGGCCGGTCAGAAGCCCGACGATGGCCGGGCCGGTGGGTCGGATCGTCACGTCGGAGTTCCGGCCATGAACCCTGTCGAGCCAGTCGAGGGCTTCCATGCGGGCGACCCGGCTGTGCAGGATCGAGACATGCTCGGTGAACGGCGCGACGACGGCCCGGCGGGTGACCTCGCCCGTCGTCACGGTCTCGCCCTCCTCCGCCTCGGGGTCGACCATGCGCGCGGCCTCGAGCGCGAACCCCCTCAGCCCCGGCTCCCAGGCGCCGGTGACGAGGAGGAGCGTCTCGGGCCGGGTCGCGGTGATCTCCTGCGAAAAGGCAGACAGAAGCACCAGCGGGCCCACGTCGCCCCGCTCGGCGGCGACGCGGACGAGAACGTCGGTGGCCATGGAATGTCCGAGAAGGGCAACCGGGGCCTCGCCGGAGGCGACCGCGTCAATCACGGCGGCGGTCTGGTCGACGAGAAGGCGGGTCGTTCCCTCGGCCGCGGTGACATCGCCCGACATCGGCACCGGGTGGCGTCCGTGACCGAGAAAATCGAAGGCATGAACCCTGTAGCCTGCACGCGCGAGGGGCAGCGCGTAGCCCTGCATCATCTGCGACGAGCCCGCGAAGCCGTGGGCGACGACGACAACGGGGCCATCGGCGCCGGGTTCGGCGAAGGAGGTCACCGGTGTCTCGCCGACCGTGGAACGGGTGACCTCGACACCGCTTCTTGCCCCTTCGAGCACCCAGACGGAGAGGCCGATCAGCACGAGAGCGACGAGCGTCTTGGCGAGCGGTCTCATGCCCGGCGGCGGCCTGCGGCTTCGCGGCGTGGAGAGGTGCACGGCGTTCGTGTCATGTGCTTAGCGATACCTTCCGTGCGAAGACCTTGGCAATACGCCGCCCGAGTGCAGCGCGGCTTGCCGGGCCTCTTGCCCGCCGCTACCGTCTCTCCCGACTATCGCACATGTTTACCCGGGGGTTTCTTCAGATGACAGCAGCACTTCGCCACCTTGCCGCCGCCACAGCAATTGCCGCTCTTGCCGGCAGCGCCGGCGCCGCGGAATGGAAATTCAACAACGGCCTGCCCGAGGCGCGGGGCGAGTCGCAACAACTCGACATGTTCGCCGCCGAGGTCGGGGACCTGACGGGCGGAAGCCTGACGATCGACGTGTTCCACGGCGGTTCGCTCAACCTCAAGAACGAGGACGTGGTGCGCTGGCTTCCGCAGGGCGCGGTCGAGGCGGGCCTCGTCTGGGCGAATTACCTCGGCCGCGATGCGCCCGCGCTCAACGCCGTGCTCGTGCAGGGCTCGGTCGGCAGCCCCGAGGAACTCATCGCCGCGCTTCCCGAAATCCAGGAGATCTACGCCGAGGAACTCGCCGAATGGGACATCGTGCCGGCCGGCTACATGGCGCTGCCACTGCTGCAGGCCTCGATCTTCTGCAAGGGCGAGCCGGTCAACACGCTCGACGAACTGCGCACGAAAAAGCTCAGGGTCTGGAGCGGCGACCAGGTCGAGACCTTCTCGAAACTCGGTGTCGCGGCGCAGATCGTCGGGCAGACCGACCTCTACGTCGCGCTCCAGACCGGCGTCGTCGATTGCGCGGTCTATCCGGCGCTCTTCGCGCACACGATCTCGCTGCAGGAGGTGACGGATTACGCCTCCTATCTCTACCCCGTCGCAGGCGTGCCCTACGTTCTGGGCGTCAATGCGGACGCCTGGGAGGCGCTGTCGGAGGATGAGCGCGCGGCGGTGACGACCGCGGCCGGCAACGTCTGGGAACGGACGAACGAGTATTCGGCGGCCGAAGAGAACGAGCAGTCGGCACGCGCGAAGCTCGAAGAGCAGGGCATCGAGTTCCTCGAACCCTTCTCGGAGGAGGACCGGGCGGCATTTCTCGAAGCCGCCTCGGCGACCTGGGCCGAGCTTGCCGAAGAGGCCGGCGGCAAGGCACCCGAATACCGCGAGCGGATTCTCGGCGTCCTCGGGCGCTGAGGATTGGACGGGGATGAAACCGCGCGGCGGGGGTTCGCCCGCCGCGCCGAGGACGTGCTGACGCCTCTCTGCGTGGCGCTTGCCGTGCTCGCCGCCCTCGCCGGCGCGGCCATAGTGGCGCTGATCGGGGCGAGCGTTGCGATGCGCCATCTCGCGAACGCGCCGTTCCGCTTCACCGAGGAACTCGTCGGCCTCCTGATGACGGCGGCGTTCTTTCTCGCCCTCCCACTGGTGACGCTCCGCGCCGAGCACGTCCGGGTGCAGATCGCCCTTGCCGCCCTGCCCGAGCGCCTGCGAGTGCCGGTGAGCACCCTGGCGAGCCTCTTCGGCATCGTCTTCTGCGGCTGGTTCGTCTGGCTCGCATGGCCCTGGCTCGACTTCGCCTATGCGCGCGGCATCAGGACCGAGGTCTCCCGGCTCCTGCTCTATCCGTGGATGGCGCTGCTGCCGGTCTCGCTCGGGCTGACGGCACTCGCCTTCGCAATCCGGGCGGCGGCACCGGCGGCGCCGCGCGGAGACCGTACGGCCCGATGACGGGGTTCTGGGCGATCCTCCTCGGGGGCCTGACCGCCTTCGCCGCGTCCGGCCTCGCCCTCGGCGCGGCGCTGGGGCTGACGGGGCTCCTGATTCTCGAATTCGTCGCAGGCGGGTCGACCTTCGTCGCCGTCGACGCGGTCTGGAATGTGCTCAACTCGTTCACGCTCTCGGCCATCCCCCTCTTCATCATCCTCGGAGAGATCATGCTGCGAAGCGGGCTCAGCGAGCGGATCTATTCCGCCCTGGCGCCCGTCTTCCAGCGCGTGCCCGGCGGGCTTCTTCACACCAACATCGCCGTCTGCACCCTTTTCGGCGCGGTCTCCGGCTCGAGCCTGTCGACGGCGGCGGCGGTGGGCTCGGTCGCCTATCCCGAGATGACCGCGCGCGGCTACGACAAGCGCGTGGTGGCGGGCTCTCTCGCCGGGGGCGGGACGCTCGGCCTCCTGATCCCGCCGAGCCTGTCGCTGCTGATCTTCGGGGCGCTGACCGAAACCTCCATCGGCCAGCTTTTTCTGGCGGGTCTTCTGCCGGGGCTTCTCTTCGCGGCGATGTTCATGGCCTGGATCCTCCTGCGCAGCCTCGCGCGCCCCGGCCTCGCGCCACGGGGCGGCGCCGGCCCGGGCCCGGGCGCGGTTCTTCTCGGCCTGCTCGGCCTCTGGCCCTTCCTGCTGCTCGTCTTCGCGATCATGGGCTCCATCGCTTTCGGCTTCGCCACGCCGACGGAGGCCGCCGGAGTGGGGGTCATCGCCACGATCATCGTCGGCCGGTTCTGGGGGACGCTGACGCTCGCAACGCTCGCCACGAGCGTCTACCGCGCGATCCTGCTCTACGGCGCCATCGCCTTCGTCGTCATGGGCGCGACGATCCTCGCCCAGGCGGTGAGCCTTCTCGCGGTGCCGCAAAGCATTCTCGAGACGGTCCGCGCCTCCGACCTCGGCCCCTATGCCGTGCTGGCTGCCGTCGTCGTCGTCTATCTCGTGCTCGGCTGCTTCTTCGACGGGCTGTCGCTGATGATCATGACGCTGCCCATCGCCTTCCCGCTGCTGACCGGGCTCGGCTTCGAGGCGGTCTGGCTCGGGGTGATCATCACCATCCTGATCGAGATCGGCCAGGTCACGCCGCCGGTGGGCCTCAATCTCTCGGTGCTCGTCTCGGTCACCCGCGACGAGGTGTCGCTCGGCGAAGTTGCCGTGGCGACCGTGCCCTACTGGCTGATCCTGCTCTTCGGCGTCGCCCTTCTCGCGGCCTTTCCCGGCATCGCCCTCACCCTGCCCGGTCTCCTGATGTAGACGCGGAGAAAAAAGTCTGACCGGAATACTCGGAATTTCTTGACGGACGCGATGGAGATGGTATCCGACTAAAGTAGTCAGACTTTCCAGGGAGACATAAATGCCTGACACCCGAACGCGCCTGACGTTGACGGCCCTTGCCGCGCTCGTCGCCGCACCCGCCTTCGCCCAGGGTGAACTCAACCTCTATTCCTCGCGTCACTACGACACCGACGAACGGCTCTACTCGGATTTCGAGGAGATGACCGGCATCACCATCAACCGCATCGAGGGCAATGCCGACGAGCTCATCGCGCGGATGGAGGCAGAGGGCAGAAACAGCCCCGCCGACGTCCTTCTGACGGTGGACACGTCGCGGCTCGAGCGCGCCAAGAACGCCGGCGTCCTGCAATCGGTCGAGAGCGACGTGCTCGAGAGGCGCATCCCCGACTACCTCCAGGACGAAGACAACCAGTGGTTCGGTTTCTCGCAGCGGGCGCGGATCCTGTTCTACGACAAGAACGAGGTGACCGACCCGCCGCAGACCTACCAGGAACTGGCGGAGCCGCAGTACGAGGGCCAGGTCTGCATCCGCTCGTCGTCGAACGTCTACACCCAGACAATCGTCGCCGCGCTCGTCGAACATCTCGGCGAAGAGGCGACGAAGGACTGGGCCGAGGCGGTGGTGGCGAACTTCGCCCGCGACCCCCAGGGCGGCGACACGGACCAGTTGCGCGGCATCGTCTCGGGCGAATGCGACATCGCGATGTCGAACACCTACTACTTCGCCCGCGCGGTCCGCAAACCGGTGGACGGGCTTTCCGACAGCCTCGACATGATCGGCTGGGTGTTTCCCAATCAGGATAGTATCGGCGCCCACATGAACCTCTCGGGCGGCGGTGTCGCGGCCAATGCGCCCAACCGGGAAAACGCGGTGCGGTTTCTCGAGTACCTCGCCTCCGACCAGGCGCAGGAGTACTTTTCGGCGGGGAACGACGAATACCCCGCCGTGCCGGGCGTCGCGCTCAGCCCCTCGGTGGCGAGCCTCGGCTTCTTCAAGCCCGACGACCTCGACGCGACGGCGATCGCCGACAACGTCCCGGCCGCCCAGCGCCTGCTGAACGAAACCGACTGGGAGTGATCCCTGTCCGGGACGGCGGCCCGCGGCCGCCGTCCCGACACCGCCCCCGCGCCGGGGCATCGACGCAACCGTCGCCGTGAAGCGCCGACCTTTGAAAGAGGGATAATCCCAGCCACCCCGTCAGGGGAGCCCGGCGAGACCCGTGACCGAGAGGAGATTTCCGATGATCGCGTCGCACGAGACATACGCCGACCCATTCCCCGCTTCCGACCCGAAGCTTCCCGAATGCGCCCGCCCGTGCTGGCGGGAACTCTTCGGGATTGCGCTTGAGACCCTGCCATCGGCAGAATTCCGGCTGGAGGAATTTCTCGACCGGATCGAGACACGCAGATGAGTACGCAGCACCCCCTTCCCCGCCCTGTCGCGGCGGTCGCCCGGGCGGAGACGCCGACCTACGATGTCCGCGACCTTGTCGGCGTGGACGGAACGGCCGATATCCTGCTCGACAACCAGAGGTACCGCCTGCGCATCACCCGCGCCGGCAAACTGATCCTGACGAAATAGAAACCCACGAGTTCGGCAAGCGCACATGGGCAAGAAATCGAAAGTTCCCTCCCCCTGCATCGACGTCTGCAAGTTCCGCCGGGCGGGCCACTGCATCGGCTGTTCGATGACGAAACCGCAGAAGAAGCTCTTCAAGTCGCTGAAAAAACCCGAACAGCAGGAGAGCTTCGTGGAATTGCTCGTCCATCAGCAGGCGAGTCTCGGGAAATACGACCACTGGGCGCCGACCTACGCGCGCAAATGCCTCAAGAAAGGCGTCCGGCCGCCGCTGAAAAAAATCGCGAAGGCCGGCTGACCGGTCACGTCACGCGAGGTGCGCGCGCAGCATCCAGGCGAACTTCTCGTGGGTCTGGCCACGGGCGATGCAGAGATCCTCGGTCAGCGTATCGCCGTTGTTCGCGGCAAGCTCGCCCGCGCCGGCCAGTGTCGAGGCCAGCGTTTCCTCGGCTGTCTTCAGTGCCTCGACCATCTTTTCCGCGCTGCAATGACCGTCGTTTTCGGTGACCTTCGAGCGCTTCAGCATGTTCGCGAGCATACCCTCGGCATGGCCGTCCAGCGCCTTGATCCGCTCGGCGAGATCGTCCTGAGCGGTGAAGTGGTCCTCGTAGATTTCCTGAAACAGCGCGTGGAGCGGCCCGAAGGCCATACCGGTCACGTTCCAGTGGAAGTTCTGCGCCAGCATCGTCGCCACGGCGGTTTCCGCGACGGACTGGTTCAGAGCTTCGACGATTTCAGCCTGCGCGTCCTGCGAGAGAGCGGTCGCTGTCTGGGTCATGTGTAATCCCTTTCGACGGTTGGAATGGCTTGGCTGGCGCGAGCTGGCTGGTGACCTGAACGCCGGTATATCCGCGGAACGATGCGAAGCGCAATTGACAGACCGTCACGCCTCGGCGGCCGCCCCGGCGAGCGTGGCGAGAAGGAACCCGATCTGCCGGCGCATCGCGGGGGCGACACGCGAGCCGAGAAGAAACGCGAGGCTGTCGCCGTCCCCGCCCTGCCGCGCCGCGATGGTGCGCAAGAGCCACGCCTCATCGAACGACAGGGTTTCCACGCCGGGACGGAAGAACACCGGCCGGTCTCCGAGCGCCTCGGGAAGCGCGCGCACCAGCGCCGCAGCGGCGGCGGGCGCGGCAACCGACCGCTCGAGCGACAGGAGCGCGCAGGCTTCGAACACGTCCATCCGCGCGGCCGACCGGCAGGACAGCGCGGCGAGCCGGGTCTGGTTCAGCAATGTGCGGACCCCGGCCGGAAAATCCTCGATCCTGCCGGCCACGTTGGTGCGGTGGCGGGGGGCGCGGGAGATCGGGGCGTCATCGGCGACGAGGGCGAAGGTGCGTGCGGGAGCGGTCATGTGGCGTCGTCCTGTTTCCGACAAAAGTAATCAGGAATCGGTCGCGTCGCAATCCTGCCCTGTGCGACACGCCGCCACTTTTTTCGGCTCAGAGCCCGAGATCGCCGAGCCGGGCCTCCTGCCGGGCGATCAGCGCCTCGACCTCGCCGGCGCTCGCTGCATCGAGGGCCGCGCCGGGCCGTCTCAGGGTCGCATGGGCGATGGCCCCGCGCCGGGCGAGGACGTGCTTGCGGACGGCGAGACCGACACCGGGCTGCGCCTCGTAGCGGACGAGCGGCAGGTAGGCGTCGAAGATGTCGCGCGCCCGGTCGGTATCGCCCGCTTCGTGCGCCGCGACGACCTGGGCCATCATCTCCGGGTAGGAAAAGCCTGTCATCGCCCCGTCCGCCCCGCGCAGCATTTCCTCGACGAGGTAGAGCCCGCCCATGCCGCAGAGTATGGAAATGCGCCGCGCGCCCGCGTCCGACGCCGCGCGGAGCTTCGTGATCTTCGACAGCCCCGGCCAGTCCTCGTGCTTCAGCATCACGCAGGTCGGGCAATCCTCGACGATCTTCAGGATCACCTCGGGCGCGACCACGACATCGGTGACGAGCGGGAAATCCTGCAGGACGAAGGGGGTCTCGCCAAGGGTTGCGGCGACGTCGTGGTAGTAGTTCACGATCTGTCCGTCGGTCTTCAGAGTATGCGGCGGCGCGACCATGACCCCGGCCGCGCCCGCGTCCATCGCCTTGTTCGAAAGCGCGGCCATGGGCGCGAGACCCGCCGCCGAGACGCCGACGATCACCGGCACGCCCGCCCGTGCGGTCACCCGCTGGACGACACTCGACGCCTCCTCGGCCGAGAGCTTGCCCGCCTCGCCCATCATCCCGAGAACGGTGAGGCCCGTCGCCCCTTTCTCGAGGTAGAAATCCGTCACCCGGTCGAGGCTTTCGAGGTCGAGCGCGCCGTCCGGGGCAAAGGGCGTGACGGCGATCGTGAAGACACCTCTGGCGGTTTCGTCTAGTCTGGTCATCGGTTTCTCTCTTTTCGAAGCCCGAGGGCGATCTGGCCGAGGGCGAGGGCAGCGCCCGCCTGGCAGGGTTCGACCACGGGCAGGCCAGTCGCCGCCTCGATCTCGGCGCGAAAAGCGGCCATGCCCGCGCAGCCCATGATGAGAACGTCGGCGCCATCGAGGTCGCGAAGCGCGCGCCCGGTCTCGACCATGGCCGCGACGGTACGCGCGGCATCGGCGAGCTCGGCCACGCCGAGGCCGATCGCGCGGTCGCCGGCGAGGCGGCCCGTCACGCCCATCGCCCCGAAGGCGCGCAGATGCCGGGGCACCGAGGCCGGCAGGATCGAGATAACCCCGAAGCGCTGGCCGAGCGAGAGTGCGGTGAGCACGGCCGCCTCCTGAATGCCCACCACCGGCAGATCGGTCCGGTCGCGCAGCGCATGGAGCCCGGGGTCACCGAAACAGGCGATGACATAGCCCGTGGCATCCGACTGCGCGGCGGCGAGTGCGAGCATGGGCGCGATGGTCAGGTCCGCCTCCGCCTGGCTTTCGATGCCCCGCGGCCCTTCGCTCAGCGTCATGCAGCGGATCGGCATGCCGAGGCCGCGCAGCGGATCGAGCGCGGCGTCGATGCCCGTCGTGACGGCCTCCGACGAATTGGGGTTGATGACGACGAGGGTCACGGGGCGAGCGCGTCGGGCAGATGCCGCCGGTCGATCCAGCGCCCCTGCCCCGGCTCCGCGCGACATGTGCCCTCTTCGACGATCACCTCGCCGCGCAGGAGCACCGTCTCGGGCCAGCCGGTCACGGTCACGCCCTCAAAGGGGTTGTAGCCAACGTTGTCGTGCAGATCGTCCGCGCCGTAGGTCACCGACTTCTCCGCGTCCCAGATGACGAGATCGGCGTCCTTGCCCGGCGCGATCGCGCCCTTGGCGTCGAGGCCGTAGAGTGCTGCGGGTATGCCGGCGGTCAGTTGCGCGAAGGCTTCCGGGCCCATCCGGCCCTTCGTGACCATGGCGTCGAAGAGAAGCGGCAGGCGGGTTTCGAGACCGGGCAGGCCGTTGGCGATATCCGGGAAGGCCGCGCCCGGTCCGGCGGCGAGCTTGCCCGTCTCGTCGTAGCGAAACGGCGCATGATCGGACGAGACGAGATCGAGCGTGCCGTCTTCGAGCGCGGCCCAGAGCGCCGCCTGGTCCTCCGCCGTGCGCTGGGGCGGCGAGCACATCCATTTTCCGCCATCCGGACGCGAAAGCACCTCTTCGGTCATGAAGAGGTAATGCGGGCAGGTCTCCGCCGTGACGGGCACGCCGCGTGCCTTGGCCCGGCGCACCACCTCGGCCCCTTCGGCGGTGGAGACATGGAAGATCATCACGGGCTGACCGGTGTGCTCGGCGAAGCGGCACATTCGCCCGATCGCCTCGATCTCGGCGGCACGCGGGTGCGAGGCGGCATGGAACCGCGGCGCGGTCTTGCCCTCGGCCAGAAGGGCCGCCTTCGCCCGCGCGATGAGCGCGTCGTTCTCGGCATGGACGCAGACGAGCGCACCATCGGCCTTCGCGGCGTCCATCACCTTCAGGATGGCGGCGTCGTCGAGCCTGATCCTGTAGGTCGTGAAGACCTTGATCGAGCGATGGCCCGCCCGGATCAACTCCGCGAGGTCCGTGTCGAACGCCTCGACGGAGGTGTCGGCGACGATGAGGTGGAAGGCATGGTCGATCATCGCGCCCCGCGCGGCGCGGGCTGCGTAGTCGGCGACGCCGGGCGCGAGGCGCGCGCCTTGCCCTTGAGCGACGAAGGAGATCACGCTCGTCGTCCCGCCCATCGCCGCCGAACGGGTCGCGGTCTCGAACGTATCCGCGCACATCAGCCCCATGCCCGACATCTGCTCGATATGCGCATGGGGGTCGACGCCCCCCGGCATCACCCACTTGCCGCCGGCGTCGATCTCGCGCGCGGCCCGTCCCGGGGCCTCGCCCACCGACAGGATGCGGCCGGCCGCGACCGCGACATCGCCTTCGATGATGCCCGCCGGGGTGACGATGCGCCCGCCGCGCAGGATGAGATCGGCCCGTTCCATACCCCGCCGTTTTCCGGCAAGCGCGCGCCGGGCGCAACCCGCCCGCGGTGGACAAGCCGGCCCCGTTCCCCCAAATAGGCGTCACAGTGCAGCGCCATCAGGACACGCCATGACGCACGAGCGCCCGATCAGGATCGCCCCGTCCATCCTCGCCGCGGATTTTGCCGATTTCGGGCGCGAGATCCGCGCCATCGAGGCCGAGGGCGCCGACTGGGTCCATGTCGACGTGATGGACGGGCATTTCGTCCCGAACCTCACATTCGGCCCGCCGCTGGTGAAGGCGATCAGAAAGCACGTGACGACCGTGATGGACGTTCACCTCATGATTTCGCCGGTCGACCCCTACATCGACGCCTTCGCCGAGGCGGGCGCGGACATTCTGACCGCCCATCTCGAGGCGGGGCCTCATACCCACCGCACGCTCCAGGCGATCCGGGGGGCGGGGATGAAGGCGGGGCTGGCACTCAATCCCGGAACATCCGTCGAGGCGGCCGCGCCGCTGCTCGACCTCTGCGACCTCGTCTGCGTGATGACGGTGAACCCCGGCTTCGGCGGCCAGAGCTTCATCGAGGCTCAACTCGGCCAGATCGCACGGCTGCGGGAGATGATCGGCGACCGTCCGGTGCTCATCGAGGTCGACGGCGGCATCGACCCCGCGACCGCACCGAAGGTCGCCGCGGC
>CAZPPH010000090.1:0-11599 GCA_964588375.1 uncultured Rhodobacterales bacterium | reverse complement strand
AGGATGATGGCGATGCCGTAGAGCTTGGGCTCGGTCACGCTGAACAGGAAGATCAACGGGATCAGATAGACGAATGGCGGCAAAGTCTGCAGCATGTCGAGCACGGGAATGGTCATGCGCCGCATGGTGTCGGAACGCGACATCGCGATGCCGATGGGCACACCGAACAGGACGCAGATGAAGGCGCATACGAGAATGATCGCCAACGTCTGCATGGCGTAATCGTAGTGGTCGATGAACGCGAGCCCGACAAAGCCCAGGGTGACGAAGCTCAAGAGCGCGACAGACCGCGACACCAGCCAGGTGATCAGCATCAGCAACGGGATGATGATCCACCACGGCGTGTTGAGGACACCATAGAGCGACCCCTCGAGTGCCCAGCTGAGCGGTTGTGTCAGCGGATCGAGAACGAAGCTGAGGCTGTCCTTGATCGACAGGAACCCGCGCTCGAGACCGATGGTCAGTTCGCGCGATCTCGGGAAGGATTGGCATGCCTCGTTAAGGGCATCCATCGACGGAAAGGGCAGCTCCCAGATCGAGATTTCTGCTGCGTCCTGCCCCCGGGCGCTGTCCCTGAGGGCAGACAGAGAAACCGGCCCGCTGCCGCCGCTGCTTTCGCACCACTCCTGCAAGCCGAGAGCCGAGAATAAATAGTCATAGGTGGCCATGAATCAATACGCTCCTGTGATGCGTGCCGAATAGCCCGCAAATCGCGAAAAGAGGGTGCTTCGGGAGGCGGAAAAGGGCGCTGCGGGGGGCGTGCTTGCCGCCCCCCGGCTGTTATCTGCGCCGGGCTTGCTAAAGCAGGGCTGCGAGATTTTCACGCGCCGAGTCGTTCAGCCACTGTGACCACTGGTCCTTGTGGTTGCCGAGGAAAAAGGCGGCCGTCTCTTCGTAGGAGGCGTTGTTCTCATCCGCCCAGGCCAGCAGAGCGCTCATCGTGCTGGTCTCGAAGCTCATGCTCGAGAAGAACTCCGCGACCTCGGGATTGTTTTCGATGAAGTCCGCCGTCGCCGCAGTCAGGATCGGTGCCGCCGGAAAGTCCGAAACCTGCGGATCCGGCGTGTCCTGGTTTTGCAGGTTTGCGAAGGCGTCGGGCTTGTATTCGCCAAGGTCGACACGGGTCATGTCGTACTTGCCCATCGGCACCGTCGGACCCCAGTAATAGCCGAACCAGGGCTCTTCGTCGTTCACTGCCGCACCCATCGAGGTGGCCAGCGTTTCGCCCGAACCGTGATCGAACACGTCGATGCCTGCGGCTTCGAGGTCAAGGGCGCGCGCAAGGTTGTCGCTCACGACGCGGCAGCCCCAACCGTCGGGACAGTTGTTGAACTGCCCACCGACCAGATCGGGGTTGTTCATGATCCCTTCGATGGTGGTCAGTTCGGGGTGAGCTTCGGCCAGATAGGTTGGAATCCACCAGCCTTCGACACCGCCGGGCTCGAGCACGGAGGTAAGTCGCTCCACCTTGCCCTGCTCTTCGAGCTTGTCATACGCGTCGCCGGCGGAGTTCAGCCAGAAGTTCGTGATGACATCGGGCTCACCATTCTCGGCAACCGAGGCGATGGCCGGAACCGTATCGGACGGCACCAGGGTAACGTTGCAGCCATAGCCTTCTTCCAGAATGAACTGAGCCACCTCGGTCGTAACCTTGGCGGCCGCCCAGTTCATCTGCGCGATCGAGACGTCACCGCATTCCTGCGCCTGGGCAGCCGATGCGATAGGAAACGCCAGCGCTGTCGCGCCAAGGAGTTTCATAAGACGTGTCATGCTTTGTCCTTTCGTTTTGTGTCGGTCTTCGCGACCTGCACGCGAAGCGCGCTCACCGCACTTCAGAATCGGTGATCGTCAACAATGTCCGCTGTGCGGAGCTGCGAAACCGGCCGATTAGGAGCGAGAACATATCGATCAAGGTGAGGGTTTCAACCCGTACCCCCAGAGTGATCCGCTGGTTTTTCGGCATAGGTCGAAAAATTTATCTTATTTGACATGTGGTTAAGTTGCGTCAGGGGGGCATGCTGAGCAATCGGGTGGGTGCCGGACGAAGCGCCGCTTGTGGAAAGGGCGATTCGGATCCTCCGCATCGACAGCCCTTTAGACCGTCCTTGCGCGCGGGAATTTCGAGCGTTGAGGGATGTGCGCGCCACACCATCGCCCGAAGCGCCGAGCTTGCTGCTTCTGCGTTTGCCGTCGCGCCGGTCCGGTCAAGAAGCTCGGAGCGAGGATGCCTTTCGTCCTGAAATCGTCAGGTGGAAGCGACGCAGCGCTCCGTGTTCCGTACTCACGTCAGTCGTTCGGCTGACGGCTTCCCCGTTGCGCTCGTAGGGCTTTCGGAAAGCATGGGCTCCCGCCGTCTTCACGACAAGTGCCCGGCGACTACCCGTGCAATGAGCCAGCTGATGCGGGTATTCGACTGTTCCGTGACCCCGGCGACATGCGGGGTCGCGATGAGATTCGGAGCCCCATCGAGCGGCGATCCCGCCGGCAGCGGCTCCTCGGCGAAGACATCGAGCGCGGCGCCGCCCAGCCGCCCCGAGTGCAGGGCCTCCGCCACGGCGGTTTCGTCCACCACTCCGCCCCGCGCGGTGTTGATCAGGATGGCGCTCTCTTTCAGCGCGGCAATGCGCGCGGCGTTGACGAGGTTGCGCGTCTCGGGCGTCAGAGGGACGTGAAGGCTGACGTAGTCCGAGACCGCAAGCATGTCGTCGAGGGTGTCCTGCCGGTCGGCGTGCTGCCATGCCGGCTCATCCTTCGGCAGGAAGGGGTCATGGGCCAGAACCTTTATCCCGAACGCTCGCGCACGCTGAGCGACCGCCTGCGCGATCTCGCCGAAGCCGACAAGACCCAGGGTGGTGCCCATCACCTCCTGTCCGATCATCTTCTGGCGTGGCCACCGACCCGCCGTCACGTCGGCCGTGCCGAACCACGCGCGGCGCCGCAGGATCAGCATCGCCGTAATCACGTATTCCGCCACCGAGACCGTATTGCCCCCCGTCGCGGGAAGCACGGCGATGCCGCGCGTCTTGCAGGTCTCGAGGTCGATGTTGTCGAGGCCCACACCGAGCCGGCCCACGACCTCGAGCGTGCGTCCGGCGTCGAGAAGTCGGCCGCGGACCTGCGTGCGGTTGCGCACGATCAAGCCCGCAGCCTCGGCTTCGAGGGCCGCGACGAGATCTTCGGGGCGGTCGACCAATCCAGGGTCGTAGGCGACGTCGAACCCCTGTTCGCCCAGCCAGTCGACCGCCGGCTGATCCATGAATTCCGAGATGATGATGCGCTTCATTGGGCCCGCGAATGGTCGGATGTGAACACGTCAGATGAAGGGGGCCCGGAATGGCCGGATGCCCAGAACTTCGGTGAAGACCCAGTAGAATCCGTAGGTCAAAGCGATGGCGACGCCGATCGCCACCGCGAAATCCTGCCAGCGCAGCGCGCGGTTGGTGCGGATCAGCATGAGGGCCAGCACGACGAAAAGGGGTACCGACGTGCTGACGAAACCGACATTGGCAATGCCCACCCACCACAGCGCAAGGATGCCGACCGTGATCAGCAGCCTGCCGGCACCGGTGAGGTCGACAGTTTCGGCAGTGGGCGAGAAAATGCCCCGCCCCACGAGAATTGCGGAAATCAGGCCGATGATCGCGAGAACCGTGTCAGGAAACACGGAGCTCATGAAGCCGACACTGCCGCGCTGCGACCAGAACAGCCCCGCGAGAACCAGCCCGAAGATGCCGCTCACGAGGTCCGTGTTGATGCGGATCTGCATGGCGCTCACTCCCCCCCGCGCGGCTTTCGCCACCGGCGCAGAAGCGGCGGCACAAAGCTCCACAAGAGGACGGCGAGGATCAGCCCGATGATGATCTGGCTCAGCGGGTTGATGAAGAGCCGGACCTGCGGCACCGGCAAGGCCATGCCGCCCAGGATCGTCTGCACATAGCCCTGTTCGGCGATAGTCCCGAGAATGAGGCCCAGAACGATCGGCGCGGCCCCTATTCCCAGCCCGCGCAGCATGAAGCCCGCCACGCCGAGGCCGAGCATGATGGCGACATCGAGCAGGTTGTTGCGCAGGGCGTAGGTGCCGAGCATCGTTATGACGAGGATCGTCGGCACGAGGAAATAGTAGGGCGTGCGCAGGACGATCCGGTAGATCAGTTGCCCGCCCAGCAGCCCCACCGGAATGAGCATCAGCGCAGCGAGCCCCATGGATAGTATGAAGCCATTCGCCAGAACCCCGCTCTCGGTGAAGAGCGCGAGCCCCGGGCGCAGGCCGTGCAGCAACATCACGCCGAGGATGACGGCGTCGGGCGGTGCACCGGGGATGCCGAGCGCCAGAAGCGGCACCATCGACCCTGCCACCATGACGTTGTTGCTCGATTCCGACGCCACGAGACCTTCGGGGTTGCCCTTCCCGAAGGTCTCGGGCGATTTCGAGGCCCTTTTCGCCTCGTTGTAGGCCACGAGGCTGGTGATGCTGCCGCCCGCACCGGGGATCACGGCGATGATCTGTCCTATGCCGCAGGACCTGATCAGGTTCACCGGCTGGGAGAAGACCGTGCGCGCGGCCGAACCGAAGTTGAAGCGCGACGGCGTCACCCCGAGCGGCGGTGCAAGAGCCGCCCTGCCGCGACGGATCATGTCGAGCAGTTCGGGGATCACGAAGAGGCCGATCAGCGCAACGATGAGCGAGACACCGCCCTGCAATGGGGGCCAGCCCAGGGTGAACCGGCTTTCGCCGCCAATGGGCGAGATGCCGATCGTTCCGATCAGAAGCCCGATTGCGCCGCCCAGGAGGCCCTTGAGAACGGAACCCGAAGCGAGGGTTCCGATCAGCGTCAGACCGAGGATGGCGACCCAGAACATCTCGGCCGGGCCAAACCGGATGGCGAGCTTCGCAAGGGGCGGCGCGGCCAGCAAGAGGAAGGCGACGCCCACCAGCCCGCCGACGACCGAGGCGATGGTCGCGATGCTGATCGCCTCAAGTCCGCGACCCTGCTTCGCCATGGGGTGCCCGTCGAAGGTGGTGGCGATCGACGAGGGTGTGCCGGGCGTGTTGATCAGGATCGCGGTGAATGCGCCGCCATAGATCGTGCCCATGTAGACGGCTCCGAGAGCCACCAGGCCCTCGAGGGCGTCGAGCGTGAAGGTGAAGGGAAGCATCAGAGCCAGCGCCATGGTCGCCGTCAGGCCCGGAAGGGCGCCGACGAACAGGCCCGCCGTCACCCCGAGAAAGACCAGCAGAAGCATGTGCGGCGCGAGGATCGACTGCGCCGCTTCCAGAAATACGTCCATGTTTCCTTTCCCGCGCCATGACCCTCAGGTCTTGAAGCGCCGCCGCAGGCCCGGGGGGCGGCGGCGGCGCCAGGCAGGTCAATTGCCTTCGAGATACGGGCCGTACTGTGTCTTCAACCGGTCGAGCAGGGCCACGGCGTCGTCGCCGCGGATGTCGGTCATCTGAAAGCCCATCGGGATCTGGCGCTCGCCAAGGGTTTCATTGATCTCGGTGAAAACGTCCGCCAGCATCGTGACGCGGTCCGCGGGCGTGCCCTTCGGGGCCGCGACGCCGCGGAAGGTCCCGCCGACGATGTCGTAGCCCTGCTCCTTGAAGGTGGGCACGTCCGGCAGAACCTCGAGCCGTTCATCCGCGGCGACCGCGAGAACGCGGACCTGATCGCCCATCTGCACCCCGAGCGTCGAATTGCTCATCACCGAGCCCACGTGCCCGCCGAGGATCGCTGCGGGAAGCGGGCCGGTTCCTGTGAACGGAATGTAGGTGACGTCGACCTCGGCCAGTTCCTCGAAGCGCAACGTCTCGAGGTGGTTGCCGCTGAACGTGCCACTGCCGCCCATCGTCACGGCCTGCGGGTTCTCCGTCGCGAAGCTGACGAGATCATCCAGCGTCTGGAACGGGCTGGACGCCGGCACGATCAGGACGTGCGGCGTGAAGTGGAACCACGTGATGATGTCGAAGCCCTCGGTCGAGTAACCCGCGTCCGCCCGCTGGATCGGCTGGCCGACGATATGCGGAAGGTTGATGCCGATGATCTCGTGCCCATCCGCCTCGGCGTTGGACTGGAACTCGCTCCAGGCGACAGCCCCGCCGCCGCCGGGCTGGTGGCGAACGTTCACGTCGACCCCCAGTGCCTCCTTCAGCAAAGGCTCCTGCAGGCGGGCGGTGATGTCGGACTCGCCGCCGGGGTTGAACGGAATGATGTATTCGATGGCCCGCGTCGGAAAATCCTGCGCGACGGCGGGGGCGGCCATACCGAAGGCCGCCGATATCGCCATGCCCATCGGCAAGGCTACGGTTCGAACAAGTGCAAACATAAGGGTCTCCTCTCCTCTTGATCGGAACGCTATCGGAACCTTCGGGAGGCGTAAACTACGCAGATTCTTGTCAGGCGGCGCTGCGACCGCTGGCTGCCTTGCCGGGCGAACACGGCTTGCACGCCCACCGGAAAAGCTCGATCGTCGCTCTGGTCGAATTGGGAAATCAAATGCGCATCACCGAAATCCGCGACGCCGTCGTGCCGATATCGAGCCCGATCCGGAATGCCTATGTCGACTTCTCGAAGATGACCGCCAGTGTCGTGGCCGTCGTCAGCGACGTGGTCCGAGACGGCAAGCCGCTGGTGGGCTATGGCTTCAATTCGAACGGGCGGTATGCCGCGTCCGGGCTTCTCAACGAACGGTTCATGCCGCGTCTTCGCGCCGCCGATCCTGAAAGCCTTCTTTGCCCGACAGGCGACAATCTCGACCCCCGGAAGGTCTGGAGCACGCTCATGTCGAATGAAAAGCCGGGCGGGCACGGGGAGCGATCGGTCGCGGTGGGCGTCATCGACATGGCCGTCTGGGACCTCGTCTCGAAGATCGCGGACGTGCCGCTTTACCGCCACCTCGCCGACACCGAGGGCGACGGGACCATCGACGAGACCGTCTTCGTCTACGCCGCGGGGGGCTACTATTACCCCGGCAAGGACGACGCCCAACTCCAGGACGAGATGCGGCGCTACCGCGACATGGGCTACGAAGTCGTGAAGATGAAGATCGGCGGCGCACCGCTCGACGAGGACCGCCGCCGGATCGAGGCGGTGCTCGAGATCGTCGGCGACGGAAGATTTCTCGCGGTGGATGCGAACGGTCGGTTCGATCTCGAAACGGCCATCGCCTACGCCGAGGCGTTGGAGCCCTATGGTCTCTTCTGGTACGAGGAGGCGGGCGACCCGCTCGATTACGCGCTTCAGGCCGAGTTGGCCCGGCACTACGACGGGCCGATGGCGACGGGCGAGAACCTGTTCAGCCACCAGGATGCGAGGAACCTTCTGCGGTACGGGGGGATGCGTCCTGACCGGGACTGGCTCCAGTTCGACTGCGCTTTGTCCTACGGTCTCGTCGAGTATCTGCGGACCCTTTCGCTGCTTCCCGAACACGGCTTTTCGAACCGCAACGTGATTCCCCACGGCGGGCACCAGCTGTCACTGAACATTGCCGCGGGTCTCAAGCTCGGAGGCAACGAGAGCTATCCCGAGGTCTTTGCGCCTTTCGGCGGTTTCGCGGACGATATTCGCGTGGAGAATGGCCGCGTCGGCCTGCCGCAAGCGCCCGGAATCGGCTTCGAGCAGAAAAGCGCGCTGATCGACTGCATGCGCGCCGCGACCGAGACCTGAGGCGGTTTTGCCGCCGGTCCGCCGGGCCAAACGGAACATCTCCCGCCGCAGACCGTCGCGTCCGCCCAGCGATCAAGGGAAGGTCGTGGTTGCGGCTTCTCTGGCAAACCCATTTTCGCAAGCCCGAAGAATCGACACCCGGGTGCTGTCGTGACCGAGCGCTTACATTTTTGCCCTCGCCGGGTGACGGAATGCCTTCCGACAGGTTCTGCCGGAGCGTCCTGCGCTTGATACACGACGGGGTTTCCGGCAATTCTCGCGATATGCAATCAGAACCACAACGCCCTGCCGAGCCCCGTTTGCGTATTCGGATCGTCTTCGGCGAAGGTGAGATGGTCGGGCCCGGCAAGGCGGAATTGCTGGAAGGCATCGATCGATGCGGTTCGATCGCGGCGGCGGGCCGTGAGATGAACATGAGCTACAAGCGGGCGTGGGAGCTGATCGGCACCTTGAACGCGATGTTTCGCGCGCCACTGGTGGAAAGCACCCGAGGAGGCCCCGGGGGCGGAGGCGCGGTGTTGACGGATCTCGGCCGTGAGGTGCTCGCACATTACCGGGCTTTCGAAGCCGATGCCGCAGCGGCAGGGGCGGGGCGGCTGCGGTCGCTGCGCGCGCTGTTGAGGGATATTCCCGAAGAAAAATAACGATTGACCCGACGGCGGCGATCCAGCGATATATTCTTGAAAACATATCACGCTGGAACCGGATCATGCCCGTTGTGATCTCCCGTAGGTCGATCCTTGCTGCACTTGCCGCCGCGTCGCTGGTGGCGGTTCCGTTCGCGGCCCGTGCCGAGACAGCGCTCGCTGCCGTCGCCGCGAACTTTGCCGAGACGGCCGAGGCGCTGCTGCCCTTGTTCCGTGACGCGACCGGACACGACCTGCAACTGACGACCGGCTCGACCGGCAAGCTTTATGCCCAGATCGGCGAGGGCGCGCCGTTCGACGTGATGCTGTCGGCAGACGCAAGCACCCCGGCCCGGCTTCTCGGTGAGGGCAGGGCGGTCGAGGGAACGGATTTCACCTATGCGGTGGGCCGTCTGACGCTCTGGAGCACGGAGTCCGGGCGCATCGGAGAGGATGGGCGCGCGGTGCTCGAAGATTCCGATCTGCGCTTCGTGGCCATCGCCAATCCCGCACTCGCACCCTACGGCGTGGCCGCGCGCGAGGCGTTGCAGTCCCTCGGACTCTGGGAGACGCTTCAGCCGAAGATCGTCATGGGCCAGAACATCGGCCAGACCCATTCCATGGTCGCCACCGGCGCCGCCGAAGTCGGGTTCGTCGCACTCTCGGCCCTGCTCGGCTCGCGCTCCGGGAACAGCGGCAGCCGCTGGGTCGTGCCACAGGATCTGTTCGAGCCGATCCGGCAGGATGCCGTTCTCCTTGACCACGGCGCCGAGAACGAAGCGGCACGGGCGTTCCTCGACTTTCTGCGAACACCAGAAGCGACCGAGGTGATCGGCCGCTTCGGTTACCGCACGGCCGATTGACATGGAGCTGCCCGATCTTGGCCCGCTCTGGCTGACGGTTCGGCTGGCGGCCATCACGACGCTGGTCCTGCTGGTCATCGGAACGCCGATCGCGTGGTGGCTGGCCTTCACCCGCTCCCGCATGAAACCGGTGGTCGAGGCGGTCACCGCGCTTCCGCTCGTGCTGCCCCCCACCGTGCTGGGGTTCTACCTTCTGGTGTTTCTCAGCCCGAACTCCCTTCTCGGCGGATGGTGGCTTTCGGCGACAGGATCGACGCTGACGTTTTCCTTCACCGGTCTGATCGTTGCCTCGGCGATCTATTCGCTGCCCTTCATGGTGCAGCCATTGCAAGGCGCGTTCGAAGGGGTGGGACGGGTGCCGCTGGAAGCCGCCGCATCGCTCCGGGCGACACCGCTCGACGCCTTCTTCAGCGTGGCGACGCCGATGGCGATCCGTGGATATCTGACCGCCACCGTTCTGACCTTTGCGCACACGATCGGCGAATTCGGCGTCGTGCTGATGGTGGGCGGCAACATCCCGGGTCGAACCAAGGTGGTCTCGATCCAGATCTACGAAGAGGTGGAAACGATCGACTATGCGGCCGCCCACGGTCTTGCGGCGATCCTTCTGGTCTTCTCGTTTTCCGTGCTCCTTGGGGTCTATACCTTCAACCGCCGTTTTCCGGTTCACGTGGTATAGGCCATGGACACCCTGACCACGGACGTGCGCGTCAGCTACCCCGATTTCACGCTCGCGGTGGCGCAGGAATTCCCCGGAGAGGGCATCACCGCGCTCTTCGGGCCGTCGGGCTGCGGCAAATCCACCCTTCTGCGGGTCATCGCGGGGTTCGAGCGCAGCGCCTCGGGGCATGTCGCCTTCGGCGACGAGGTCTGGCTCGGGGAACGCTCCTTCGTGTCGCCGCACCTCCGAGGCGTGGGATACGTCTTTCAGGATGCGCGGCTCTTTCCGCACCTGACCGCGCGCGGGAATCTCGAGTACGCGCACAAGCGCGCAGCCGGTTCCCGGGCCCGCTATTCGTTCGACGATGTGGTCGATGTGCTCGACCTCGCGCCCCTTTTCGAGCGCGGCGCGACCCAGCTTTCGGGAGGCGAACGGCAGCGCGTGGCCATTGGCCGTACGCTTCTGGCACGGCCGCGGATCATGCTCATGGATGAACCGCTCGCTGCACTCGACACGCGCCGCAAGGGCGAGATCCTGCCCTATCTCAGCCACCTGCCGAGAGCATTCGGCGTGCCCGTGATATATGTCACTCACGCGCTGGAGGAGGTCACGCAGCTCTGCGACCGCATCGTGGCACTGGCCGATGGCCGCGTCGCGGCGACCGGTGGCGTGGCCGAGACGCTGGAACGGCTCGATCTCACGGATGTTCAGGGGCGGTTCGAGGCTGGCACGATGCTCACCGGGCGCATCGCAGCGCAGGACAGCTCGCTGTATCTGAGCCGCGTCGATGTTGGCGGCGCCCGGATCGAGGTGCCGCAGATCGGGCTGGATGTCGGGCAGTATGTCCGGCTCAGGGTGCGCGCGCGCGACGTCTCGCTGGCGCTGAGGCGCCCCGAGGGAATGAGCGTCCGGAACATGCTTGATGCGACGGTGCTGCGTGTTGATCCCGAAGCGGATTCCGCCTTTGCCGAAGTGCTTCTGGATATCGGCGGGCAACATCTTCGCGCTCGCGTCACCCGCGCCGCCGTCGCGGATCTCGGGTTGATGGCAGGTCACACGGTCGTCGCGCTGGTCAAGGCCGTGTCCTTCGACCGCCAGGCCTTGCCGCGCGAGCCCAAGGCCGCCGAATGACGAGACTGGTTCCACGACGCGATCAGGACTTCGAAACGGGGCAATTCGGGTATGAAACGGGGGTCAGAGAGGTAAGGTCCAGGGCCGGGCCGCCCGCGGCTTCGGCATCCGCGGGGTCGTGGGTGACCATCAGCGCCGGGATTCGCCGGTCACGGATATGCTCGAAGGTGAAGGCACGCATTTCCGCGCGGAGCGCCGCGTCGAGCCTGGAAAAGGGTTCGTCGAGCAACAGGGCGCGCGGCTCCGCCAGAAGCGTGCGCATCAGCGCGGCGCGCGAGCGCTGACCGCCCGAGAGCGTGGCGGGATCGCGGTCGTGCAGTCCCGAAAGGCCCGCGCGGTCCAGTGCCGCCTCGACAGCGAGACGCCGCGCAGCGCGGCCGCGGACCGAGCGGGACAGGCCGAACGCGAGATTATCGCCCACCGAGAGATGGGGAAACAGCGCGGCGTCCTGGAACATCAGCCCCACGCGCCGCGCCTCGGCCGGCAGCTGCGCGATATCGGCCTCGTCGAGGCGCACGGATCCAGACATGGAGAAACCATGCGCGAGATGTCCGCCGATCGCATCGAGAAGAGTGGACTTGCCGATGCCCGAGGGGCCCATGACGGTCGCGATCTCTCCAGGCCGCACGATCATGGTGATCGGCGGAAAGAGCG
>CAZPPH010000089.1:0-11977 GCA_964588375.1 uncultured Rhodobacterales bacterium | reverse complement strand
CTGATCGCCATCGCCGAGGTGGTGCGTGACCTCCACCGCGCCGACGACCAGCGCGAGCAATCCTATTCCGAGCGCCAACTCTACGAGGCGGCACTCGAACGGTTGACCCGCGAAGTCGCGGCGGTTTCGGGGTCTGACGAGACCGAGGCGCAGCAGAAAGTCGACAGTGTTCTGATCAGTCGCGCGGCAGCCTGACGCCGGGGTGATCTGCGGAACCGGATGACGCCGCGGCCGTGTCCGCGGCGTTTTTCATTCAACGGCGGCGCGCCGCGGTTCCGCGAGAGCCGGATCGACAGGATCCGGCAGGTCCGGTTCGGTTGTCGCCGGCTCCGACCGTCCGCCCCAATCGAGGGTCTTCACGAGCGCTGTCTCAAGCTCCTTGTTAAGTTCCCGCGCCCGCTCGACATAGGCCTGATTTTCCGCGATCGGAACATCGGGCTCCCAGAGCGCCGCAAGATCGCGAAGGGCCTCGCGGTCCTTGCGGAAGAAGAAATGCTCGACCTCGTTCGCCTCGAAATCCGTAAGTCCCATGTTCTCGAGCACGTAACGGCCAGCGCGCAGGGCGCTGTCGAACATCTCCCGGACGATCTGGTCGGCGCCGGCCCGGTAGAGTTCGTAGGTGTGCACCCGGTCACGGGCCCGCGCGACGATGTGAATGTCGGGCCGTTCGCGCCGCGCATAGCTCACGAGAGTTAGGGCGGCGGCGGGGTCGTCCACGGCGACGACGAGGACTTTCGCCGTCTTCAGCCCTGCCGCATGCAAGAGGTCCGGCCGCGTCGGGTCGCCAAAGAAGCCCTTGAATCCGAACCGGCGCATCAGGTGGATCGTCTCGAGATTGTGGTCGAGGACAGTCGCGCGGTGACCGGCGACCTGCAGCAGCCGGTTCACCACCTGCCCGAAGCGCCCGATGCCAGCGATGATGATCGCGTTCTGCTCGTCGATATCGTCCGCGGGCGCGTCGGTCTTGTGCTCCTGAAGGCGCTTCGACAGGGCTTCGTAGCCGATGAAGAAAAGCGGGGTGAGCAGCATCGAGAGCGCAACGACGAGGAGAAGAATCTGCCCCTGACCCGGGGTAAGGACCTGCTGCTGAAGCGAGAACGAGACGAGCACGAAACCGAATTCGCCTGCCTGGGCGAGGCCGAGCGTGAAGAGCCACTTGTCGCGGCCCTTCATGCGAAAGGAGACCGCGAGGACATAGAGGATGAGCCCCTTGGTGAACATCAGCGCGAGGGTCATCGCGACAATCGTGAGAAACTGATCGAAGAGGACGGCAAAGTTGATGCCGGCGCCGACGGTAATGAAGAACAGACCGAGCAGCAGGCCCTTGAATGGCTCGATATCGCTTTCGAGTTCGTGACGGAACTCGGAATTGGCAAGCACCACACCGCCAAGGAACGCGCCGAGTGCGGGCGACAGGCCCACGAGGCCCATCAGCACCGCGATGCCGACGACGATAAGCAGTGCGAATGCCGTGTAGAGCTCGCGCAGCCTGGCCTGGTGCACGAAACGGAAGAGCGGCCGTGTCGCGAAAGCCCCGAACAGGATCACGGCGGCAACGGCGCCGATCGTCACGGCGGTTACCCCCCAGGCCGGCAGGTCCGCCACGAGACTTATCGCGCCGTGGCTGTCGCCGTGTTCTCCGGTCAGCGCCATGGAGCCATCGGCGTTCAGGGCGACCGGCGCGGTGACCGCCAGCAGCGGCACCACGGCGAGCATCGGGATCACCGCGATGTCCTGGGTGAGAAGCACCGAGAACGATGACCGGCCCCCTGCCGTCTGCATGAGTCCCTTTTCGCTCAGGGTCTGAAGCACGATCGCGGTGGAGGACAGCGCCAGCACCATGCCGATGGCCAGCGATGTCTGCCATGCGAGACCGTGGGCGAGCGCGACACCCATCACTGCCGCTGTCGTCAGCCCGACCTGTGCACCCCCGAGCCCGATGAGGCGGTGCCGCATGTCCCACAGCGCCCGCGGTTCGAGCTCGAGCCCGATGAGAAACAACATCATCACCACGCCGAATTCCGCGAAATGCTGGAGATCCTGTGTTTCGGACCCGAGACCGAAGACCTGGCCGATGAAGATCCCCGCGAGGAGGTAACCAAGCACCGAGCCGAGGCCGAAACGGACCGCCAGCGGCACCGCGATGACCGCGGCCGCCAGGTAGATCGTCGCGAGTAGAAGGAAGTCTTGCATGGGCGCCTCGCGCTCTCGGACTGGGGCGGGCCGGGCCGCCGGGTTAGCGAATGACCTTCATACCGGCCGGTTCGCCGACGGTTCGGGCTGCGAATGGACGCTTACGGGGTGAAGGATAAGAGGCATTCCCGTCGCCTGTCCACGCAAGAGCGGATATTGCACCACGCGCGCGCCTATTGCCTTCCCGTGATCTCAGGTGTTGGGCATTTCAAGCGCCAGCGTCCGGCTGCCCTTTTGATAGAGAAGCCGATCCGAGCCGATCTGGGCGACCTGTCCGCCATCAAGCCTGTCGCCCACCTTGAGCTTGACGAAACGACCGGTCGGCAGCCGCACGAGTGCGCGGCGGTTGTTCGCGGACCCGTAGACGCCGATGAGATTCAGGCTTCCGAGGGGAAGGGCGTCCTCGATCGTCGCTTCCCGCGCCACGTTGGCGCGCGAGGGAATGCGCGGGGCCGCAGGGGCCGCTCGCGTCGCGGTCGCGGTCCGAACCGCAGGGCGGTCCGGCCGAGGGCGCGGCACGAGCGAGACGGTGAGAACGGGCTCTGTCGGTTCGGCTGCTTCGGGCGGCGCGAGGGACTCGGCGATAAGCGCGTCGGGCACTTGCGCCGCAGGTTCTGTCGAAGGCTCCGCATCGGCTACAGCCACGGCGGGCCGGGGCCGGGGACGAAAGGCGGCAAGCTCCGGGTTCGGATTGGCGGGGGTGACGCCGGCCGGGTCAAGTGGCGCCGTCTCGTCCGTCGCCGCCTCTGCCGTCTCGTTCCCGTCGGCCTCTTCGGTCGCGGCTTCGCTCTCGCCGGTTCCCGGGCGGGGCGGGGCGACGAGGGGCGGCGCGCCGGCGATGGCGAGGGCGCCTCCGGGCGTTTCGGCCCCTTCGGGGGTTGCGACGACGAAGCCATCCGGCCCGAGCTCGAAGCTCTCGCCATCCGCGGGTGGCAGCCGTGCCATTGCCGCGTCGGGCGGAGAGGCGGCGAGCCCCGATTGCGGCGGCAGAGTAGCGAAATCGGCCGGTGCTTCGGGGTCGGGATAGGGTGGGATCACGGGGGCCGCAGAAGGCGGTTCCGCAGGGGGCGCGACAGTCTCGGCCGGCGCTTCCACCACGGTTCGGGGGCGGTCGAGCGGGGTGGCCGCAGCCGGTGGCGCCGGAACGCCCGTCTCTGCCGGAAGCGAGCCGGGAAGTCGCGAAATACCGGACGCCGCGACGGCGGCAATCGTTGGCGCCGGTGTCGCCGCCGGCGGCGGTGCAAGCGGCGCCGGAGCGTCCGCGCGCGAGACCCGTGACCTCGCCGGGGCCTCGGCTGCCGGGAAATCCGGGCGGACGAGGACGGAGGGCCGTACCGCTTGCGCCGCCGGAAGCCGGGTTTCGCCGTAAAGGGCGGGCAAGGCCGCAAAACGCTCGAACGCCCCTTCGGCGGTCAGGACGGCACGGTAATCGGCCTCCACGCCGCTTGCTCCAATGACGACGGGCACGACGATCACCGGCGGGTCGCGAAGAACGGTGACCGGATCGAGACCGCTCAGAAATGCAGGCGCGGGCTGCGCGTCAGGTGGAGCGAGACCTTCGACCGAGGCGGATGGAAGTTCGCTGAACGAGAGATCAACATTGCGCTTGGTGAACGGGTCGGGGTCGCCCTGCGGCCAGAAGGTCGTCCCGAGAATCACCGCGGCTCCCACCGCGATCGCGCCCAGAAGGGGCTTGGGAATGAGCGATAGAATCTCTCTTGCTCGGTCGGGAAGCCCGGCCGTAGCCCTTTTGGCACGCGCCGCTGCCGCCACGGAAAACGGAACCCTCGCAGGGGTATAGGAGGCTTCGCGCTGCTCCGAGAACGCCACTGCAGCGCGTTCGGGCGGCTCGGCGGGTTCGAGAAGCAACGGCCGCGCCACCTCTCCGGTCCGGAGGAAAGCGGGCAGGCGCTGGAAGACGGGCAGGCGCGGGAATTCGCCTTCTGGCGGCTCGCTGGTCAGCCCGACGACGCGGAAGCGGCTCGAGGTGGCGAAGGCGAGCGCTTCGTCGATGGTCTCGAGGGCAACGGCGGCGACATCGGTGCGACCGTCCGCGGAAACGTGGTCCCACGTCATCTCCGACAGCTGGTAGGGCGTCAGCCCGTCGAGCCGCCTGGGGATCTCGCTCTCGGGGTCCTCGAGTCCATCGAACGAAACGTAGAGAACCTGGGAGCGTGGCAGGACGAGCAACACCGCCGGATCGGGCCCGGCGAGGTCTTCCGCCCGCTGGCGCAGCCCGGCGATCTTCTGCGTCAGATCCGCCGAATCGAGTTCCGCGATGCCTTCCACGACCCAGCCGTCGCTCTGCCGCGACAGGAGGCGAATGGCGTCATGGTCCAAATCGAGTGCAAGCTGAGCAGACATCTTCCCCACATCTAGCATGCCATTGCAGGAGGGTCACCAGAATGTAGAAGGCGCCTCCGGCGAAATTCGACCTAAAGCTTCGGTGTGCCAAGCCGGTTCTTGCAGGCCGTGCCGAATACGCACAGGTAAACTCAAACCACGGAGACAGTCCATGACGCGCATCATTTGCATCCTGCTCATTCTAACGGCCTTTCCGGCTCTTGCGGAGGAGCGCCTGCGGACGATCTCGGTTTCCGGAGAGGGCGTGGTCGCCGCCGTCCCGGACATGGCCGAACTCACCATCGGGGTCACCCGGGAAGCTAGGCGGGCGGACGAAGCGCTTGACGGTGTGGCCGAAGGAGTTTCGGCCGTGTTCGACATTCTGGATGCCGCCGGTATCGAATCTCGGGACCGCCGGACCACCGGGCTCTCGCTCCAGCCCCAACGGGTCCGCGATGACGAGAACTCCCAGCGGCCGAGAATCGTCGGCTATGTCGCGTCGAACGAGGTTACGGTGCGGGTGCGCGACCTGACAAAGCTGGGCGAACTGATCACCGAAACGGTCGGCGACGGGGCCAATACGATGTCCGGCCTGCGCTTCTCGCTGGCCGACCCCGCGCCCATCGAAGAAGAGGCGCGGCGGCAGGCGGTGCTCGAGGCGAAGGGCAAGGCCGAACTCTACGCGGATACCGCCGGCGTGCCGCTCGGCCCGCTTCTGTCGATCAGCGACGGAGGTAACTTCCGGCCCCGGCCCGGGCCTCTGATGGCCGAGATGTCGATGCGTACGGCCGATGCGATGCCGGTGGCCGAAGGCGAGACGGAGGTGCGCGCAACCGTCTCGATGGTCTACGAGATCGGCGAGTAAGGGCGCCGCCGCCGCGACGCCCTCTGGCCGCTCAGGCCGTGGCCTTCGCCAGCGCCTGGTCGAGATCGGCGATGATGTCGTCGGCATCCTCGATCCCGATCGAGACCCGCACGGAATCGGGCTCGGCACCCGCCGCGCGCTGCTGCTCTTCGGTGAGCTGACGGTGGGTGGTCGAGGCCGGGTGGATGATCAGCGAGCGGGCGTCGCCGAGGTTCGCGACGTGGCTGAAGAGCTCGATATTGTCGATGAGCTTCTTGCAGGCCTCGTAGCCGCCCTTGACCTGGAACGTGAAGAGCGAGCCCGCCCCTTTCGGGCATATCTTCGCCACCCGGTCGTAATAGGGCGAGGAGGGCAGGCCGGCATAGGTCACCTTGTTGATCCGGTCGTCCTTTTCGAGCCAGTCGGCCACCTTGACGGCATTGGCGACGTGCTTGTCCATCCTGAGCGACAGGGTCTCGATACCCAGAAGCGTATAGTGGGCCCCCTGCGGGTTCATCGTCATGCCGAGGTCCCGCAGCCCGACGGCGATGCCGTGGAAGGTGAAAGCCATGGGCCCGAGGGCCTCGTGGAACTTCAGGCCGTGGTAGGCGGGCTCGGGTGCGGAGAGCGAGGGAAACTTGTCCGAGGCCGACCAGTCGAACTTGCCCGAATCGACGATCACGCCGCCGGTCACCGTGCCGTTTCCGGTGAGAAACTTCGTCGTCGAGTTCACCACGAGCGTCGCGCCGTGCTCGATGGGGCGGCAGAGATAGGGTGTCGCCGAAGTGTTGTCGACGATGAGCGGGACGCCGGCCTTGTCGGTCACCTCCGCCACCGCCGGCAGGTCGGTGATGTAGCCGCCCGGATTGGCGATCGATTCGCAGAAGACGGCGCGGGTGTCGTCGTCGATGGCGGCCGCCAGCGCGTCGAGATCGTCGAAATCGACGAATTTCGCCGACCAGCCGAATTTCCGGATCGTGTTGGTGAACTGCTGTACCGTGCCGCCGTAGAGACGCGTCGAGGCGACGACGTTCCGGCCCGGCCCCATCAGCGGAAAGAGCGCCATGATCTGCGCGGCGTGGCCCGAGGAGCAGGCGACGGCGCCGGCGCCGCCTTCCAGCGCGGCCATGCGGTTCTGCAACGCGCCGATTGTGGGGTTGGTCAGCCGCGAGTAGATGTAGCCGACCTCCTGGAGGTTGAAGAGCGCGGCGGCATGGTCGGCATCGCGGAAGACGAAGGCGGTCGACTGGTAGATCGGGACCTGGCGGGCGCCGGTCGCGGGGTCGGGCTCTGTCCCGGCATGGACCTGCATGGTCTCGAAACGGTGGTCGGTCATCGGTATCTCCCTTTGCTTTTTCTTGGCTCTTTCCGCGCGCGTCAGCCTGCGACGACGGTCCTGAGCAGAAAGACATAATAGGCGCGGCCCCTGTGTTCGGCCGCGCTCACGGATATCGCGAGGCGGTCCATGATGCCGCCGCGCCGTTCCACGAGTTCCAGCCGCTCGACGATCTCGCGCCGCGCCAGCAGGATCTCGGGGGCGGGAAGCCCTCCGCTGTCGATGCCCGTGAGCACCGCGAGCGGACGGCGCTGACCCGAAGAAATTTCGAAGTCGCAGCGTGCCGCATCGTTGTAATACTGCACGATGCCGTCACCGTCGGTGACGAAGACCGGATCGACGATCATCTCCAGGCCGGCACGAAGCTCGTTATCCGGCACAAGGGCGACCGCGAAAGTGGTGATCTCGCCGGCGCCGTCGAGCATCGGGACCACGAGCCTCCTCCAGAGCCGGACGAAAATCCGCGCCGGAGGCTCGTGCACGGAGAGCACCCTCTCGCGGCGCCAGATCGAGGACGTGTAGAGAGCCGCGCCGAAGGTGCCTATGTGACTCTGTTCGTCTGCGGTCGACATTCCGGTCATGTCGATGCCATGGTGGTTGACGATCTCGGCGCCATAGTGGTCGTAGCGGTAATCAGGGCCGTCGCGCCTCACCAGCATCATCCACCTGTCGAGACCGTCGAAGTCTTCCAGTCGAAAACGGTCCTGCAGGATGAAGCCCGCGGGCGTGGCCAGCGCGTCACAGACTTCGCTGAAACTCTGGAGAACGGGGGTCCCGAGATCGTCGTTGCCCGGCGACCAGGTGATCACGGGCGGTGCCGCTCCGTTGGCCCTGAAAAGGTCGCTCACCAGCCGCGTTTCACCGGCCACCATGCTCGCGGCAAGACGTTCCACATCGGTCGGCAGGGCACCAGCCCTCGCGGTCTCGCTTCGATCCTCCGGTGACATGTCGTCCGGCTCCGTTGTGCTTCACTCCGGCCAAGAGGCGTTCTTCCTGCGTCGCTTCGACGCCGGCATCAAGCCGAAAGTGCTTTTTCAGCGCATCCAGAACCCCTCGCGCCGGATCGCGTTGCGGATCGCCTGTTCCTTTCGCGGGAGGTTGTCGCGGTCGAAAAGGGCGCGCACCTTCCGGCCCCGGCCCTGATAGATCATCCGCTTCATCGGGTCATAGCTCTTGAGCACCCGCTTGACGCGGTTCGGCGCGGCGGCGGCCTCGAGCACCTCGATCGCCCTGTCGCTTTCACGGGCATAGGCCAGCGGCAACACCCGCCAATGACAGGTGACGTCGCCATCGAGGCCGCTCAATTCCGGCCCCGGCCGCCCTCCGCCGAACCCGTGGATGACGAGCGGCAGCGCGATCTGGTCGAGCCAGGGATGGATTTCCTGACAGACGAGTTCATCGGGAGGGTCATCGCGGATCATGATCATCGCCTCGATCATCCGTTCGCGGAACAGGCTCGGATCGGGCCCGTGAAACCAGGCCGCGTTGAAATAGAGATACCTTTCCCAGTGCTCGTCGGGCTGGGTCAGATCCAGACTCGACGCCAAGTCGAGCCCGAGCCTGTCGTAGAGCGCGCCCCAGATCGCCGTGTGACCCGGCCCATAGAGTTCGATCCTCGGCCAGGTCCCTTCGCGCTTCATCGACGCGGAGGGCCGGTCGAAATCGAACGGAACGGCGCTCAACGCGCCGGTCACGATCGTGTCGGTATCGAAGAAGACGAAAGGTTCGCCCTCGGGCAGGACGGAAAGCGCTTCGACCTTGTTGCCGTTGGGATAGGAGGCTCCGAAATGCACCGCCTCGAAAGAACGGATTTCGGCCCCGAGTTCCTCGAGGAGCGCACGCGCCCCGGCGTCCGCGATGCCGGGCGGTTTCGGCCAGAGCGGGCCCGGCGCCGGGTCCGCGACAATGAGGCGTCCGTCGAAGGCGGGATCGGCGTGGCGCAGCGAGGCCGCGAAGAGCACCGCCTCGTAGGTCAGCCGTCCTGCACCGCCGACGATGAGAATGTTCATTGGCCCGCCCGGATTGTCTGCCTGCCGGGCGTGATCATAGGCACGCCGTGCGGAAAGCAGAAGACCTCCCCCGGCGCGGAGCGGAGGGTGGTCGGGCCGTGGACAGGCCGCGAAGAACGGCAACACCGCCCGTCCGAGGCGTGGAGAATCGAGTGCGCTGATCGAGAGCGGGCCGCTCCGGATGCCCGGACACGTCTCGCCGTTCGGCCGATGAGACGGGTCGGGATGCGTTGTGCGGAACGGTTTCTGCGCTTCCGGCGCCACGGACCTCAAGCGCACGCGGTGATGGCCGTTCCGCAGGTCATGGCGGCAGTCGACGAGCGTGGCCGGCGCGTGGCCGTCACGAAGGGCCACTGGCCTTTGTGAGCGTGTCGACATCGCAGCGGAACAGCCCTGCGGAGCCAGTCGCGCTCGGAAAGGCGATCTCCCCGGCAGTCAGCGCCCGGGTTCGCTCAACGTAGGTTTTCCAGCACGCCCTTGAGGTAGCCGATCGACCTTGCCGCACAGGCGGGCCCGTCGGGAATGTAGACAAAGGGTTCCACCGCAACCCAGTCCTGCCAGCCGTGCCGCTTCAGCGTGGCGAGCACCGGCCCCATCGGGTCGTCGCCTTCACCGGGGCCGCGCCGGTTGCCGTCGTTGACCTGGACATGGGCGATCAGTCCGCTGTCGAGATGGCGGTCGAGAACTTTCGCGGGGTCGAGCCCGTTGGAAACGGTGGCCGCGCAATCCACCATCGTTCTGAGGGCGGGGCTGCCGATCTCGTCAAGGAGGGCGGCCGCATCCTCTACCGTGTTGACGAAATTCGTCTCGGTGCTTGCAAGCGGCTCGACGCAGTAGACGACACCGGCCGACGCGGCCGCCTCGGCGGCGGCGGCGAAGCAGCCGACCGCCTGTGCCCGTGCCTCGGCCTCGCGGCCGTCCGGCAGGTGGCGCTGTTTGGGCGACCCGTGCACCAGCACGTCGGCGCCGAGTTCGCCGGCCAGCTCCACGAGGCGGCGCATGACCGAAACGGTCCTGTCATGAACCTCCGCGTCCTCGGAAGTGACCGAGAGGCCCTCGGGGCTGACCAGCAGCCAGTGGAGAGAGGAGCAGACGATGCCAGCGTCCGACAGGCTTCGCCGCAGGGCCGCGACATCGCCCGGCCCGAGGTCGCGGGGGTCTTCGGCAAGGGTGAAAGGAGCGATCTCGAGCGCGTCGTACCCCAGTTTCGCGGCGAAGTCGCATTGCTGGGCAAACGACAAGTCACGGATCACTTCGCTGCAGAGCGACAGCTTCATCTCGAGCCTCCCTTCCTGTTTCGCGGCATGCGACCAGGCCCGGCCGCACTCGCACCGGGGCAGGGCCGCACGCCTCTTGCACTGATCCGATATCGCGTGGTGCGTCGCAGGTCGAGGGCTGCCCGGCCGTGGCCGGACGACCGGTTCGAAGAACCTTCACACGCCGCTTGACGAAATCGAATTCCACAAGTTACCTACCGTTAGGTAACTTAGGGAGGAAGTTCAATGAGTGTGCTAAACCTGGGCAGGATATTCGGGGTCGCGGGCCTCGTGAGTGTCGCGGCGACCGGAGCCGCGCTGGCGGAGTGGCAGCCCGACAAGCCCATCAACATCATCGTGCCGTGGTCTGCGGGCGGCTCCACCGACCAGGTCACACGGGTCGTCGCGCCGATCCTCGAAGAGGCGCTCGGCACCCCGGTCGTCGTCGTGAACCAGCCCGGCGCCTCGGGCTCGATCGGCACCAAGGCCGCGCTCGACGCGCCGCGTGACGGCTATACCTGGACGGCGAACGCCATCGCCAACAACGCCACCTATTCGGTGACCGGGCTGGTCGAGGACACCTCGATCGAGGATTATCACATCTACCTGCATGTCGCGAACGTGCCGGTCGTCAGCGTCAATGCCGACGCGCCGTATCAGGACTTCGGCGAGCTTCTGGAGGCGATGGAATCGGGCGATGTGACGGTTGGGACGGCCGGGGTGAACTCCTCGGGCGGCATGGCCCTCGCGGCGATCAAGGAAGCGGCGGAAGGTGAACTTTCGGCGGCCCGCATGGTCACTTACGACGGCGGCAACCCGGCGGTCCTCGCCGCAGCGGCCGGCGAAGTGGCGGCGACGACGCAGCTCGCGGTGGAGCAGACCGAGATGATCAAGGCCGGACGCCTGCGCGCGCTCGCGGTGCTGTCGGACAAGGAACTCGTCGTCGAGGGCATCGACCCGATCCCGCCGATCACCAACTGGATGCCGGACATGAAGGTCGCGCCGGACTACTTCGGGGTCTTCATTCCCGTCGGCGCGCCGCAGGAGGTCTACGACACCGTCGACCAGGTATGGGAAGAGCATGTGATGAACTCCGAGGCGCTGCAGAGCTACGCCGTCGAGCGGGGGGCCGACTTCAACCCGAGCTACGGTGACGCGGCTCTCGAGCGCGCGATGCCTGTCGTGATCGCGGAGGCCTGTGCCCGGGTGACGCGCGGCGAGGCGGTGATCGATCCCTCCGAGATCGGCATCGATTGCCCGGGGGAATAATCGCAAACCGGCGCGGGGCCCTTTCTCCGGCCCCGCGTCACCTCGACCCTCTTGTCAGTGGAGCAAGGTACCATGCCTTTCGACAGCGCTCGCGCTGACCGGATAACCGCATTCGTCTTCTTCGTGCTCGGGGCGGCGATGACATGGGGCGGATATGTGATGGACCGTCTGGAGATTCGCCAGATTCACCCCGCCAGCATCCCCGGGCTCGTGCCGATGTTTCTCGGCGTGGCGCTGATGCTCTGCGCCGTTCTGCTCTATCGGGGCGCGAGGACCGCCCATGCCGAAGACACGGGCGCGGCGGAGGGATCATGGACCGATTTTTCGGTCGCCGCGGGCTGGAGCGTTTTCTACGCCCTCGTTCTCGTCGGAAACATGCCCTTCCCGGTGGCCACCGGGATCTATCTCGTCGGCTTCACCGGCTGGTTTCTCTGGCATGAACAGCACCCCGCGCAGAAGTGGAAGTTCGCGCTCGTCGTCGCCGTGTTCTCGGTGACCACGGCGGTCGCGGTTTCGACCCTCTTCCGTTACGGGTTCCTGGTGCGACTGCCGTGATCGAGATCCTGCAGAATCTCGGCGCGGCGCTTGGCCAGTTCCTCACGCCCGAAGGCATCTTCCATGTGGCCTGGGCGACCCTTCTGGGCATCATCGTGGGCAGCCTGCCGGGGCTTACCGCGACCATGGGCGTCGCCCTCCTGACGACGCTGACCTACACGCTCGAACGCGA
>CAZPPH010000088.1:0-11990 GCA_964588375.1 uncultured Rhodobacterales bacterium | reverse complement strand
ACCGCGCTACTTCGGGCCGAAGGCGTTCCAGGCGCGTCTCAGCTTCGCACCAGCTTCTCGTAACCTTCCGCGATCTCGCGGGTCAGCGCGCCGACCTCGAAGGTGTAGTCGCCGATCTGGCCGACCGGGGTGACCTCTGCGGCGGTGCCGGTGAGCCAGCATTGCTCGAAGCTTTCGAGCTCGTGCGCTTCGATGTGGCGTTCGTGGACGGGGATGCCGCGGTCGCGGAGCATGCCGATGACGGTCTGGCGGGTGATGCCGTTCAGGATGCAGTCGGGGTCGGGGGTGTGCACCTCGCCGTCCTTCACGAAGAAGATGTTGGCGCCCGTCGCCTCGGCGACGTAGCCCCGGAAGTCGAACATCATCGCGTCTGAACAGCCCTTCGCCTCGGCGGCGTGTTTCGACATGGTGCAGATCATGTAGAGGCCGGCGGCCTTGGCGTGCGACGGGATGGTCTCGGGCGAGGGCCGCTTCCATTTCGAGATGTCGAGTTTCGCGCCCCTGAACTTCGAGTCGCCGTAATAGGCGCCCCATTCCCATGCCGCGACGGCCATGCGGACCGGGTTGCGGGAGGACGACACGCCCATGTCGGGCCCGGCGCCGCGCCAGGCGATCGCGCGTACGTAGGCATCCGTCAACCCGTTGGCTTCGAGTGTGGCGTACTTCGCTTCCTCGATCTGATCGACGGTCCACGGGATCGGCATGTCGAGCATCTCGCCAGAGCGCAGCAGGCGCCGGGAGTGCTTCACACCCTCGAAGATCCGGCCGTTGTAGCAGCGCTCGCCCTCGAAGACGGACGAGGCGTAGTGCATTGCATGGGTGAGGATGTGGACGTTGGCATCGCGCCAGGCAACGAGCTTGCCGTCCATCCAGATCTTCCCGTCGCGGTCGTCATAAGCCCCGTCCATGCGCCTCCCCCTTTTTCATAAGTTGCGCAAATTAGGTCCGAAGCGGACATTTTGTTGCGCGAATAGCCGGGAATCGCTAACAGTCGTGACTTGGAATGTCAATAAGACTGACTTAAAGTGGGCTCACAGGTTCAGGAGGATCCATGGCCGAGTCCGGCGGCAAGGAAGGCGAGAGCCTTCTGTTTCTCACCGACGAGCAGCTTCGCCGGGGGATCGAGGCGATGTTTTTCGCCTACCAGGGCTTCACCGCAGACCCCGACCGGATACTCGCCGAGCGCGGATACGGGCGGGCGCACCACAGGGCGATCCACTTCATCAACCGCCGGCCGGGGACGACGGTGAACACGCTCCTGACGATCCTCGGAGTGACCAAGCAGTCGCTCAACCGGGTGCTCAGAACACTGATCGAGGACGGGCTCGTGGAAAGCCGGGTGGGCACGCGTGACAAGCGCGAGCGTCATCTCTACCTCACCGACGCGGGTGCTGCGCTGGAGGCGGAGCTCTCGACCGCCCAGCGGGACCGGATGCGCAGCGCCTACCGCGCGGCGGGCCCCGAGGCGGTGTCGGGTTTCCGGCAGGTTCTGGAGGCGATGATGGACCCCGAGGCCCTGAAGCGCTACGCAGCCTTGAGGGACAGGGGATCATGAACGAGCCCGACGCGCATCTTCTGGTCGTCGACGACGACGAACGCATCCGGGGGCTTCTGCAGAAGTTCCTCGTGCGCCACGGTTTTCTCGTGAGTGCGGCGCGCGACGCCGCCCATGCGCGGCGGCTTCTGGAAGGCCTCGACTTCGACCTCATCGTGCTCGACGTGATGATGCCGGGCGAAACCGGGGTCGAGCTTACGCGTTCGCTTCGGGAGACACGCGACGTGCCGATCCTTCTGCTGACGGCGAAGAGCGAGACCGTGGACCGCATCGAGGGGCTCGAGGCGGGGGCCGACGATTACCTCGCCAAGCCGTTCGAACCGAAGGAGCTTCTCTTGAGGATCAACGCCATCCTCCGGCGCCTGCCGCCGCCCGAGCCGTCCGAAACCGTGCCGAAGGTGCTGTCGATGGGGCGGCTGCGCTACGACGTCGAGCGCGGCGAGATGTGGGCCGGCGAGGAGCTCGTGCGGCTGACCGCGACCGAGGCGCAACTCATGCGGATCTTCGCCGGACAGCCCGGAGAGCCCTTGTCGCGCGTCGAGCTCGTCGACCGGCTGGGGCGCGGCGGCGACGGGGCGCAGGAGCGGGCGGTCGACGTGCAGATCACCCGGCTGAGACGCAAGATCGAGGCCGACCCGAAACAGCCGCGCTACCTCCAGACCGTGCGGGGGGCAGGCTACATGCTGGCCCCGGATTGAAGGAAAGCGTGCTCGAAAGCGCTTCCCGAATCCCTCCGGAAGGCTTTGGTTAGGGACATGACGACCGCGCTTTACACCCACGAAAGCTCCAAGGCGCACGTGACGCCGCCCGGCCACCCCGAACAGGTGGCGCGGATCGGGGCGGTGCAGGAGGCGCTGGCCGGTCTCGCGGGCCTCGACCGGCGGGACTGCCCGGCCGGCGACGAGGCGGACGTTCTGCGCTGTCATCCGGCGAGCCATGTCGCGAAGATACGCGCGGCGATCCCCGAGACGGGCTATGCCTCGCTCGACGCCGACACCCATGTCTCGCCCGGCAGTTTCGAGGCGGCGATGCGGGCAATCGGCGGGATGGCGGCGGCGGTCGACGCGGTGCTGGCCGGCGATATCGACAATGCCTTCGTCGCCTGCCGCCCGCCGGGGCATCACGCCGAGCGGGAGAAGGCGATGGGCTTCTGCCTCTTCGGCACGGCGGCGATCGGGGCGATGCGGGCGCTCGAGGTGCACGGGGCATCCCGTGTCGCCGTGCTCGACTTCGACGTCCACCACGGAAACGGCACCCAGAACCTTCTCTGGAACGAGGCGCGGGCGCTCTTCTGCTCTTCGCACCAGATGCCGCTCTACCCCGGCTCGGGCCATGTCCACGAAACGGGCGCCCATGACAACGTCATCAACGCGCCTCTCGCGCCGATGACGGGGACACGGGAGATGCGCCGGGCCTGGGGCGACGAGATCGTGCCAGCGGTCGCGGATTTCCGGCCCGACCTCATCATCGTCTCGGCCGGGTTCGATGCCGCCGCCGACGACCCGCTGGCGAACCTTCTGTGGACGACGGAGGATTTCGCCTGGGTGACCGACGCGATCCTCGACGTCGCCGATGACGTGGCGGACGGCCGGGTGGTCTCGACGCTGGAGGGCGGATATGATCTTCCCTCGCTGGGCGCGGGCGTTCGCGCCCATGTGGAGAAGATGATGGAGCGGGGCGGATGAGCGAAGAGCCGGTCGACAAGATGAGCTTCGAGGAGGCGATGCGCGAGCTCGAGACGGTGGTGGGCCGGCTCGAGAGCGGTGACGTGCCGCTCGAGGATTCCATCAGGCTCTACGAGCGGGGCGCGGCGCTGAAGGCCCATTGCCAGAAGAAGCTCGCCGAAGCGGAAGAAAAGGTCGCCCTCATCACGCGGGACGGAGAGGGGAACGCGACCGGGACCGCGCCCCTCGACGGCGAGTGAGCTTCCGCGACCACCTGGCCCGGAGGGCCGGGACGATCGGCGCCTATCTTCAGGCTGCTCTGCCCGAGGCGGCGGGCGTTCCCGTCATAGAGGCGATGCATCATGCGGCCGGTGGCGGCAAGCGCCTGCGCGGCTTTCTCGTGGTGGAGAGCGCGGCGCTCTTCGGGCTCTCCGAGGAGGCGGCTCTGCCCGCGGCGGGGGCGATCGAGGCGATCCATGCCTATTCGCTCGTGCATGACGACCTGCCATGCATGGACGACGATGACCTCCGACGCGGCCTGCCGACGGTGCACGTGAAATGGGACGAGGCGACGGCGGTGCTCGCCGGCGACGCGCTGCAGACCTTCGCCTTCGGGCTTCTGGCAAGCGGGCCCGCCACCGACCCCGACACGCGGCTGCGGCTCATCGCGTCTCTCGCGGATGCCGCCGGCGCGCGCGGCATGGTGCTGGGCCAGGCGCTCGACATCGCCGCCGAGACGGCCGGCCGGGCGCTGAGCCTCGAGGACATCACGGCGCTCCAGGCCGGCAAGACCGGCGCGCTCATCCGCTGGTCGGCGGAGGCGGGCGCGGTGCTCGCGGGCGAGGACCCCGCGCCGCTCGGTCGATATGCCGCGGCGCTGGGACTGGCCTTCCAGATCGCCGACGACATTCTCGACATCGAGGGAGACGAGGCGAGAACTGGAAAGCGTTTGGGCAAGGACGCGGAGGCGGGCAAGGCGACGTTCGTGAGCCATCTCGGGCTCGACGGCGCGAAGACACGGGCGCAGGCGCTGGTGTCCGAGGCCGAAGCGGCTCTCGCCGGCTACGGCGGGCGTGCCGAAACCTTGCGGGACGCGGCACGCTTCGTTATCGACCGCGACCTATGACCGGGGCGACGTTCCCTCCCGGGAGGAAGACATGACCGAAAGACCGAAGACACCTACGCTCGACCGGGTGCACCTGCCCGCGGATCTCAAGGGCATGACCGATGCCGAGCTGCACCGGGTCGCCGACGAGTTGCGAGCCGAGACGATCTCGGCGGTCTCCGAGACGGGCGGTCACCTCGGGGCCGGTCTCGGCGTTGTTGAACTGACCGTCGCGCTGCACGCGGTCTTCGACACCCCGCGCGACCGGCTGATCTGGGATGTCTCGCACCAGACCTACCCGCACAAGATTCTCACCGGTCGGCGCGACCGGATCAGGACTCTCAGGCAGGAAGGCGGGCTCTCGGGCTTCACCAAGCGGTCCGAAAGCCCCTACGACCCGTTCGGCGCGGCGCATTCCTCCACCTCGATCTCGGCCGCACTCGGCTATGCCGTCGCCCGCGACCTCGGCGGCGCGCCCGAGCACGGGATCGGCGACTGCGTCGCGGTGATCGGGGACGGAGCGATGTCGGCGGGCATGGCCTACGAGGCGATGAACAACGCCGGTCACCTCGGCAAGCGGCTCATCGTCATCCTGAACGACAACGAGATGAGCATCGCCCCGCCGGTGGGCGCGATGTCGTCATATCTTTCGCGCCTCTATGCCGGCGCGCCGTTCCAGGAGTTGAAGGCGGCGGCGAAAGGGGCGGTCTCGCTTCTGCCCGGTCCTTTCCAGGAAGGGGCGAAGCGCGCCAAGGACATGCTCAAGCACATGGCCGTGGGCGGCACGCTTTTCGAGGAACTCGGGTTCTCCTATCTCGGTCCCATCGACGGGCACGACCTCGACCAGCTCCTGCCGGTCTTGCGGACGGTGAAGGCGCGCGCGAAGGGGCCGATCCTCATTCACGCGATCACCAAGAAGGGCAAGGGCTACGAGCCCGCCGAGGTCGCCCGCGACAAGGGCCACGGGGTGTCGAAGTTCGACGTGGTGACCGGGGAGCAGAAGAAGGCGCCCTCGAACGCGCCGTCCTACACCAAGGTCTTCGCCGAGGCGCTCATCGCCGAAGCGACCGAGGATGCGCGGGTCGTCGGCGTGACCGCGGCGATGCCGGACGGGACGGGGCTGAAGCAGTTCGCCGAGCGGTTTCCCGCGCGGTGCTTCGATGTCGGCATCGCCGAGCAGCATGCGGTGACCTTCGCCGCGGGCATGGCGGCGGGGGGGCTGAAGCCGTTCTGCGCGATCTACTCGACGTTCCTGCAGCGGGGCTACGACCAGGTGGTGCACGACGTCGCGATCCAGCGGTTGCCGGTTCGTTTCGCGATCGACCGGGCGGGGCTCGTGGGTGCGGACGGGGCGACCCATGCGGGCGCCTTCGATATCGCCTATCTCGCGAACCTGCCGGGCTTCACGGTGATGGCCGCCGCCGACGAGGCCGAACTCGTGCACATGGTCGCGACGGCCGCGGCCCATGACGGGGGGCCCATCGCCTTCCGCTTTCCGCGCGGCGAGGGGGTCGGCGTCGAGATGCCCGCGCGGGGCACACCGCTGAAGATCGGCAAGGGCCGGATCGTGCGGGAAGGCGCGCGCGCCGCGATCCTGTCGTTCGGGGCGCGGCTGAAGGAAGTCGAGCAGGCCGCCGAGGCGCTCGCCGCGCGCGGTATCGCGCCGACCGTGGCCGATGCGCGCTTCGCGAAGCCCCTCGACGAGGACCTGATCCGCGATCTCGCGGCGAACCACGAATCGCTCATCACCGTCGAGGAAGGCGCGGTGGGCGGCTTCGGCAGCCACGTCGCGCAGTTCCTCGCCGAAGAGGGCGTCTTCGACACCGGCCTGAAGTTCCGCTCGATGGTGCTGCCCGACATCTTCATCGACCAGGCGAGCCCGGCGGCGATGTACGATGTCGCCGGCCTCAATGCCGGAGATATCGAGATGAAGGTGCTCGAGGCGCTGGGTGTTTCGGTGATGGAGGCGGGGCATGGGAGTGCCGCCGGCTGAGCGCTACCTTCTCGACCCCCACCGGCGGGGCGTGATCGTCTGGCGCTGGGCGGTGTTCCTGCTGGCCGCCGGATACTGTATCTACCAGCTCGCGATCAACGCGGATTACGGTCAGCCGGGCGGCCCGTTCCGGTTCCTGACGATCTGGGCGCTCGTGATGTCGTTCTGGGCCGCCAGCCGGATGCTCGCGATTTCCGAGCGGCGGACGGAGACGGACTGGTCGGCCTTTGTGGCGGTGACGGCGGTGGTCAACGCGCTCGTGGTGCTGCTCTACTGGCGGCTGTGGTTCCAGGACCCGGCCCTCGTGAACTCGAACGGGCCGGTGGTGTGGCACCAGGAGTATTACCTGCACCTCGTCGGCCCGGTTCTGCAATGGATCGACGCGCTCTTCGTCTATGGGGCGATCCGGGCGCTCTGGCGGCCCGCGCTCGGGCTCGCGGCGGTGATCGCGGCGTATATCGCCTGGATCGAGTTTTTCGTCTCGCCTCTCAACGACTTTCCCTATGGCGACGAGGCGACGGGCTTTCCCTACCCGTTCCTCAACAACCTGACGTTCGATGGTCGGGTGGAGTTCTACCTTACCACCACCCTGACCGGGTTCGTCTTCCTCGGGCTCTTCGGAAGCGCGGCCTGGGGCATGCGTCGCCTCGGCGGGGTTCAGAGACCGGCGAGAAGCGCCTGAAGGCCCGCCCGGTAATCCGGATAAGTCAGTTCGATGCCGAGCTCTCGTTTCATCCGGTCGTTTCGGACGCGTTTCGATTCCGCATAGAAGCTGCGGGCCATGGGCGAAAGCTCTGCCTCGTCGAAGGGGACGGCGGGGGGGACGGGTGCGCCGAGAAGGCGCGCGGCTTCGGCTATGACGTCTTCGGGCGGCGCCGGGTCGTCGTCGCAGACGTTGTAGACCGCGCCCGGGTCGGGCCGCTCCATGGAGGCGTGCAGCACCTGCGCGATGTCCTCGACATGGATGCGCGAGAAGACCTGACCCGGCTTGATGATGCGCCGGGCGTTGCCCGAGCGCACCTTCTCGAAAGGTCCGCGCCCGGGCCCGTAAATGCCCGCGAGGCGGAAGATGTGAAGCGGCAGGCCGGTCTCGGCGGCGAGCGTCAGCCATTCGGTCTCGGTCGCCACGCGGTCGCGGCCGCGACGGGTGGAGGGTGTGAGCGGCGTCTCTTCGTCGACCCAGCCGCCGCCGTGGTCGCCATAGACACCGGTGGTGGAAAGATAGCCGGCCCATTCCAGATGCGCCGCGGACTCCGCGATGGCGTCCCGGGCGGCAGCGAGCACCGGATCGCGGCCGTCTTCGGGGCCGACGGAGCTCAGCAGATGTGTCGCCTGCGCGAGGGCGGGCGCAATGTCGTCCTCCCCCCAGATCAGCGGGCGCACACCGGAGTTCTCGAGAACAGCGGCCTTCTCTTTCGTCCGGGTGGTGCCGGTGACCACCCAGCCGAGGGGCAGGAGGCGATGCGCGAGCGCGCGGGCCGAGTAGCCATGGCCGATGCTGAGCAGATGTCTCGTCATTGCGTCGATGTATTGGGCCGCATCGCGTCACGCAAGCGCCTGCCCCGGCGGTCGTCACACCGCTATCGGCCATCGCCTCCCCGCAGCTTCCGTGATAGATCGCCCCCAAGCGTTTCAAGAGTGTCCGGATGATACCATGACCTTCGCCCGCAACCTTCCGATCGTCTCTCCCGACCTTCCCGGTCAGGAGAGCTTTCACGATGCCGGCAAGGCAGTGGCGCGGCTGAGAGTGCTCTATGACGGGGCGACGCGGTTTCTCTGCGATCATTTCATCGAGGCGCTGAAGTCGGGCGAGCCCGGAAAGAAGTTCCGGGCCTTCTACCCCGAGGTGCGCCTCGCCGTCTCGAGCCATGCGACCATCGACAGCCGGCTGTCGTTCGGCCATGTCGCCGAGCCCGGGCTTTATGCTTCGACGATTACCAGACCGGATCTCTTCGAGAACTATCTCACCCAGCAGATCGGCCTCTTGATCCAGAACCACGGGGTCGCGGTGTCGGTCGGCCCGTCGATGACGCCGATGCCGGTGCATTTCGCCGTCGCGCGCGAGGCCGGGCTGACAGTGCCGCAGGAGGGCGCGGCGGGCTTCACCCTGCGCGACAGCTTCGATGTGCCCGACCTCGGCAACACCCATGACGACATCGTCAACGGCTTCGGTTACGCCAACGAGGACGGCTCGCGGCCGCTCGCCCCGTTCACCGCGCAACGGATCGACTATTCGCTGGCGCGGCTCAGCCATTACACGGCCACCGCGGCGGAGCATTTTCAGAACCACGTGCTGTTCACCAACTACCAGTTCTATGTCGACGAGTTCATCGGGTACGGGCGTGCGGCGATCGCCGATGCGGCGAGCGGCTACACCTCTCTCGTCATTCCCGGCGGTGAAGAGATCACCGATGCGACAGCCGAGATCGTCGAGCCGAAGAAGATGCCGCAGATGCCGGCCTATCACCTCAAGCGCGCCAACGGCTCGGGCATCACCCTCGTCAACATCGGCGTGGGGCCGTCGAACGCGAAGACCGCGACCGACCATATCGCCGTTCTCCGCCCCCATGCCTGGCTGATGGTGGGCCATTGCGCGGGCCTGCGAAACTCCCAGCGGCTGGGCGATTTCGTGCTGGCCCATGCCTATGTCCGCGAGGACCACGTCCTCGACGACGACCTGCCGGTCTGGGTGCCGATTCCGGCGCTCGCCGAGGTGCAGGTCGCGATGCAGGACGCGGTGGCCGAGGAGACGAAGCTCGAAGGCTACGAGCTCAAGCGCATCATGCGGACGGGCACGGTGGCGACCATCGACAACCGCAACTGGGAACTGCGGGACCAGTCGGGGCCGGTGCAGCGGCTCAGCCAGTCGCGCGCCATCGCGCTCGACATGGAAAGTGCGACGATCGCCGCCAACGGATTCCGTTTCCGGGTCCCCTACGGCGCGCTGCTCTGCGTCTCGGACAAACCCCTGCACGGGGAGTTGAAACTGCCCGGCATGGCGAGCGATTTCTACCGCACGCAGGTGGCGCGGCATCTCCTGATCGGGGTCCGGGCGATGGAGAAGATCCGCGATATGCCGCTTGAGCGCATCCACTCCCGGAAGCTCCGGAGCTTCGAGGAAACCGCCTTCCTTTAGGTCCAGAGGTGGGGATTAGCCGGAAATCGCCCACAAAATGCGCCAAAAGACCGCTAAATCGGTGCTATATTGTTGTGCGGACCCCCAATATGCAGTTAGATGCGTCGGATGAGGCCCATAAAAACAAGGGCAGAACGAGGAGATCATCATGTCGAAACCGATGACCAAGACGCAGCTCGTGGCCGCTCTGGCCGAAGAGATGGACACCGACAAGAAGTCGGCGGGCGCGGCGCTTGACGCAATTACGGGCATCATCACGAAAGAGGTTTCAGGCGGCGGCGCGGTCACCCTGCCGGGTGTCGGCAAGATCTATTGCCGCGAGCGCCCCGAGCGCATGGTCCGCAACCCCGCCACCGGCGAGCAGATCAAGAAGCCGGCCGACAAGGTGGTGAAGATGACGATCGCGAAGGCGCTGAAAGACAGTGTCAACGACTGATCCGGCGCCCCTGGCGTCTGACGAGGCCGCCTTCGGGCGGCCTTTGTCGTTCAGGCCGCCGCGACGATGTCGTCGATGAGCCCGAGAAGGTCGCCGAAATAACCCCCGGAGCGGGCCGGACGCGTGGGGTCGGACGTGATCGCGACGGTCAGCTCGCGTTCGGGCACCACGGCGATGACTTGTCCGCCATAGCCGCGCGCGAGTGCGACCTCCGCGTCCGAGGACCGGCCGAGAAACCATCCGTAACCGTAGGAGAGGCCCGACCAGGGCGAGCGGGTGCGCGGGGCGAGGGAGGTTTCGACCCATTCTGCGGAGAGCACGCGCGCGCCATTCCACATGCCGCCAAGCCGGATCATCTCGCCGAAACGGACCATGGCTTCGGGCGAAAGCGCCATCTCGTTGCCACCGAGATAGTAACCCTGCGGGTCGCGGGTCCAGGCCGGGATCTCGATGCCCAGGGGGCGGCCGAGCCAGTCGCGGGCGAGCGTGAGAAGGCTTTCGCGGCTCGCTTCGGCCAGCACCGCACCGAGGATGTGGGTGGAGCCGGTGGAATAGAGCATCCGCGTTCCCGGTTCGGCGACGAGCGGGCGCGACAGTGCATTCGCCACCCAGTTGCCGCTCGAGACCCATTCGCCGTAGTTCGGGCCCGAGGTGCGTTCCAGCCCGGCCTGGAGGCTTGCGAGCTGGCCGAGCGTGATGTCGGCCGCACGCGGGTCGGCGCCGGAAGGCAGGAGGCGCGGAGCGACTTCGCCGATGGTCACGTCCACGCCCGGGACGACGCCCCGGTCGATCGCCGCGCCGAGAAGCGAGGCGACGAGGGTTTTCGAGATCGATTTCACGTTCACCGGCCGGTCGAGCGCGGGGCCGCGCACGCGTTCGGTGACAAGGCGTTCGCCGGCTTTCTCGACGATGAGCCCGTGAAGCTGGTCGAACCCGCGGGCGCGGGCGAGTGCCGCGTCGAACGCGCCGTTGGCGCGGGCGGGAAGGACAAGGGCCGCCGCCCCCGCCGAGAGGATGTTGCGTCGGGTCAAACCGGTCATGCCGGTGCATATGGCCGGGAAGGCTGCCACTTCAAGCGGCTTCGCAGGGCCGGGGCAGGCTGACTGGGGATCCGGGGGGAGACCGCCTGTTTCTCTTGGCTCTCCCGGGTGGCTGCTTGAAGGGGGACGCAGAGATCCGGCGGATCATCGCGGGGATCGGCTAAGCTCGGATCAAGGCCGTTTTCGACACCGCATTCGGCGCGGCGACGAGCTGGCCGTCCCTTGCCGGGGAGTCGCGGCCGCTAGCCGATCTGCCCGCGAATGCCCCCCGTCTGCGCCCGGTCTAGCAGAAAATGGTCGAGCACCACTGCCGCCGCCATCGCTTCGGCCACCGGCACCGCGCGGATGCCGACGCAGGGGTCGTGCCGGCCCTTCGTGACGATTTCGGTCGGCTCGCCCGCCGTGGTGATGGTCTTTCGCGGCGTCAGGATCGAAGAGGTCGGCTTCACGGCGAAGCGCACGGTGATGTCCTGGCCCGTGGTGATGCCGCCGAGGATGCCGCCGGCGTGGTTCGAGCCGTAGACAGGCCCGTTTTCGCCCATCGCGATCTCGTCGGCGTTGGCCTCGCCGGTAAGCCGGCCCGCGGCCATGCCCTCGCCGATCTCCACACCCTTGACCGCGTTGATGCTCATCATCGCCGCTGCGAGGTCCGTGTCGATCTTGCCGTAGACAGGGGCGCCAAGGCCCGGGGGGCATCCGCGGATGGCCACTTCGATGGTGGCACCGACCGAGGAGCCGGACTTGCGGAGGCCGTCGAGGTAGCCCTCCCACGCTCCGGCCGCCTCGGCGTCGGGGCACCAGAACGGGTTGCGGCCGATTTCGTCCCAGTCGAAACGGGCGCGGTCGATCTCGTTCTCGCCCATGCCGACCATGTAGCCGGTGATGACGAGACCGGGGACGAGAGCGCTCAGGGCGGCGCGCGCTACCCCGCCGGCGGCGACGCGCGACGCGGTCTCGCGGGCCGAGGACCGGCCGCCGCCCCGGTAGTCGCGAAGCCCGTATTTCTGCCAGTAGGTGATGTCGGCATGGCCGGGGCGGAACTTTTCGGAGATGTCGCCGTA